>NZ_JBMKHT010000001.1:0-326732 GCF_049238165.1 Enterobacter cloacae complex sp. IR5422 | reverse complement strand
TCAAAGGTTCATATCACCTCGCCGGCGCTTTTCGCAGATTAGCACGTCCTTCATCGCCTCTGACTGCCAGGGCATCCACCGTGTACGCTTAGTCGCTTAACCTCACAACCCGAAGATGTTTCACTTCTGATTGCGAAAATTTGAGAGACTCGAACACACCTTAAAGATGTGTCGTTTCAATTTTCAGCTTGATCCAGATTTTTAAAGAGCAAATATCTCAAACGTGACTCGCAAGTCAGTTTTGAGATATGACGGTAGGTGACTTTCACTCACGAACCAGCAAGTGGCGTCCCCTAGGGGATTCGAACCCCTGTTACCGCCGTGAAAGGGCGGTGTCCTGGGCCTCTAGACGAAGGGGACACTGAAGTCTCAATCGCAAGACGCCTTGCTATTTACTTTTCATCAGACAATCTGTGTGAGCACTACAAAGGCAGGTTCTTTAAGGTAAGGAGGTGATCCAACCGCAGGTTCCCCTACGGTTACCTTGTTACGACTTCACCCCAGTCATGAATCACAAAGTGGTAAGCGCCCTCCCGAAGGTTAAGCTACCTACTTCTTTTGCAACCCACTCCCATGGTGTGACGGGCGGTGTGTACAAGGCCCGGGAACGTATTCACCGTAGCATTCTGATCTACGATTACTAGCGATTCCGACTTCATGGAGTCGAGTTGCAGACTCCAATCCGGACTACGACGCACTTTATGAGGTCCGCTTGCTCTCGCGAGGTCGCTTCTCTTTGTATGCGCCATTGTAGCACGTGTGTAGCCCTACTCGTAAGGGCCATGATGACTTGACGTCATCCCCACCTTCCTCCAGTTTATCACTGGCAGTCTCCTTTGAGTTCCCGGCCGGACCGCTGGCAACAAAGGATAAGGGTTGCGCTCGTTGCGGGACTTAACCCAACATTTCACAACACGAGCTGACGACAGCCATGCAGCACCTGTCTCAGAGTTCCCGAAGGCACCAATCCATCTCTGGAAAGTTCTCTGGATGTCAAGAGTAGGTAAGGTTCTTCGCGTTGCATCGAATTAAACCACATGCTCCACCGCTTGTGCGGGCCCCCGTCAATTCATTTGAGTTTTAACCTTGCGGCCGTACTCCCCAGGCGGTCGACTTAACGCGTTAGCTCCGGAAGCCACGCCTCAAGGGCACAACCTCCAAGTCGACATCGTTTACGGCGTGGACTACCAGGGTATCTAATCCTGTTTGCTCCCCACGCTTTCGCACCTGAGCGTCAGTCTTTGTCCAGGGGGCCGCCTTCGCCACCGGTATTCCTCCAGATCTCTACGCATTTCACCGCTACACCTGGAATTCTACCCCCCTCTACAAGACTCTAGCCTGCCAGTTTCGAATGCAGTTCCCAGGTTGAGCCCGGGGATTTCACATCCGACTTGACAGACCGCCTGCGTGCGCTTTACGCCCAGTAATTCCGATTAACGCTTGCACCCTCCGTATTACCGCGGCTGCTGGCACGGAGTTAGCCGGTGCTTCTTCTGCGGGTAACGTCAATCGCTGAGGTTATTAACCTCAACGCCTTCCTCCCCGCTGAAAGTACTTTACAACCCGAAGGCCTTCTTCATACACGCGGCATGGCTGCATCAGGCTTGCGCCCATTGTGCAATATTCCCCACTGCTGCCTCCCGTAGGAGTCTGGACCGTGTCTCAGTTCCAGTGTGGCTGGTCATCCTCTCAGACCAGCTAGGGATCGTCGCCTAGGTGAGCCGTTACCCCACCTACTAGCTAATCCCATCTGGGCACATCTGATGGCAAGAGGCCCGAAGGTCCCCCTCTTTGGTCTTGCGACGTTATGCGGTATTAGCTACCGTTTCCAGTAGTTATCCCCCTCCATCAGGCAGTTTCCCAGACATTACTCACCCGTCCGCCGCTCGCCGGCAAAGTAGCAAGCTACTTTCCGCTGCCGCTCGACTTGCATGTGTTAGGCCTGCCGCCAGCGTTCAATCTGAGCCATGATCAAACTCTTCAATTTAAGTTTGATGCTCGTGAATTAAACTTCGTAATGAATTACGCATGTTCACTCAGAGACTTGGTATTCATTTTTCGTCCGAGGACGTTAAGAATCCATGTCACTTTGAGTGCCCACACAGATTGTCTGATAAATTGTTAAAGAGCAGTGCAACGCAGCTTTCGCTCACCGTTGCGAGGTGGCGTATATTACGCTTTCCTCTTTCAGAGTCAACCCGTTATTTCAGGATTTTTTCTCTTCAACCGACCGCGTTGTCTGTGAAGTGATTCACATCCGCCGTGTCGATGGAGGCGCATTATAGGGAGCCGCCGAGGAATGACAAGCGGAAAAATGCATTTTTATTTCAACCGCTCACCTTTTCACCAAAAAGGCTATTTTTGGTGCTTTTTAATCTCTTTTGGCAGATCGGCCAGACTATTAATCACCCAATCCGCCGCATTCTCAGCTTCTGGCGTCACTGGCTTGCCGGTACGCACTAATATTTTAGTCCCTACACCCGCGGCTGCGGCTGCCTGCATATCTTCCAGTTTATCGCCAACCATATAAGAAGCCGCCATATCAATGTGCAGGAACTCCTGCGCAGAGATAAACATCCCCGGATGCGGCTTACGGCAATCACAGGTCTGACGATATGCTTCTACGGTGCCCTGCGGATGATGCGGACAATAGTAGATGCCATCGAGATCCACACCGCGGTCGGCAAGTGACCAGTCCATCCATTCCGTCAGCGTCTCGAACTGCGCTTCGGTGAATTTACCGCGTGCAATACCAGACTGGTTCGTCACCACCACCAGCGCATAGCCCATCTCTTTCAGCTGGCGCATGGCATCTATTACGCCCTCGATAAACTCGAACTCATCAATCTCATGGACATAACCGTGATCCACATTAATAGTGCCGTCACGATCGAGAAAAATTGCGGGTACTGATTTTGCCACCGGTTTGCTCCTGAAAAAGGCATGTTCAGCTAGTATCTCATGAATCGCAGCGCAATAAAGTGCTCATCGTACAGAGTTGGATTGATTTAGACGTCTGGATGCCTTAACATCCGTTTTGTTTACGGTCATCACCCGTATCTGGCAGAAGAAAATGCCACGGCTAACTTACATACGATAAAAATAATCTAATGATTAAACTTTCCAATATCACCAAAGTGTTCCAGCAGGGGAACCGAACCATTCAGGCGCTGAACAACGTCAGCCTGCATGTTCCTGCTGGTCAAATTTATGGCGTCATTGGCGCATCGGGTGCAGGTAAAAGTACGCTGATCCGTTGTGTTAACCTGCTTGAGCGCCCAACCCAGGGCAGCGTAGAAGTTGGCGGCCAGGAACTTACCGCCCTTTCAGAGAAAGAACTCACCAAAGCGCGCCGTCAGATTGGCATGATCTTCCAACACTTTAACCTGCTGGCCTCCCGCACCGTGTTCGGCAACGTTGCCTTACCGCTGGAGCTGGATAACACGCCGAAAGAAGAAGTGAAGCGTCGCGTTACCGAGCTGCTCGACCTCGTGGGTCTGGGCGACAAACAGGATAGCTACCCGGCAAATCTGTCCGGTGGGCAAAAACAGCGTGTGGCCATTGCCCGCGCGCTGGCCAGCAATCCTAAGGTACTGCTGTGTGATGAAGCCACCAGCGCACTGGATCCGGCAACCACGCGTTCTATTCTGGAACTGCTGAAAGACATTAACCGTCGTCTGGGCCTGACGATCCTCCTTATTACGCACGAGATGGATGTGGTGAAACGCATCTGCGACTGCGTGGCGGTCATCAGTAACGGTGAACTGATCGAGCAGGACACGGTAAGCGAAGTGTTCTCGCATCCGAAAACCCCGCTGGCGCAGCAGTTCATCCAGTCCACGCTGCATCTGGATATTCCGGAAGACTATCTGGAACGTCTGAAAACAGAAGCAACAGCAGACAGCGTCCCGATGCTGCGCATGGAGTTCACCGGCCAGTCCGTTGATGCTCCCCTGCTTTCCGAAACCGCACGTCGCTTTAACGTGAATAACAACATCATCAGCGCGCAGATGGATTACGCCGGTGGCGTGAAGTTCGGCATCATGCTGACAGAAATGCACGGCACACAAGAAGAAACCCAGGCAGCCATTGCCTGGCTGCAAGAACATCACGTAAAAGTAGAGGTACTGGGTTATGTCTGAGCCGATGATGTGGCTGCTGGTTCGCGGCGTTTGGGAAACGCTGGCAATGACCTTTGTCTCTGGCTTCTTTGGTTTTGTGATTGGCCTGCCGGTCGGCGTGTTGCTGTACGTGACGCGTCCGGGTCAAATCATTGAGAACGCGAAGCTGTACCGTACGCTCTCTGCGCTGGTGAACATCTTCCGTTCTATCCCGTTCATTATTCTGCTGGTGTGGATGATTCCGTTTACCCGCGTGATCGTCGGAACGTCTATCGGTCTGCAGGCGGCGATCGTTCCGCTGACCGTTGGCGCTGCGCCGTTTATCGCCCGTATGGTGGAAAACGCCCTGCTGGAGATCCCAACCGGTTTGATCGAAGCGTCCCGCGCGATGGGCGCCACGCCGATGCAGATCGTCCGCAAGGTTCTGCTGCCTGAGGCACTGCCAGGGCTGGTGAATGCGGCAACCATTACGCTTATCACCCTGGTCGGTTATTCCGCGATGGGCGGTGCCGTAGGCGCGGGCGGTTTAGGTCAGATTGGTTACCAGTACGGCTATATTGGATATAACGCGACCGTGATGAATACCGTTCTGGTATTGCTGGTTGTTCTGGTTTACTTAATCCAGTTCTCTGGCGATCGCATCGTCCGGGCTGTTACGCACAAATAACGTTACACACAACATAAACTCTACGAGTTAAGGATAAAACATGGCGTTTAAATTAAAGACCTTCGCAGCAGTAGGCGCGCTGATCGGCTCTCTGGCACTGGTGGGTTGCGGTCAGGATGAAAAAGATCCGAACCACATTAAAGTGGGCGTTATCGTAGGTGCAGAACAGCAGGTTGCAGAAGTTGCTCAGAAAGTGGCGAAAGAGAAATATGGCCTGGACGTGGAGCTGGTGACCTTCAACGATTATGTTCTGCCGAACGAAGCGCTGAGCAAAGGTGATATCGACGCGAACGCCTTCCAGCATAAACCATACCTGGACCAGCAGATCAAAGATCGCGGCTATAAACTGGTGGGCGTGGGTAATACCTTCGTTT
This sequence comes from Enterobacter cloacae complex sp. IR5422, assembly GCF_049238165.1. Classification (NCBI taxonomy): domain Bacteria; kingdom Pseudomonadati; phylum Pseudomonadota; class Gammaproteobacteria; order Enterobacterales; family Enterobacteriaceae; genus Enterobacter; species Enterobacter cloacae complex sp. IR5422. Next base: position 321,570 of record NZ_JBMKHT010000001.1, on the reverse strand, counting down.
ATCCAATTGCCGGTTACTCTAAGAAAATTAAATCCCTGGACGAGCTGCAGCCGGGCTCTCAGGTTGCCGTCCCTAACGACCCAACTAACCTTGGTCGTTCCCTGCTGCTGCTGCAGAAAGTGGGCCTGATCAAACTGAAAGACGGTGTTGGCCTGCTGCCAACCGTTCTGGATGTCACCGAGAACCCGAAAAATCTGAAAATTGTTGAGCTGGAAGCACCGCAGCTGCCACGTTCTCTGGACGATGCGCAGATTGCCCTGGCCGTTATCAACACCACGTACGCCAGCCAGATTGGCCTGACCCCAGCTAAAGACGGTATCTTCGTTGAAGATAAAGACTCTCCATACGTAAACCTGATCGTGACTCGCGAAGACAACAAAGACGCGGAAAACGTGAAGAAATTCGTACAGGCCTATCAGTCTGACGAAGTTTACCAGGAAGCCAACAAAGTGTTTAACGGCGGCGCTGTTAAAGGCTGGTAATCTCACCTCAGTGTAATATCATCAGGACGGGCTTATGCCCGTCTTGTCATTTGTGCAGTCAACTGATTCAATATCTGACGTTTTGATTATCCATTGAGGAAATATTATGCGTGCTTTACCGATCTGTCTTTTAGCACTCATGCTGAGCGGCTGTTCTATGCTAAGCAGATCTCCCGTTGAACCTGTTCAAAGCACGGCAACCCCGCCAAAGACCGAGCCTGCGAAACCGAAAGTGGTTCGCCCTGCGCCGGTTCGCATTATCACGAAAGCGGATGAACTCGTCGGTAAACCGTTCCGTGAACTGGGCGAAGTGAGCGGCGAATCCTGTCAGGCGACCAATCAGGACTCACCACCGAATATCCCGACAGCGCGTAAACGCATGCAGATTAATGCCGCAAAAATGAAAGCCAACGCGGTCCTGCTGCACAGCTGTGAAGTCACCAGCGGCACGCCGGGCTGCTACCGTCAGGCGGTGTGCATCGGTTCTGCGCTGAACATCACGGCGAAATGAGTGCATTTCAGTTCGAGCAGATAGGCGTTATCCACTCTCCTTACAAAGAGAAGTTCGCCGTCCCCCGCCAGCCCGGTCTTGTCACCAGCGGACGCGGTGAGCTTCACCTGATTGCGCCTTACAATCAGGCCGATGCGGTACGCGGGCTTGAGGCGTTCAGCCACCTGTGGGTGGTGTTCGTGTTTCACCAGACGATGGAAGGCGGCTGGCGTCCTACCGTGCGTCCTCCTCGTCTTGGCGGCAATGCGAGAATGGGGGTGTTTGCGACGCGCTCGACCTTCCGTCCAAACCCGGTTGGCATGTCGCTAGTTGAACTGAAAGGCATACGCTGCCAGAAAGATCGGGTGATACTGGAGTTAGGTAGCCTGGACCTGGTAGACGGCACGCCGGTGATCGATATCAAACCCTATTTGCCCTTCGCCGAAGCCCTTCCGGACGCGCGTGCAAGCTATGCTCAGGACGCCCCACAGGCGGACATGCCTGTATATTTTACGCCTGAGATAACCGCTCAGTTCGGCCAACTGGAGAAACGCTATCCTCGCTTGCGGGATTTCATCACCGAAGTTCTGGCACAGGACCCGCGTCCGGCCTACCGTAAAGAAGAGGAAGCAGGTAAAACGTACGCCGTCTGGCTGCTGGATTTTAACGTTCGCTGGCGCGTCACCGAGGCAGGTTTTGAAGTGTTTGCCCTTGAACCCAGGTAATTTTCTTCTCCTCTCTTTTGGCATCTTTGCCACACTGGTAAACTAAACCACTTTTTTGTGTCAGGCTGGTGTTTCAGCCTGTTCCAATCGTCGAAATGGAACCGTAACAACATGCGTACTAGCCAATATCTGCTCTCCACTCTGAAGGAGACGCCTGCCGACGCCGAAGTGATCAGCCATCAGCTGATGCTGCGCGCCGGGATGATCCGCAAGCTGGCCTCCGGGTTATACACCTGGCTGCCGACCGGCGTGCGCGTCCTGAAAAAAGTCGAAAACATCGTGCGTGAAGAGATGAACAACGCCGGTGCTATCGAGGTGTCCATGCCCGTGGTTCAGCCCGCTGACCTGTGGCAGGAGAGCGGTCGTTGGGAACAGTATGGTCCTGAACTGCTGCGCTTCGTCGATCGTGGCGAGCGTCCGTTCGTTCTCGGCCCAACGCATGAAGAAGTCATCACCGACCTGATTCGTAATGAGCTGAGCTCTTACAAACAGCTGCCGCTGAACTTCTTCCAGATCCAGACCAAGTTCCGTGACGAAGTTCGCCCGCGTTTCGGCGTCATGCGCTCTCGCGAATTCCTGATGAAAGACGCCTACTCTTTCCATACCTCTCAGGAATCCCTGCAAGAGACCTACGACGCAATGTACGCGGCGTACAGCAAAATCTTCTCCCGCATGGGGCTGGATTTCCGTGCTGTGCAGGCTGATACCGGCTCCATCGGCGGTAGCGCATCTCATGAATTCCAGGTACTGGCGCAGAGCGGTGAAGACGATGTGATCTTCTCTGACTCTTCAGATTACGCGGCGAACATCGAATTCGCAGAAGCGCTGGCACCAAAAGAACCGCGTGCTGCCGCAACGCAAGAGATGACGCTGGTTGATACGCCAAACGCGAAAACCATTGCCGAGCTGGTTGAGCAGTTCAACCTGCCGATCGAAAAAACCGTTAAGACGCTGCTGGTGAAAGCCACTGAAGGGAGCGCTTACCCGCTGGTTGCCCTGCTGGTGCGTGGCGATCACGAGCTGAACGAAGTGAAAGCTGAGAAGCTGCCGCAGGTCGCCAGCCCGCTGACGTTCGCGACGGAAGCGGAAATCCGCGCCGTGGTCAATGCTGGCCCAGGTTCTCTTGGTCCGGTGAATATGCCGGTGCCTGTTGTTATTGACCGCACGGTAGCCGCGATGAGCGACTTCTCCGCCGGTGCGAATGTCGACGGTAAACACTACTTCGGCATCAACTGGGATCGCGACGTGGCGACGCCGGAAGTGGCTGACATCCGTAACGTGGTCGCAGGCGATCCAAGCCCGGACGGTCAGGGTACCCTGATGATCAAGCGCGGCATTGAAGTCGGTCACATCTTCCAGTTGGGTGATAAATACTCTCGCGCGCTGAACGCCGCCGTTCAGGGTGAAGATGGCCGTAACCAGATCCTGACCATGGGTTGCTACGGTATCGGGGTGACGCGCGTGGTAGCTGCCGCCATTGAGCAGAACTATGACGAGCGCGGCATCGTCTGGCCAGACAACATCGCGCCGTTCCAGGTTGCGATTCTGCCAATGAACATGCACAAGTCTTACCGCGTGCAGGAGCTGGCCGAGAAGCTGTATGCCGAGCTGCGTGCGCAGGGTATCGAAGTGCTGATGGATGACCGTAAAGAGCGTCCGGGCGTGATGTTTGCCGATATGGAACTGATCGGTATCCCACACACCGTCGTGATCGGCGACCGTAACCTCGACAGCGACGAGATTGAATACAAATACCGTCGCAGCGGCGAAAAACAGATGATCAAGACCGGCGACATTCTTGATTACCTGGTGAAAGCCATCAAAGGCTAAACAAAAAACCCCGCTCAGGCGGGGTTTTTTAATGGCTCAGCGTCAGCTTATTTACTGTTACAGTCTTTACCCGCAACAAACTTCGCGTCTTTATCCGCCACCAGCGTTTTCACCATCTCTCCACTATCCGGGTTTGGCTCCAGTGTAAAGTGACCGTCAACCGTCAGCAATACCGGCTTGCTGTCATTGCCGCGCGCCACCGCGTAATCACGTTCAAGCTGCGCATTGTTTGCCACGCTGACCTTCTTACCGGTTGCGCAGTCGGTAAAGATCGCCGCATCCGCCATGTAGAAGTACATCCCCCGCATCGCCATCGGCGTCGCGGGCAGAGCCACTTTTACCGGCGCCAGCGTGTAGTTAAACTGGGATTCAATTGGATTGCCTTCACGATCCAGCATCTCCATCCCCTCGCCTTTGGCGCGGAAATAAGTTTTCTCGCCAGCGGTATCCGTCAGAACCAGTTTCTCCGCCGTTCGCGCCCATGTTCCATAAGTTGCAAAAGAAGAAGGCTCTTTTGCGCCCTGATAGCGCTGGTTCATCACCCAGGTGCCGTCTTTTTGCAGGAACAGGGACGTTTCAATGCCTTCACAGTCCGCGCAAGGCAATACGCCACGCCAGCTCTGCTGCATCGGTTTTAATTCTTCCGTTTGCGTGGGTTGCAAAACCTGCGTTTCTGAACGGTTGTTACACCCGAAAAGCGCAAACAGCGTACTCACTGCCAGCGCTGACCATAATGCTTTTTTCACAATGAATTCCTTATGAAAAGTGTGTTCCCTTTCGTCACTCTGTGGGGCGACGAACTTTACCGCGTAGTGCTTTCACTGTGGATTTTTGGGCCTTCGAGGCCAGCCGACGCTCTTTCGATGCGCGGGTTGGCCGCGTTGCCCGGCGGCTTTTTTGTACTGCCGTTAATTCTTTGATGACCGCCACCAGCCTGGCTATCGCCGCTTCCCGGTTGAGCTCCTGGCTGCGGTATTCCTGGGCTTTGATCACCATCACGCCATCGCTGGTGATCAGGTGATGGCTGGCAGCAAGCAGACTTTCTTTATAATACTCTGGCAGGCTTGAGGCCCGAATGTCAAAACGCAAATGGATTGCCGTTGAGGCCTTGTTGACGTGCTGCCCACCTGCCCCCTGAGCACGGATGGCGGTGATCTCCAGCTCGTTGTCCGGAATGCTGACGTTTCGGGACAAGACGATCATGAGGCCGGTTGCCACGCCGTCAAATGAATTTCCAGATTATTCTGAGAATCAGAGAGCCAGATGGCACCGTCCTGAATCGTCGCCTGCAACACCATGGTCCGGCTGGCAAAGTCGCTCAGCTGCGCCAGTTGCTCATCATCCAGATACCAGACCGTGAGATTTTTAAACTGTCCGCACTTGCTTTTGTTTTGCTGCCACCAAATCTCCGCAGCGCGCTGATTATACGCGAATAAGGCCACTTCAGCGGACTGAGTGCAGGCCTTCTTAATTCTTCGTTCGTCCGGCAGTCCAAGTTCGATCCACAAATCAATACCCAGATGATCGTTGCGCAGCCAGGCTTCTGGCTCGTCTTCTGCGCTTAACCCACGGGTAAACTGCAGACGCTCGTCAGCGTACTTAATCCACGCCAGCAGGCGCAGCATCATGCGCTCCTGGGTTTCGGAGGGGTGGCGAGCCAGCGTCAGCGAGGCGTCCAGGAACTGGTTGCGATCAAGATCGGCCACATTGACCACTGCTTTATAAATTGTCGCTTTCAGCGCCATGAGAGAACTCCATTCGAATCAGGCGCTCATTGTAGCGAAAACCGCGGCAAAAGGCTGTTGTAGGGTGATAAATACACCGCTATCAAGGCGCTGATATTGCTTAAATGAGTATGGTATAGTCACCTTGCTAAACCGAGTTTATCTTCGTAGGCTTAATGATATCTCACAGTAAGTCAGTGCGCTGGCGGGAGGGGATGTGAATAATTATTGTGAGTTAATTCGCAAACGGTATGCGGAAATCGCCAGCGGAGATCTGGGGTATGTCCCGGACGCGTTGGGCTGTGTATTGAAAGTGCTTAATGAAGTGGCCTCTGATGAGAGCCTTTCAGAGTCGGTCAGGGAAAAAGCAGCGTATGCTGCGGCGAATTTACTGGTGAGCGATTATGTCGATGAATGATACTTATCAACCCATCAATTGTGATGACTATGACAACCTCGAACTCGCCTGCCAGCATCATTTATTACTGACGCTGGAGCTAAAAGATGGCGAAGTGTTGAAGGCGAAGGCCAGCGATCTGGTTTCACGTAAGAATGTGGAATACCTGATAGTGGAAGATGCCGGTGCGACGCGTGAGCTGCGCCTGGATAAAATAGCCAGCTTCAGCCACCCGCAAATCGGCACCGTCGTGGTGAGCGAATCCTGATGACATTAACGGGCAGCCTGGCTGCCCGTTACGCTTTCTGCCACTCAAACCTGACCCCCTCTTCCGCCCATCCCGCTTCCGTGATGAAAATGCCCGCAGCAGCAATCAATGTTTCACCATAGAACAACAGCGGCGTGGTGTCGCGCAGCCACGGCGGCACGTTGCACTCCTGCCAGATTTTCTTCAGCTTGCGTCCCCCGTTGCGTCCGACAATATGCAGCATGCCGCCAGCCCTAAAGCGTACCGTTACCGGTTCACCTGCCTCTGGCAGCCTCACATGACCAGACGGTATAAGAGAGACACGTCCTGCCTCACTGGGCAATATCAGCGGAAGCGCAGGTGAAAGCCAGTCGAGCACCACATCGGTCAGTGAAGGCGTTGATTTTACCCACCAGAGTTCCCCTTTGTAGCGCCTTACATCAAAACCATTCAGATGGACGCACGGGGAAGCATCCTCCCGCGCCAGGGCAACCTCGTCCCAGATACGGTTTAGCATCGCCCGCGACGGCATCGCGGCGTGATGAGAGGCCAGCCAGCGCCGTATCAGTGCGGCGCGACGCACCGGGCTCATCGCTTTCAGCGGTGCAATCGCCAGCGCTCCGTCTTCAGAAATCAGTTCAGCCAGCTCGTCACTCAACAGCTCGTCCAGCAGCGATTCCTGTTCGGCGCACAGCATGGCGCTTCTTGCCGTCGCGTCGGCGAAATGCGGCCAGCGCTCGCTCAATAGCGGGAGGACGCGCAGACGCAGAAAGTTACGGTCATAGCCGTCATCCTGGTTGCTCTCATCTTCAATCCAGCTGAGCTGATGTTCTCGCGCCCAGGCCTCAAGCGAGGCGCGCGTCTCGCCAAGCAGCGGACGCAGTAACGTTGTACCGGCAAACTCAGAACGCTCAGGCATGGCTGAAAGCCCAGCCGGTCCGCTGCCCCGCTTAAGCGCCAGCAGAAAGGTTTCACACTGATCGTCCAGATGCTGGGCCGTGACCAGGGCTTCTCCTGTACGCAATGCCCCGGCAAAGGCGGCATAGCGGGCTTTACGCGCCTGCGCCTCAATGCCCAGCCCTTCCTCCGCAAGCGTGACGCGCTCGACGAGAAGCGGGATCGCCCATGCCGCACACATAGCTTCGCAGTGCGCCACCCACTCCTCTGCGCGAGGACTTAATCCGTGATGAATATGTATCGCCCGCAGCTGGACGTCAGGCTCCCGATCGCGCCAGCACTTAAGGCGATGAAGCAGAACGGTGGAATCCAGGCCACCGCTAAACCCCACCAGCAGCTGGCGGTACGGTGAAACGGCGTGTGCGATAGCGGGTAAGGTCATAGGGAATTACACATAAAAAATGCCCGAACTGAGCGGGCATTATCACACAGGACGAAGATTACTGCTGATAAAGCTCCAGCGGCAGGCCGTCCGGGTCGTTGAAAAAGGTAAAGCGCTTGTCGGTAAACGGATCGACGCGGATTGCTTCACACGTCACGCCGTGCGCTTCCAGATGTTTTACTGCGCTATCCAGGTCATCGACGCTGAAGGCAAGATGGCGCAGACCGCAGGCTTCCGGGCGGGACGGACGCGCAGGCGGAAAAGGAAAAGAGAACAGTTCAATCACATACTGCCCGTTTAACGCCAGGTCGCCCTTCCAGGAGTCGCGCTCCTCACGGTAGGCCTCGCTCAACAGCGTAAAGCCGAGAATGTCGCAGTAGAAGGCCTTACTCTTTGCGTAATCAGTCGCAATGATCGCAATATGATGAACAGCTTTTAAACCCAGCATAGCTTCTCCTTTTTATGATGCCTGAACGTTACAACCGAAAACCCGCACCTGGCAAGCGGTCACCCTTATTTTAGGACTCGCACCCAGTACACGCCGTTTTCGTCGCGCTTCGCACCGTGGATATCCGTCTCAAAACCGGGATAGTGACGCCCTACCGAACAGAGCATCAGCAGGAAATCGAGCACGGCCCGACTCTCTTCGGTAATCATCTCTCCCGGCATCAGGAGCGGTACGCCCGGCGGATACGGCAGGATCATGTTGGCCGATACGCGCCCAACCAGATTTTCCAGCTCGACGGTTTCGACCTCCCCCCTCACCTGGCGCTGCCACGCCTTGTGCGGGGTAAACTTCATCTCCGGCAACACATCGAACGCCTGTAGCATCAGACGCGGCAGATCGTGCTGACGGATCAGCCTGTGGATCCCCTGGGCCAGATCCTGAATACGCATATTGCGGTAGAAGTCAGGATCTTCCGCGTAGAGATCCGGCAGCATGTTCTTCACCCGCAGGTTGAGATCGTAGGCGCGCTTAAATTCCATCAGACCGCGCAGCAGCCCCATCGCCCGGGTTTTATCGATCCCGATGCTGAACAGAAACAGCAAATTATAGGGGCCTGTTTTCTCCACCACCACGCCGCGTTCATCAAGGAACTTCGCCACCAGCGCCGCCGGGATCCCTTCCTCACCCATCACACCCTGCTCATCCATACCCGGCGTCAGGATCGTCACCTTAACCGGATCGAGGAACATATGGTCACTATCGGCATCCCGGAAGCCGTGCCAGTCTTCACCGGGCGAAACCGGCCAGCATTCTGCTTCATCAATCTCTTCCGGCTGCCAGATATCAAAGAACCAGCCGTCGGCTTCCTCTTTCAGCCGCTGAACCTCTTTACGGAAATGCAGCGCGCGCTCCACAGAGCGATTGATAAGACGTTTACCGGGATTGCCGCGCAGCATCGCCGCGGCCGTTTCGATAGACGCCACCAGCGGATAGCTTGGTGAGGTGGTGGTATGCATCATAAAGGCTTCGTTGAAGGTCTCTTCGTCATATTCGCCTTTGATGTGAATCAGCGAAGCCTGGGAAAACGCGGCCAGCATTTTGTGCGTCGACTGCGTTTCGAAGAACACTTTACCCGGCACGCGTTCACCGCTCATGCCGCTTTTACCCGCGTAAATCGGATGGAAATTGGTGTACGGTACCCACGCGGAATCGAAGTGGATCGACGGCACGTCCAAAGTCTTTTTGATCCAGTTCGTGTTGTACAGCAGACCGTCATAGGTCGAGTTGGTGATCACCGCATGGACAGGCCAGCCTGCGCCGGGCACTGCCGCGACCTTGCGTTCAATGGCTTCATGCGTGAACTCCCGCCGCGGAATACCGCCAAGAATGCCGAGCGCGTTGCGCGTGGGCGACAGCCAGAGCGGTACAACGTCGCTCATCATCAGCAGGTGCGCCAGCGATTTATGGCAGTTACGGTCAATCAGCAGGGTGCTCCCCGCAGGCGCGGCATACATTCCGACGATTTTGTTCGAGGTCGAGGTGCCGTTGGTCACCATATAGCTCTGCTCGGCCCCAAAGGTGCGGGCGATATACTCTTCGGCTTCCAGATGCGGTCCGGTATGATCCAGCAGCGAGCCTAATTCGGTGACTGAAATGGACACGTCCGCTTTCAGCGTGTTGCCACCAAAGAAATCATAGAACAGGCAGCCCACCGGGCTTTTTTGGTAGGCCGTTCCCGCCATATGCCCAGGCGTACAGAAGGTATATTTCCCCTCTTTCACGTAGGTGAAGAGCGCCCGGGTAAAGGGCGGCGTAATGTTATCGAGATATTCATTCGTGTATTGCTGAATTCGGGTCGCAATGTCTTCCGCCACGCCGAGGGAATATTCAAAGAACCACAGCGCCATACGCATATCATTGGCGCTGACGTCCATGGTTGAGTGGGTATTAATAAACGCGTACAGCGGGAGATATTCGTTCAGCTTGTTGATATCGCTGCACAGTTCGAGGTCATATTCATCCCAGTCGAAGATCACGCCGCAAATACGCGGGTTATGCTCGATGAACTTCAGCAGATCGGCGCTGTTGTGCGGCCAGATTAGCTGATACCCGCGCGACTGCAGGGCTTGCTCCAGCTCCTTAATCGGCTCATCTTTATAAAAGACGCCGTGTGGCCCCATAACGGCAATGATATTCATGGGCTTCCTCCTTAAAAAACATTAGCTAAGCATAGTCCGGCTAAACCGCAGGTATAAAAAAAGCCGCAACATTGTGCGGCTTTTCAGATAATTGTGAAGCTTACGCGTAACCGTAGGTCATCAGACGCTGGTAACGGCGGTTGAGCAGATCTTCTTTGCTCAGCACGTCCAGGTCTGCCAGATCGGCCAGCAGCTGTGCTTTCAGAGAAGCAGCCATCACTTCCGGCTTACGATGTGCCCCACCCAGTGGTTCCGGGATGATGGAATCGATCAGCTTAAGCTCTTTCAGGCGTGGCGCAATGATGCCCATCGCTTCGGCAGCCAGAGGCGCTTTGTCGGCACTCTTCCACAGAATAGACGCGCAGCCTTCCGGGGAGATTACGGAATAGGTGCTGTACTGCAGCATATTCACTTTATCACCCACGCCAATCGCCAGCGCGCCACCGGAACCACCCTCACCGATAACGGTACAGATGACCGGCACCTTCAGACGAGACATCTCGCGCAGGTTGCGCGCGATAGCTTCAGACTGACCGCGCTCTTCCGCGCCCACGCCAGGGTAGGCACCCGGGGTGTCGATGAAGGTGATGATTGGCATGTTGAAACGCTCAGCCATCTCCATCAGACGCAGGGCTTTACGGTAGCCTTCTGGGGCTGGCATACCGAAGTTACGACGGATTTTCTCTTTGGTTTCACGACCTTTCTGATGACCAATGATCATCACCGGGCGTCCGTCCAGACGCGCGATACCACCAACGATAGCTTTATCGTCAGCGTATGCGCGATCGCCTGCCAGTTCGTCAAATTCGTCAAACGTCAGGCGGACATAATCCAGGGTGTACGGACGCTGTGGATGGCGTGCCAGCTGGGCCACCTGCCATGCGCCGAGATCGGCAAAGATTTTGCGCGTCAGCTCTACGCTTTTCTCGCGCAGACGATGCACTTCTTCGTCGATGTTAATATCCAGTTTTTCATCCTGACGGCTTACCGCTGTCAGAGAATCGATTTTCGCTTCCAGCTCAGCAATCGGCTGTTCGAAATCAAGGAAATTCAGACTCATAGTATTCCTGTATTAGTCAAACTCCAGTTCCACCTGCTCCGAACCAATGAGGCCACGGAGATCGTTCAGTAAACGATCGCTCGGAGAGACACGCCACGTTGCACCAAAGCGCAACCGCGCACGTGCATCCGCCCTCTGATAGTAGAGATGTACTGGAATTGTCCCCGAGCGGTGGGGTTCCAGAGACTGACGGAGTCGGTTTAAAAGCTGGTCATCAATTTGCCTGTCCGTCAGCGAGATAGCAAGCCCGCGAGCATATTTTTCCCGGGCTTCGTCAATGTCCATCACTTCGCGGGCGGTCATTTTAAGCCCCCCACTGAAGTCATCAAAGCTGACCTGTCCGCTGACGATAAGTATGCGGTCTTTTTCCAGCAATTGCTGGTATTTATCCAGCGCGTCGGTGAACAACATCACCTCCAGACGCCCGGAACGGTCATCCAACGTACAGATGCCGATACGATTGCCGCGCTTGGTGACCATAACCCTTGCAGCAATCACGAGCCCCGCAGCCGTGGTGATTTTACCACGTTCTGTCGGATGCATGTCTTTCAGCCTGTGGCCGCCGACATAGCGCTCAATTTCTTTAATGTACTGGTTGATCGGGTGACCCGTCAGGTACAAACCTAACGTTTCACGCTCGCCGTCCAGCACCACCTGTTCTGGCCACGGCTGGCAGTTGGAATACGACTGTTCAATCTGCTCCGGCTCTTCCGCCAGCACCCCGAACATATCCGCCTGGCCAATGGCTTCCGCTTTCGCGTGCTGATCCGCCGCTTTCAGGGCGTCGCCCAGCGAGTTCATCAGCGCGGCGCGGTGCGGCCCCAGCCTGTCGAACGCGCCGGACATGATCAGTTTTTCCAGCACGCGGCGGTTCAGCTTTTTGGTATCGGTACGGGCGCAAAGATCGAATAGCTCGCGGAAATACCCGCCGTTGTTGCGCGCTTCGATGATCGCCTCGATCGGCCCTTCACCTACGCCCTTGATCGCGCCGATCCCGTAAACGATCTCCCCGTCGTCATTGACGTGGAAATGGTAGAGACCTGAGTTAATATCCGGCGGCAGGATCTTCAGCCCCATGCGCCAGCACTCATCCACCAGGCCCACCACCTTCTCGGTGTTGTCCATATCGGCGGTCATTACCGCCGCCATAAACTCCGCAGGATAGTGTGCCTTCAGCCACAGCGTTTGATACGACACCAAAGCATAGGCGGCTGAGTGAGATTTGTTAAATCCGTACCCGGCGAATTTCTCCACCAGGTCGAAGATTTTCATCGCCAGCTCGCCGTCGACGCCGTTTTTCTTCGCCCCGTCTTCAAAGATGGAACGCTGCTTGGCCATCTCTTCCGGCTTTTTCTTACCCATTGCACGACGCAGCATGTCCGCGCCGCCGAGCGTATAGCCGGAAAGCACCTGGGCGATCTGCATCACCTGTTCCTGATACAGGATGATGCCGTAGGTTGGCTCCAGTACCGGCTTCAGGCTTTCGTGCTGCCACTGAACGTCCGGGTAGGAAATCTCTTCTCGCCCGTGCTTACGGTCGATAAAGTTATCTACCATCCCTGACTGCAGCGGGCCCGGACGGAACAGGGCCACCAGCGCGATCATATCTTCGAAGCAGTCGGGCTGCAGGCGCTTAATCAGATCTTTCATGCCGCGGGATTCAAGCTGGAAGACGGCGGTGGTCTCCGAGCGCTGCAGCATGTCGAAACTTTTCTTGTCGTCCAGCGGGATGGCCGCGATATCCAGCGGCGGCTCGCCGTTCTTCTCGCGGCGGGCGTTGATCATCTCCAGCGCCCAGTTGATGATGGTCAGCGTACGCAGGCCAAGGAAGTCGAACTTCACCAGCCCGGCGTATTCTACGTCGTTCTTGTCGAACTGGGTGACCGGATGCTGGCCCGCTTCATCGCAATACAGCGGCGCGAAGTCGGTGATTTTGGTCGGGGCGATAACCACGCCCCCCGCATGCTTACCGGCGTTACGCGTGACGCCTTCCAGCTTGCGCGCCATGTCGATCAGCGCTTTGACCTCTTCGTCCGCTTCATAGATTTCCGGCAGCTGCGGTTCAGCCTCAAAGGCTTTTGCCAGCGTCATGCCCGGATCGGGCGGCACCAGTTTAGAGATGCGATCGACAAACCCGTACGGGTGGCCCAGCACGCGGCCCACGTCGCGGATAACCGCTTTCGCCGCCATCGTACCGAAGGTAATGATCTGCGATACCGCATCACGACCGTACATGTCGGCCACGTGCTCGATCACCTGATCGCGTTTCTCCATGCAGAAGTCGACGTCGAAGTCGGGCATCGAGACACGTTCCGGGTTGAGGAAACGTTCGAACAGCAGGTCGAACTCCAGCGGATCGAGGTCGGTAATTTTCAGCGCGTACGCCACCAGCGAGCCAGCACCGGAACCACGGCCCGGTCCAACCGGCACGCCGTTATCCTTCGACCACTGGATGAACTCCATAACGATCAGGAAGTAGCCCGGGAAGCCCATCTGGTTGATCACCTGGAGTTCAATGTCCAGGCGTTCGTCATACTCCGGACGACGCTTTTTACGCTCTTCTTCATCCGGGAACAGGAATTCCAGACGCTCTTCCAGACCTTCTTTCGATTTCATGACCAGGAAATCTTCCGTGGTCATGTCACCCGTCGGGAACTGCGGCAGGAAGTATTCGCCAAGGCGGACGGTGACGTTGCAGCGCTTGGCGATCTCTACGCTGTTTTCCAGCGCTTCGGGGATATCGGAGAAGAGCTCACACATCTCCTCCTCGCTGCGCATGTACTGTTGTGCGGAGTAATTGCGCGGCCGCTTCGGATCGTCGAGGGTAAAGCCATCGTGGATCGCCACGCGAATTTCGTGAGCGTCAAAATCGCCCGCCTCAAGGAACCGAACGTCGTTGGTGGCCACTACGGGCAACCCGCGCTCTTCTGCGAGCGCCACCGCGGCATGAAGATAGCTCTCTTCATCCTGACGGCCGGTACGGATCAACTCCAGGTAATAACGATTCGGGAAATATTCTTCATAGAACGAGACGCATTGATCCACCAGCGCGCTGTTACCGCGCAGCAGTGATTTGCCGACGTCCCCCATCCGGCCGCCTGAGATCAGGAGCAGCCCTTCGTTCAGTTCAGCCAGCCAGTCGCGGTCGATCCACGGTCCCAGCGCGCCGTAACCGCGCTGATAGGCTTTGGAGATCAGAAGTGTGAGGTTTTGATAGCCCGCGTTGTTCATCGCCAGCACGGAGATTTGCGTCAGTTCATCGCCGATGAGATCGCTCTGCACATGAAAATCTGCCCCGACAATAGGCTTCATCCCCGCGCCGTGCGCCGTTCCGTAGAACTTCACCAGGCCACACAGGTTGGTAAAATCGGTGATCGCCAGCGCAGGCATGCCAAGCGAGGCCGCCTTTTTTACCAGCGGCCCGGTCTTCGCCAGCCCATCGATCATGGAGTAGTCGCTATGCACCCGCAGGTGTACGAAACGTGGTTCAGCCATCTTCAGATTCCGCGTTACTTAATTGCTTGCGTAATGATTCAGGACACCCGTCCCAGGGCGCGTTTTACCGGGCCAAAACTGCGCCGATGGTGTTCGGTTGCGCCATGTTCAGCCAGCCTCTCCAGGTGGAAAGGTGTGGGATATCCCTTATGCTGGGCGAAACCATACTGAGGGTAAGTGAGATCCAGCGCGGCCATTTCGGCGTCGCGTGTCACTTTGGCAATAATAGAAGCTGCGCTAATTTCTGCGACCCGGCTATCGCCTTTGACCACTGCCATTGAAGGCATGGGCAATGCCGGACAGCGGTTGCCGTCAATCAGGACATATTCAGGGGAAATTTTCAGCCCCGCCACCGCACGCTGCATCGCCAGCATCGTGGCATGCAAAATATTCAGCTCGTCTATCTCATGCGGTTCAGCGCGCCCGAGGCTCCAGGCCAGCGCTTTCTCCTGAATCTCACTAAACAGCGCCAGCCGGCGCTTTTCAGACAATTTTTTTGAGTCGTTCAGCCCGACGATCGGCCGAGCCGGATCGAGGATCACCGCAGCGGTCACCACGGCTCCCACTAACGGACCACGACCCACTTCGTCCACACCCGCCACAAGGTGGGTGTGAGGATAAACAAATTCCATCATTTTGCTAACTCCAGCACCGCATCGGCCGCTTGCTCATCAGCATTACAGCGGATCAGTTGATGCAGTTCGCGGAAGGTATCGTGCATCTGGTGGCTGGTTTTACCGTTGGCGAGCAGCGGCAGCAGGGCCTCCGCCAGCGCCTGCGGCTGGCATTCATCCTGCAGCAGCTCTTTCACCAGCTCGCGCCCGGCAAGCAGGTTTGGCAGGGAGACGTAATCTGTTTTCACCAGACGTTTTGCCAGCCAGAAGGTAAACGGCTTCATGCGGTAACCGACCACCATCGGGCATTTCGCCAGCATACACTCCAGCGCCGCCGTGCCGGAGGCCAGCAGTGCGGCATCGCTCGCATACATCGCTTCCCGCCCCTGCCCGTCCAGAAGACGGACGTGAAGATCCGGGGCGACGTCAGCTTTGATGCGCTCAAACTGCTCGCGGCGTTTGGCATTCACCAGCGGCACGACCACTTCAAGATCGGGATAGGTCTGGCGAAGAATTTGCGCAGTCTTAAGAAAATCGGCGCTCAGCATCTCAACTTCTGCGCCACGGCTGCCTGGCAGTAAGGCCAGACAGTGCACATCATGCGGGATGCCCAGCACGTCGCGCGCCGCGTTTTTATCCGGATCCAGTGGCATCGCATCCGCCATGGTATGACCGATAAAACGGCACGGAACATTAAATCTGTCGTAAAACGCTTTTTCGAAAGGCAGGAAAGCCAGCACCAGGTGGGTGGACCGTCCGATTTTGAAAACGCGTTTCTGTCGCCACGCCCAGACGGACGGACTGACGTAGTGAATCGTTTTAATGCCCTGCTTTTTCAGGTTCCCTTCGAGGGTAATGTTGAAATCAGGTGCATCGATACCGACAAACACATCGGGTTTGAGTTCGGTAAAGCGGCGGGTGAGATCGGCACGGATGTGCAGCAAACGGCGTAACCGTCCCAGCACCTCAACGATCCCCATCACGGCCAACTCTTCCATTTCATACCAGGCCTCACAGCCTTCGGCCTGCATCAGCGGGCCAGCAACACCGACAAAGCGAGCATTGGGTACGCGTGCCTTAAGCGCACGGATGAGACCGGCACCAAGAATATCGCCGGAGGTTTCTCCGGCGACCAGGGCTATCGTAAGCGGACGACTGTCGACCATTAACGAATCAGACCCCTTGTTGAACGGTCAAAGAACTCCATGAACGCGTCCACTTCCGGGTGCTTTTTCGCCAGTTCGGCAATTTCCGGCTTCGCCTCTTCCAGCGTTTTACCGCTACGGTACAGCAGTTTGTACGCGTTGCGGATGGCAGTAATCGCTTCGCGACTAAAACCACGACGCTTGAGGCCTTCGATGTTCACGCCAAACGGCGTGGCATGGTTGCCCTGCGCAATCACATACGGTGGGACGTCCTGCGCCACACCGGAGCATCCGCCGACCATCACGTGCGCACCAATGATGCAGAACTGATGGACTGCGGTCATGCCGCCAATAATTGCGAAGTCATCAACTGATACGTGTCCTGCCAGCGTGGCATTGTTGGCAAGGATACAGCGGTCACCCACGGTACAGTCGTGCGCGATATGCGCATTCACCATAAACAGGTTATCGCTGCCCACCTTCGTCAACCCACCACCCTGTACTGTTCCACGATGAATGGTGACGCTTTCGCGAATACGGTTACGATCGCCGATTTCCACACGGGTCGACTCACCAGCATATTTCAGATCCTGGTTAACTTCGCCGATGGAGGCGAACTGATAGATCTCGTTATTGCAGCCAATGGTCGTGTGACCATTCACCACAACGTGAGATTTCAGTACTGTACCCTCACCAATTTCGACATGGGGTCCAACAATACAAAACGGGCCAATGTGGGCGTTAGCACCAACGATGGCACCCGTTTCCACAATGGCGGTAGGATGAATAAAGGCGGATTTATCAATCACGTATCAGGACTCCCGGCTACGAGCACACATCATCGTCGCTTCGCAAACAACTTTACCGTCAACCAGCGCTACGCCTTTGAAGCGAGTCAGGCCACGACGCGTTTTTTCAAAAGTGACTTCCATGATCATCTGATCACCAGGCACGACAGGGCGCTTAAAGCGCGCTTCGTCAATACCCGCGAAGTAATACAGCTCACCGGGTTCCAGTTTACCGACGCTTTTAAACGCCAGAATACCGGTAGCCTGAGCCATCGCTTCCAGAATCAACACACCCGGGAAGATAGGTTTACCAGGGAAGTGCCCCTGGAAGAACGGCTCATTCACGGAAACATTTTTCACTGCGCGCAGAAAACGACCTTCTTCAAAATCCAGCACACGGTCTACCAGCAGAAACGGGTAGCGGTGCGGCAGAAGTTCTAAAATCTCTTCAATATGCAGAGTATGAGTGTCAGTAGTCAAAATACTCTTCCTGTCAAAATGTACTGATAACAATAATAACACGGCCTGCCGGTTTATTAGAAAGCCGACAGGCCGGGAAAAATAGCGTTAAACGGATGACGCTTAGTCTTGTTGATCGATCTTGCGCTCAAGGGACTTGAGGCGCTTGCTCATATCATCAATGTTCATCACCAGAGCTGCTGTTTTACGCCATACCTTGTTGGGCTGGAGCGGAATGCCGGAGGAATAGACGCCAGGTTCAGTGATAGGACGCATTACCATGCCCATTCCCGTCACGGTCACCTTGTCGCAGATTTCCATATGGCCATTAATCACGCTCGCACCGCCAATCATGCAATAACGGCCAATTTTCAGGCTGCCCGCCATGATGACGCCACCCGCAACCGCGGTATTGTCGCCAATCACAACGTTATGCGCAATCTGGCACTGGTTATCGATGATAACACCATTGCCAATGATCGTGTCGTCAAGCGCGCCACGGTCAATGGTGGTACAGGCGCCGATCTCCACGCGATCGCCAATAATAACGCGACCAAGCTGCGGGATCTTAACCCAGTTACCGCGATCGTTAGCGTAACCAAAGCCATCAGAACCAATCACGGTGCTGGACTGGACGAGGCAGTTTTCGCCAATTTCAACGTCATGGTATACGGACACATTCGCCCATAAACGGGTCCCGGCGCCGATTTTCGTATTTTTCCCAACGAAGCAGCCCGGGCCAATGACGACGTTATCGCCCAGCACAACGCCGGATTCGATAACCGCATTCGCACCAACGGCGACGTTGTTACCCAGCCTGGCCGTCTCATCAATCGCTGCGCTGGCAGCAATGTTCTGGGCCGGTTGCGGCGTGGTATCAAGAATTTGAGCCATGCGTGCATACGTCAGGTAGGGGTTTTTCACTACAAGCGCGCTTACAGTGGCAAAAGGAAGATCGTCCTGCGTCAGAACAACAGCTGACGCCTGGCATTGAGCCAGTTGCTCACGGTACTTAGGGCTTACCATGAAGGTAATCGTGCCAGCTTTAGCAGATTGCATGGACGCAACAGCGGTGATGACGATATCGCCATCACCGTGTAATTCTGCATCCAACTGCTGAGCTAAATCAGCCAGTCGAATTGAAGGCATTACTTATTTAACCTGTTTCAGAACGTCAGCAGTGATGTCTTTAACATCTTTGCTGTTGAAAGCGACGGCGTTCGCATCAACAACCAGATCGATGCTCTGATCGGCAGCCACTGCTTTAACAGCGGTCTGAATGCGAGTCACCAGCTTGCCGCGTTCTTCGTTAGAACGACGCTGACGATCCTGCTCGAAAGCCTGCGCTTTCTGGGAGAACGCCTGGCGCTGAGCCATTACGTCTTTTTCCAGCTTGCTGCGGTCGCTTGCCTTCATGGTAGAACCATCACGCTGCAGACGCTGCATTTTGGACTGAAGATCGTTTTCCATACCCTGCAGTTCGCTTGCACGGCCTTTGAATTCGTTTTCCAGAGTCGCAGAAACACCTGTTTTCTGTGCAACCTGCTGGAACAAATTACCCATGTTGACGATTGCAATTTTGTCTGCTGCCTGAGCAGAAGTTGCCATCGCTAAACCGAGACCTGCAGCTAATAACCACTTTTTCACAATTAACTCCTTACCATCCCATTGGCACCAGAAGGTACCGTTCTTTGCGTGGCAAGGCGACCGTATTACCGATCGCCAGTTGTCAGCGCTACACTGCCAACGCATTCCTTTGCAGCGGATTATTACCAGGTTTTACCAATGTTAAACTGGAATTGCTCCGCTTTGTCTCCATCATATTTCTTAAACGGCTGGGCGTAAGAGAAGACCAACGGCCCCAGCGGTGACATCCATTGTAATGCGATACCGGCAGACATGCGAATATTGCTCGGATCGCTGTAGTCAGGAACGCCAGCTGCACGCATCTGGGCAGTGTTCTCCCAGTTGGTATCCCACACCGTACCCGCATCCCAGAAGAAGGATGTACGGACGGAGTTCGCATATTTATCACTAATAAACGGCGTTGGCGTGATGAACTCCAGGCTCGCCACGGCCATAGCGTTACCGCCGACTGCGTCATCAGAACTACAGACTTCTGATGAGGAAGACTTATCGCAGTTATCTTTGTCGTTCCCGCCGTAGTAAACCGCTTTCGGACCAATGTTGTTGGACTGGAAGCCACGAACGGTACTGGAACCACCGGCATAGAAGTTTTCATAGAACGGCATCTCTTTGCCGCCTAAACCATCACCATAACCCCAACGGGTACGACCCAGAACCACCCACTTGTGATCGTCATCGATCGGGAAGTAGGACGCAGTATCGAGCGTCACCTTATAGAACTCGTTATCGGAACCCGGGACGGTAACTTTACCGTTCAGGTTGACGCGAGAACCTTCCGTTGGGAAGTAACCACGGTCGAGACGGTTATAGGTCCAGCCGTAGTTGAAGGTGAAGTCATCTGCAGCGAAACCGTTGTTATCGCTGTTTTTGCTCGCCGACTGGCCAATAGAGTCCAGGTAACGCCACATGGCCACCTGCGGTTGCATATTGGACAGGTCGTTATGCACGTAACCTAAGCCCGCTCGCAGGGTGTTGTATTCGTTAATCGGGAAGCCAAGCGTTCCGTCCACACCGTAACTCTTGTTGGTGTAGGAGGACAGATCCGCATCGTCGGCTTTAAAGTCGTTATAGAAGATACGACCGCCCAGGCTCACACCGTCAACGGTGAAGTATGGGTTCGTTACAGAGAACTCAGAGTAGGTCTGGTAGTCGTTTTTGGTACCGTTAATTCCGACAGAGTAACCCGTACCCAGCCAGTTATCCTGCTGCACGCCAACCTGGAAGCTGACGCCGCTTTCAGTACCGTAGCCCACACCAAAGTTAAAGCTACCGGTGTTACGCTCTTTCACTTTATAAACGACATCAACCTGATCCGGGCTGCCCGGTACGCGCTGGGTATCAGTATCAACCGTTTCAAAATAGCCCAGACGGTTCAGACGCTCTTTACCCTGATCAACGAGATCGCTACCTAACCATGCGCCTTCCATCTGACGCATTTCGCGACGCAGAACGGAGTCTTTGGAGGTGTCGTTACCGACGAAGCGGATCTTACGCACGTAGAAACGGTTACCCGCGTCAACATTCACGTGCAGCTTAACGGTTTTATCCGCGTCATTGATTTCCGGCTGAGTCTGTACGCGCGGATAGGCATAACCATAGCGGCCGAGCAGCTTCTTAATGCTGTCTTCCATTTTGGTGACTTTGGATCCGCTATAGAGATCGCCTGGCTGAATTTTGGTCAGCGATTCGATTTCAGCAGAATGCCCCGCCAGGTTACCACTCACCTCAACACCCGAAAGCTTGTACTGATCGCCTTCCGTGATGTTGATCGTAATGTAGATGCCTTTCTTGTCCGGCGTCAGGCTCACCTGCGTCGAGTCGATGTTGAAACGCGCGTAACCACGATCCAGATAGTAGCTGCGCAGGGTTTCAAGGTCGCCCGCCAGTTTCTGTTTCTGGTATTTGCGATCGCCCACCACGTTCCACCACGGCACTTCATCGCGCAGCTGGAAGGTGGAGATCAGTTCGTCGGTGCTGAACGCGTGGTTACCCACAATGTTGATCTGCTGGATCTTCGCAGAGACACCTTCCTGGAAGACCAGCTTCAGGTCAACACGGTTACGCGGCAGCGGAGTCACAACCGCTTTCACGCTGGCGCTGTATTTACCGACGCTGTAGTAGAAGTCTTCCAGACCTTTTTCAATGTCTGAAAGGGTTGTGCGGTCCAGAGACTCACCCACACGAACACCGGATGCTTCAAGGTTTTGCTTGAGCATGTCATCTTTCACCGACTTGTTACCGGAGAAAGTGATACTGGCGATCGTTGGACGTTCTTTTACCTGTACCAGCAGGGTATCACCATCACGCAGGACGCGGACATCCTCGAAGTTGCCGGTGGCAAACAGAGCACGGATGGTATTACTGATATCATCATCATTAACCGTATCGCCGGGGCGCACAGGCATACTGAGGAGGGCCGCACCAACGGCGACACGCTGAAGGCCTTCGAAATGAATGTCTTTCACTACGAACCCGTCAGCACCGTATACGGTGGCGCTGCTAAACAGCAGCGACGCTATGAGCAACTTTTTCATCGCCATCGTTATTATGCGTTCTTCCTAACTAACTCTCTTACAACCGAGAGAAATCATTGAAAAGTGCAAGCCCCATTAACAGCACCAGCAAAATCGAGCCAATGCGATAACTAAAGTCTTGAACTCGCTCGGATACCGGCCCGCCTTTTAGCTTTTCAATCGCTAAAAACAGCAGATGACCCCCGTCTAAAACGGGAAGCGGGAACAGGTTGATTATCCCAAGGTTCACGCTAATGAGCGCGAGGAACATGAGATAGTAAATCACCCCGAATTCCGCTGACATCCCAGCCCCCTGGGCAATCGAAATTGGCCCACTGAGGTTGTTCAGTTTCACATCACCGGTTATCAATTTCCCCAACATGTTGACCGTCAGCTTCATCAGTTGCCATGTTTTATCCGTGGCTTCAAGGATGGCGCTGAACGGCCCATACTGGCGTATTGTCTTGTACTCATCTGGCAGCGGGATCACTTTTGGCACAACGCCTGCAAACCCTTCTGCCTTCTTGCCGACCGACTTCGTATCCGGGATCAGCGTCAGCGAAAGCGGACTGCCCTGCCTTTCAACTTCCAGCGCGAGAGACGTACCCGGATTATCGCGCACCAGAGTAACAAAGGTCATCCACTCTGTTAATGGTTGACCATCGACTTTAACGATCCTGTCGCCTGCTTGCAAACCCGCTTTGCTCGCCGCCGAGTTTGCCTGTACTTCGGCTAATACCGGCTCGATCTGCGCGCCGCGCGGACGAATGCCCAGCGCAGCGACGGGATCCTCTTTGTCTGGCTCGAAACGCCATTGACGTAAATCGAGCACTTTGTCCTGACGGGCGTCTGACCCAAATGGCGATACGCTGATGGTGGTCTGCGGATCGCCAATTTTAGCAACCAGCTGCAGTCGCACGGCATCCCAATCAGGGGTTTCGATGCCATCAATCGCTTTAAGTTCCATCCCGGATGTAATTTGCGCACTCGCCGCGATGGAGTTGGGGGCAATGTCACCTACTACCGGACGCACGCCAGGGACGCCGATGATAAACACCAGCCAGTAAGCGAAAATCGCAAAGATGAAGTTGGCTACCGGTCCGGCAGCGATGATGGCGGCGCGTTGTCCAACGGTTTTATTGTTGAATGCGCTGTGTCGCAGTTCAGGCGCGACAGGCTCGACGCGTTCGTCGAGCATTTTGACGTAGCCACCCAGCGGGATAAGGGCGATGACAAATTGCGTACCGTGGCGGTCGGTGCGCGTCCAGAGTGATTTACCAAAACCGATGGAAAATCGCTCTACGCGCACGCCACAGCGGCGAGCAACCCAGAAATGGCCAAATTCATGCACGGTAATCAGTACACCCAGTGCAACTATGAACGCCGCCAGATTCCAGAGAATGCTCAGCATAAAACCTTCCGTTAAATCGTCCCGAATACCAGTAAAAGCAAACACGCAAACACTGGAACAGCCGCTGTCAGGCTATCAATGCGATCCAGTATACCGCCATGCCCTGGAATCAGGTGTCCACTGTCCTTAATCCCTGCTTCACGCTTGAACATACTTTCGGTTAAATCACCGAGCACGGAGGCAAGCGCAGCAAAAATCGAGCACACCAGCAGTATTGATGGTGCCACTTCAAGATTCGCCCAGACGCCGTAGCCCCAGGAGATGATCGCGGCCGTAAACAAACCGCCGATAAATCCTTGCCAGGTTTTGCCCGGAGAAACCTTCGGTGCCAGCTTATGTTTGCCAAACAGTTTACCAAACATATAGGCCCCGGAGTCAGCCCCCCAGACGAGAATCATCACATAAAGCAGCCAGATCGCACCGCTGTAGTGGTTTTCGTCGTAGTGCCAGGCGCGCAGCGCAACCATACCCCAGAAAAAAGGAATAATAGTGAGCAAACCAAAAATCAGTCGCAGCACTTTTGAATGACGCCACAACGCCGCGGAGCCGGGATAAAACAGCACCAGCAACAGCGCGGCAACCCACCAGGCCAACGATATCCACAAGGAACCAGCCACCAGAGGCTGATGAATATCATGATGATATTCAGGCAACGTGAACAGCATTACGGCCAGAATAAAGCCACAAAGTACCGCAAGCCATACTCGCTGCGTACGCGAGGTAAAGCCGCTAAACTGTCCCCATTCCCACGCGGCGAGCATGCACACCACCAGCGTAACAATAGCGAATCCCACCGGGGGCAGCAAAAACAGCGCCGCAATGACAATGGGTATTAATACAAAAGCGGAAATCAGGCGATACTTCAGCAAAAGCTACCCCCATCAGGCGTTGTCGCCACCAGGCTCGGTGCCGCCGAAACGACGCTCTCGATTGGCAAAGGCATGCAGCGCACCTTCAAAGTCTTGTTCATCAAAATCGGGCCAAAGAACATCTGTAAAGTAAAGTTCGGCATAGGCAATTTGCCATATCAAAAAGTTACTTATGCGATGTTCTCCCCCTGTCCTAATTACTAAATCCACAGGTGCCAGTTCATTCATGCAGATTTGCTTGCTCAGCGCTTCTTCATCAATTTGGTCGGGTCTCAACAGCCCTTCCTGAACCTGTTCGGCGAGATGCCGAACGCCCTGGATAATATCCCAGCGTCCGCCGTAATTCGCCGCAATATTCAGCGTCAGACCGGTATTATTTTCAGTCAGCGCCTCTGCTTTACGAATCCGTTCCTGCAAACGTGAGTTAAAACGACTGGTATCGCCAATGATACGCAGGCGGACGTTGTGGCGGTGCAGGCTTTTTACTTCGCTGTCTAGCGCCCACACAAACAATTCCATCAACGCAGTCACTTCCTGCAGCGGTCGATTCCAGTTTTCACTGCTAAAAGCATAGAGCGTTAACGCATCAATGCCGTTATTGGCGGCAAAAGAAACGGCGCGGCGAACGGATTTCGCCCCAGCTTTATGCCCAAAGGCTCGTATCTTCCCTTGTCTTTTCGCCCAGCGGCCATTGCCATCCATAATGATTGCTACATGACGGCAGCCATGAGCTGGCAAGTTTTCGCTTATTGGTTGATTCGCAGACAACATAACGCGTTTTTTGTCCCTGAAAAGGATTTAACGGTACTCAGGAATACTGAAGCCGATACATAAAAAAGCCGTGTCAAACCACGGCTCACCTGACCACGTAAAGTCAAATACCTGCGATCAGGTGGCGCAGACTATATCACTGAAGCCCAACGCTAACAAATAGCACGACGACTAGTGGTTGCTTTATCACCAGCTTGCGAGACGTGTCACCTGTTGGCGCGCAATATTACGCGCAGCTGCATCCACCGTTAGCACCTCTTCCACGCTCTGTGGTTCGCGCAAATCCATCATCTCCAGTACCGATAAATTTAACGCCGCAATATCGGTAAAACGAATTTGCTGATTCAGAAATGCTTCAACGGTAATTTCATTGGCTGCATTCAGTGCCGTTGTCGCCGCCTGCCCCTGGTCAAAGGCCGTCATTGCAAGCTTCAGACAAGGGTAGCGGTCGTAGTCTGGTTCACTGAACGTCAGGGAACTTAGCTTGCAGAAATCAAGCGGCTTCACGCCGGACTTCACTCGATTCGGCCACGCCATGGAATGGGCAATCGGCGTACGCATATCCGGTTCGCCCAGCTGCGCCAGCACGCTGCCATCCTGATAACGCACCATCGAATGAATCACCGATTGCGGGTGAATCAGTACTTCCATCTGTTTCGCTGACGCATTAAACAGCCAGCGCGCTTCAATGTATTCCAGACCTTTGTTCATCATGGTGGCAGAGTCAACGGAGATTTTACGCCCCATTGACCAGTTCGGATGACGGCACGCCTGATCCGGCGTCATCGCACGCAGTTCAGACAGTGGCGTTTCACGGAACGGGCCACCAGACCCGGTAAGCAGAATCGACACGACGCCATTCTGCTCCAGGTCAGCGTACCCCAGGTTCTGTTGAAAAGGTTGCGGTAAACTCTGAAAAATCGCGTTGTGCTCGCTGTCGACGGGCAAAAGACGCGCGCCGCGCTGCTTCACCGCCTCCATGAACAGGCGTCCGCAGGTGACCAGCGACTCTTTATTGGCCAGCAGAACGTCCTTACCGGCATCAATCGCGGCAAGCGTCGGCAATAATCCTGCCGCCCCGACAATGGCCGCCATCACCTGATCCACCTCATCCAGCGCCGCCATCTCGCAGGCCGCCTGTTGGCCACTCAGCACCTCGGTTCGACTGCCCTTCTCAAGCAGCTGTGCTTTCAGCAGGCGCGCGCTCTCTTCGTCATCCATCACCGCATAGCGGGGCGTAAACTCCAGGCACTGCTCAACCATTCGCTGCACATTCTTACCGGCCACCAGCGCTGTCACGGTGTAAAGTTCAGGATTATGGCGAACAACGTCGAGAGTGCTGCAACCAATAGAGCCGGTTGAGCCAAGGAGTGTTAAATGCTTCATGAGATGCCCGAAAAGTTAGACCAGATAAAAGCAAAACGCCGCCAGCAAGACCCAAAGTCCCTCTGAACGGCGTTTATCAGTGTACGACAGAAATCAGAACTGCATCAGTTCCGCTTCTTTATCTGCCAGCGCCGCATCAATTTTCTTGATGGCAGCGTCAGTCATTTTCTGAATGTCATCCTGGGAACGACGATCGTCATCTTCACTGATCTCTTTTTCTTTCAGCAGCGCTTTGACTTTATCATTCGCGTCGCGACGGACGTTACGCACGGATACACGACCCTGCTCAGCTTCGCCACGTACCACTTTGATCAGGTCTTTACGACGCTCTTCGGTCAGCGGTGGCAGTGGAACGCGGATGTCAGCACCCGCAGAGCTTGGGTTCAGACCGAGGTCAGACGCCATGATCGCTTTCTCAACCGCCGGGCCCATAGAACGATCGAATACGTTGATTTTCAGCGTACGGGTATCTTCTACCGTCACGCTCGCCAGCTGACGCAGAGGGGTTGGCGTACCGTAGTACTCGACGATGATGCCATCCAGCAGGCTTGGGGAAGCACGGCCAGTACGGATTTTGCTGATTTGGGTTTTGAACGCTTCTACGCATTTTTCCATGCGTACTTCAGCATCTTTTCTGATGTCGTTAATCACGTTACGAATCCTTGAAAACTTGTCTCAGGCAGACTATCCGCCAGCACAGCGCTACAGGTGTGCTAAGTATAGTCGCGTTTAATTCATGACAACGCCAAAGGCGCGCCCGGGTAAGATACCACTACAAAATAAAGCGGAATCTTACCTGTATTTATCGTCAACGGAAATTATTCCGTGATCAAAGTGCCTTCTTTTTCGCCCATGACCACGCGACGCAGTGCGCCAGGTTTGTTCATGTTGAAGACACGAATTGGCAATTTGTGGTCGCGAGCCAGCGTGAAGGCGGCAAGATCCATCACTTTCAGCTCTTTATCCAGCACTTCGCTGTAGCTCAGCTGATCGTACATGGTGGCAGAAGGATCTTTTGCCGGGTCGGCAGTAAACACGCCATCGACTTTGGTCGCTTTCAGTACCACATCAGCTTCGATCTCGATACCGCGCAGGCAGGCAGCGGAATCGGTCGTAAAGAACGGGTTACCCGTACCGGCGGAGAGGATCACCACGCGGTTGTTGCGCAGCAGGCTGATAGCTTCTGCCCAGCTGTAATTATCGCATACGCCATTCAGGGGGATCGCGGACATCAGGCGGGCGTTCACATAGGCGCGATGGAGCGCATCACGCATCGCCAGGCCATTCATCACGGTTGCCAACATACCCATGTGGTCGCCCACAACGCGGTTCATCCCCGCTTTCGCCAGACCAGCACCACGGAAAAGGTTGCCACCGCCAATGACCACGCCAACCTGGATGCCCAGTTCGACCAGTTCTTTGATTTCCTGTGCCATGCGATCAAGGATGCTTGCGTCAATACCGAAGCCTTCCGATCCCTGCAGCGCTTCGCCACTCAGCTTAAGCAGAATGCGTTTGTACACGGGTTTTGCATTGGTAGCCATGTTTCTTTCCTGAGACTGTCAACGATTAAGATGGGGGTTAATTCTGGCGACATGATATGCCGCAAATCAGTACAGCGATACTGGAGCCTGTCTGATTTCCTGTGACGGGTGACAAAAAGAAGCCGCCCTCAGGCGGCTCCTTTTCAATCATTAAGACTGCTTGGACATTGCAGCAACTTCTGCTGCGAAGTCAGTCTCAACTTTCTCGATGCCTTCGCCCACTTCGAAGCGGATGAAGCCAGTTACGTCAGCGTTGTGCTCTTTCAGCAGCTGAGCAACAGATTTGCTTGGGTCCATTACGAATGGCTGGCCAGTCAGAGAAACTTCGCCGGTGAATTTCTTCATGCGGCCTTCAACCATTTTCTCTGCGATTTCTTTTGGTTTACCAGACTGCATCGCGATGTCCAGCTGAACCTGGTACTCTTTCTCTACCACTTCAGCAGACACGTCTTCTGGCTTAACGAATTCTGGCTTGCTTGCAGCGATGTGCATTGCCAGCTGTTTAACCAGCTCTTCGTCAGCGCCTTTAGCCGCAACCAGAACACCGATACGAGCACCGTGCTGGTAAGAACCCAGAACGTCGCCTTCCAGAGAAGCAACGCGACGGATGTTGATGTTCTCGCCGATTTTAGCAACCAGCGCAACACGCTCTTCTTCGAACTGTGCTTTCAGAACTTCAACGTCAGTGATTTTGCCAGCAACCGCTGCGTCCAGAACTTTGTTAGCAAATGCCTGGAAACCACCATCTTTAGCAACGAAGTCAGTCTGGCAGTTAACTTCCAGAATGATGCCGTAGGTGCCGTCGATCTTAGTGATGATCACGCCGTCAGCAGCAACGTTGCCTGCTTTTTTAGCTGCTTTGATCGCACCGGATTTACGCATGTTTTCGATTGCCAGCTCGATGTCGCCGTTCGCTTCAGTCAGCGCTTTTTTGCAATCCATCATGCCTGCGCCAGTACGCTCGCGCAGCTCTTTTACCAGGGATGCGGTAATTTCAGCCATTCTTAAATCCTCGGGAGATGTGAACTGCCCGGCCGGGGGCCAAACAGTGTAAATTGAAAAAAGGGGCCGGTAATGGGCCCCTATTCATACACGGTACTAATAAGGGGTAAAACCTTATTATTCAGCTTCTACGAAGCTTTCTTCCGCCTGAGAAGCCAGATCCTGGGAACGGCCTTCACGAACGGTAGCAGCTACAGCGCTCAGGTACAGGCTAACAGCACGGATTGCGTCGTCGTTACCCGGGATAACGAAGTCAACACCGTCCGGATCGGAGTTGGTATCAACGATAGCGAATACCGGGATACCCAGGTTGTTAGCTTCTTTGATAGCGATGTGCTCGTGGTCTGCATCGATTACGAACAGCGCGTCTGGCAGGCCGCCCATATCTTTGATACCGCCCAGGCTGTTTTCCAGCTTGTCCAGTTCACGAGTGCGCATCAGCGCTTCTTTCTTAGTCAGCTTGTCGAAAGTACCGTCCTGAGACTGGGTTTCCAGATCTTTCAGGCGCTTGATGGACTGACGAACAGTTTTCCAGTTGGTCAGCATGCCGCCCAACCAGCGATGGTTCACGAAGAACTGGTCGCAGCTGTTAGCAGCATCTTTCACAGCTTCGCTTGCAGCGCGCTTAGTACCAACGAACAGAATCTTACCTTTACGGGAAGAGATCTTGTTCAGCTCAGCCAGGGCTTCGTTGAACATTGGTACAGTTTTCTCAAGGTTGATGATGTGAACTTTGTTACGTGCGCCGAAGATGAAAGGCTTTATTTTCGGGTTCCAGTAACGGGTCTGGTGACCAAAGTGAACACCAGCCTTGAGCATGTCGCGCATGGAAACAGTTGCCATGTTTAAAACCTCTATATTGAAAGTTGGGGTTATGCCTCCACGTATCCCATATTACCGACCCCGAAGGGCACCCCGGAATATGTGCCGATACGTGTGTGTTGTTACACAAAGTGAGATTTGTCGCTCCCGTCCAGCCTGTGTATCTGAGATGGATCGGAAGTCCGGCGCGCTTTATACCACAAAACACGACCAGAAACCAACAGTTGTTGGCGGAGTGTGCTGTTAATGATTCTCAATTTGGCACGGAGCGTGCCTGACTGATACCATTGACGACACTTAGACTAGTATTGTCGAAAAAATCGACACCGATGGACAGATTACATGGCTATCTCTATTAAGACACCTGAAGAAATTGAAAAGATGCGCGTCGCCGGTCGTCTGGCCGCGGAAGTGCTGGAAATGATCGAGCCGTTCGTTAAGCCGGGCGTCAGCACGGGTGAACTGGACCGCATCTGTAACGACTATATAGTGAACGAGCAGCACGCGGTTTCCGCCTGCCTCGGCTACCACGGTTTCCCAAAATCCGTCTGCATCTCTATTAATGAAGTGGTGTGCCACGGCATTCCTGACGATGAAAAACTGCTGAAAGACGGCGATATCGTCAACATCGACGTGACCGTCATTAAAGACGAGTACCACGGTGACACCTCAAAAATGTTCATCGTTGGCAAGCCGACCATCCTGGGCGAGCGCCTGTGCAAAGTCACCCAGGACAGCCTCTACCTGGCGCTGAAAATGGTGAAGCCGGGTATTCGCCTGCGTACTATCGGCGCCGCAATTCAGAAATTTGTGGAAGCGGAAGGGTTCTCCGTGGTGCGCGAATACTGCGGTCACGGTATTGGCCGCGTCTTCCATGAAGAGCCGCAGGTTCTGCACTACGATGCAGACGACGGCGGCGTTGTGCTGCAAAAGGGCATGACCTTCACCATCGAGCCAATGGTCAACGCCGGTGACTACCGTATCCGCACCATGAAAGACGGCTGGACGGTGAAAACCAAAGACAGAAGCTTGTCTGCCCAGTACGAGCATACTATTGTGGTAACAGACAACGGCTGCGAAATTATGACGTTGCGCAAGGATGACACCATCCCGGCGATACTGACGAACATTGAGTGATAAGAAGCCGGCAAATGCCGGCTTTT
Organism: Enterobacter cloacae complex sp. IR5422; assembly: GCF_049238165.1. Classification (NCBI taxonomy): domain Bacteria; kingdom Pseudomonadati; phylum Pseudomonadota; class Gammaproteobacteria; order Enterobacterales; family Enterobacteriaceae; genus Enterobacter; species Enterobacter cloacae complex sp. IR5422. The sequence continues at coordinate 291,001 of NZ_JBMKHT010000001.1, read as the reverse complement.
TTAATGGCGATAGCTTTTTCTTATGGGTGGCGCACGATGAGTAATCTTTTACCCGAACAGTATGCTAACACAGCCCTTCCCACCCTCCCCGACCAGCCCGATAACCCGGGCGTCTGGCCGCCGCACGAGCTGACCTGCGCGCATATTAAAGCCCATATGGATGTTTTCCATCGCTGGCTGGGTAGCGCGTTCGATGCAGGCGTATCTGCCGAGCAGCTCATTGAGGCGCGCACCGAGTTTATCGACCAGCTCCTGCAGCGTCTATGGATCGACTACGGTTTCGGGCAGGTTAGCGACATCGCACTGGTTGCCGTCGGGGGCTATGGCCGCGGTGAGCTGCATCCGCTTTCCGATATCGATCTCCTGATCCTGAGCCGCAAAAAGCTGCCGGACGAACAGGCGCAAAAAATCGGCGAGCTTCTGACCCTGCTCTGGGACGTGAAGCTGGAAGTCGGCCACAGCGTTCGCACCCTGGAAGAGTGTCTGCTGGAAGGGCTATCGGACCTGACCGTTGCCACCAACCTGATTGAAACCCGTCTGCTGATTGGCGACGTCGCGCTGTTCCTGGAGCTGCAAAAACACATCTTCAGCGACGGCTTCTGGCCGTCAGAAAAGTTCTTCGCCGCGAAGGTCGAGGAGCAAAACCAGCGCCACCAGCGCTACCACGGCACCAGCTATAACCTTGAGCCGGACATTAAAAGCAGCCCCGGCGGCCTGCGTGACATCCACACGTTACAGTGGGTCGCCCGTCGCCATTTCGGCGCCACCTCGCTGGACGAGATGGTCGGCTTCGGCTTTTTAACCGAGGCCGAGCGTAACGAGCTCAACGAGTGCCTGCACCTGCTGTGGCGCATCCGCTTTGCCCTGCATCTGGAGGTCACCCGCTACGATAACCGCCTGCTGTTTGACCGCCAGCTCAGCGTAGCGCAGCGGCTGAACTATCAGGGCGAAGGTAACGAGCCGGTTGAGCAGATGATGAAGGATTTCTTCCGCGTCACCCGCCGGGTTACCGAGCTGAACCAGATGCTGTTGCAGCTGTTCGACGAGGCCATTCTGGCCCTGACGGCGGACGAAAAGCCGCGCCCGATTGACGATGAATTCCAGCTGCGCGGTACGCTTATCGATCTGCGCGACGAAACGCTGTTTATCCGCGAGCCAGAAGCGATCCTGCGGATGTTCTACACCATGGTGCGCAACAGCACCATCACCGGGATCTATTCCACCACCCTGCGCCATCTGCGCCACGCGCGCCGTCATCTGACGCAGCCTTTGTGTTACATCCCGGAAGCGCGCTCGCTGTTCCTGAGCATGCTCCGCCATCCGGGTGCCGTCAGCCGCGGGCTGCTGCCGATGCACCGCCACAGCGTGCTGTGGGCCTATATGCCGCAGTGGTCGCACATCGTTGGGCAGATGCAGTTCGACCTGTTTCACGCCTACACGGTGGATGAACACACCATCCGCGTGATGCTCAAGCTGGAAAGCTTTGCCAAAGAAGAGACGCGCTCCCGCCACCCGCTGTGCGTGGAGCTGTGGCCGCGCCTGACCCATCCGGAACTGATCCTGATTGCCGCCCTGTTCCACGACATCGCCAAGGGCCGCGGCGGCGACCACTCGGTGCTGGGCGCCCAGGACGTGCTGAAATTTGCCGAACTGCACGGCCTGAACTCACGTGAAACGCAGCTGGTGGCCTGGCTGGTGCGCCATCACCTGCTGATGTCGGTCACCGCGCAGCGTCGGGACATTCAGGACCCGGAAGTCATTAAGCAGTTCGCGGAAGAAGTTCAGACGGAAAACCGCCTGCGCTATCTGGTCTGCCTGACGGTGGCGGATATTTGCGCCACCAACGAAACCCTGTGGAACAGCTGGAAGCAGAGCCTGCTGCGCGAGCTGTACTTTGCCACCGAAAAACAGCTGCGTCGCGGGATGCAGAACACGCCGGACATGCGCGAGCGCGTGCGTCACCACCAGCTTCAGGCGCTGGCGCTGCTGCGGATGGATAACATTGATGAAGAGGCGCTACATCAGATTTGGGCCCGCTGCCGCGCCAACTATTTTGTCCGCCACAGCCCAAACCAGCTGGCGTGGCACGCGCGGCATCTGCTCAAGCACGATCTGTCCCAGCCGATGATCCTGCTAAGCCCGCAGGCCACGCGCGGCGGAACGGAGATTTTCATCTGGAGCCCGGACCGGCCTTATCTGTTTGCTGCCGTCTGTGCCGAGCTGGACAGACGTAACCTGAGCGTGCATGACGCGCAGATTTTCACCACCCGCGACGGCATGGCCATGGACACCTTTATCGTGCTGGAGCCGGACGGCAGCCCGCTGTCGTCGGACAGGCATGAAGGGATACGTTTTGGTCTGGAGCAGGCGATTACCCAGCGCAGCTGGCAGCCCCCGCAGCCGCGTCGCCAGCCGGCAAAATTGCGCCACTTTACCGTGGATACCGAGGTCAATTTCCTGCCGACCCACACCGATCGTAAATCGTTCCTGGAGCTGATCGCGCTCGACCAGCCAGGGCTGCTCGCCCGCGTCGGCCAGGTTTTTGCCGATCTGGGAATTTCCCTTCATGGGGCCCGAATTACAACGATTGGCGAGCGAGTAGAAGATTTATTTATAATCGCCACCGCCGACCGGCGTGCCCTTAATAATGACCTGCAGCTTGAAGTGCAACAACGGTTGACAGCAGCCCTCAATCCAAACGATAAAGGGTGATATGTTTTTTAGTGAAATGGAAAGAGTAAACAATGCAGCAGTTACAGAACGTTATTGAGTCCGCTTTTGAGCGTCGTGCCGAGATTACCCCGGCAAATGTGGATACCGTGACCCGTGAAGCGGTAAACCAGGTGATTTCCCTGCTGGATTCCGGCGCACTGCGCGTGGCAGAAAAAATCGACGGTCAGTGGGTCACTCATCAATGGCTGAAGAAAGCCGTGCTGCTCTCTTTCCGCATCAACGATAACCAGGTTATCGACGGAGCAGAAAGCCGCTACTTCGATAAAGTGCCAATGAAGTTCGCTGATTACGACGAAGCGCGTTTCCAGAAAGAAGGTTTCCGCGTGGTGCCGCCTGCGGCGGTGCGTCAGGGTGCCTTCATCGCACGCAACACCGTGCTGATGCCATCCTACGTGAACATCGGTGCCTACGTTGATGAAGGCACCATGGTGGATACGTGGGCAACGGTTGGTTCCTGCGCACAGATCGGTAAAAACGTTCACCTGTCCGGCGGCGTGGGCATCGGCGGTGTTCTGGAACCACTGCAGGCTAACCCAACCATCATCGAAGATAACTGCTTCATCGGCGCGCGTTCAGAAGTGGTGGAAGGCGTGATCGTGGAAGAAGGTTCCGTGATCTCCATGGGCGTTTACATCGGCCAGAGCACCCGTATTTACGATCGTGAAACCGGTGAAGTGCATTACGGTCGCGTTCCGGCGGGCTCCGTGGTGGTTTCCGGCAACCTGCCGTCCAAAGATGGCAAATACAGCCTGTACTGTGCGGTTATCGTGAAGAAAGTGGATGCGAAAACGCGCGGTAAAGTGGGCATCAACGAATTGCTGCGCACCATCGATTAATCGGGTATAACAAAAAGCGGGGGCAACCCCGCTTTTTTTATATCTGAGGGTGGCGAAAATAGATTTTTTCGTTAATTATTCAAAGGTTATGTTGAGATCAAGGGTACCGCTATGTACGATAATCTGAAAAGTCTGGGCATTACCAATCCTGATGAAATTGATCGTTACAGCCTCCGCCAGGAAGCCAATAACGATATTTTGAAAATCTATTTTCACAAGGACAAAGGAGAGTTTTTCGCCAAAAGCGTGAAGTTTAAATACCCACGCCAGCGTAAGACCGTTGTTGCTGACGGTGTAGGACAGGGATACAAAGAAGTACAGGAAATCAGCCCTAACCTGCGCTATGTGATCGATGAACTCGATCAGATCTGCCAGCGCGACCGCACCGAAGTCGATCTCAAGCGCAAGATCCTTGACGATCTGCGTCACCTTGAAAGCGTTGTTACCAATAAGATCAGCGAGATTGAAGCGGATCTTGAGAAGTTAACCCGCAACAAATAAGCCGTTTTATTGCCCGGTGGCGCTTCGCTTACCGGGCCTACGAACGCATGTAGGCCGGGTAAGGCGAAGCCGCCCCCAGGCAAACAGCATCATCTCTGTTCATCCAACTGCAGCGCCACATACAGCAGCAGCCTGTCATCGAAATTTCCCAGATCTAACCCCGTCAGCTCTGAAATTCGGTTTAACCGATACTCCAGGGTATTGCGGTGAATAAACAGCGCTTTTGACGTCGCCAGCGGCTGCACGTTATGACGGAACCACGCCTGCAGGGTCCGGCGCAGCAGGCCGTTATTGTCCATGGCTTTCAGGCGCGCCAGTGGCCGCGCCAGCTCATTGGCCTGCCAGCCACCGCGCAGGCTGTCGAGCAGCACCGGCAGCATCAGGTCCTGATAGAAATAGCTGCGGCTTTCCGGCATTCGCTGCTTGCCCACCATCATGGTGGTGCGTGCAGTCCGCCACGAGCGGGCGATACTGCCCGGCCCGGTAAAGTAGTTGCCCAGCGCAACGCGAAAACGCAGCTGACCATTCTCTTTCATACGGGAAATTAACTGCTCCACGCGACGGCGATGATCGTCCGCATCCCAGCGGCCAAACGCATTGAGCGCCGGTTTGAGCACCACCATCTCCGTCAGAGAGACGATCGCCACCAGGTTATCGCGCTCCGGCGTCGCCAGTGCATTTTGCAGCTGCTGCAGCTCGGCCATCGCGCTGTCTACGCCCAGCTGGCCGCTGTCGACCTCAATGACCGCCACGACGCGCGGCTGGTTTAGATCGATCCCCAGACGCTGCGCCCACTCGCTCAGCGCAGGCGTATGCTCCTCTGCCTGAATAAGGTTCATCACCAGCTCTTCGCGCAGGCGGCTGTCCTGAGCCAGCAGGTGCATCAGGCGCGACTGCTCGAGCATCATCTCCGCCGTCATGCAGACCAGCTCACCGTATTTTCGCAGTGACTCGGGCTCGCCGGTGAGGCCGATGACCCCCACAATCTCGCCTTCAAGGCGCAGCGGTAAATTGATGCCCTGACGGACGCCGTGCAGGTGTTTCGCTACCGCATCGTCGATATCGACCACGCGCCCCTGGGAGAGCACCAGCAGCGCGCCTTCGTGCAATTCCCCAATACGCTCGCGATCGCCACTGCCAATAATGCGCCCGCGGGCATCCATTACGTTGATATTGGTATCAATGATGCGCATGGTGCGCGCCACAATATCCTGCGCCATTTTGGTATCAAGATGCCAGCCAGCCATAGAACCCTCCCGTGAGCAGAGCTCAAGCATAGGGAAGTTCAGCGACGCCCGCATTGTGCAGATGCACAAAGAGAGAGGAAGAAGTGTGGACTTGTGTGAAAGGTCACAGAAACGAGAAAAGCCCCTGCGAACAGGGGCTTCAGAGGATTACTGCATCAGCAGGTAAATAGAGGTGTCACCACGCTGGATATTCAGCGCCAGCACGGAAGGTTTGCTGTCGAGGATCTTACGCAGTTCAGCGATGTTTTTCACCGGCTGCTGGTTAGCGCCCATGATCACATCGCCTTTTTTCAGGCCGATACGGGCTGCCGGTGAATTCGCCTTCACGTTATTCACCACTACGCCTTTATCTGCGCCTTTGTTGCTCATCTCGGCACCTTCAATCCCGCTGAAGATGGTGCTGGAGTCCACCTGATTCTGGCTGCTCTGCTGCAGCTCCAGGCTGACGTTAACCGCCTTGCCGTCGCGCAGCAGGCCGAGGGTGACTTTACTGCCAATCGGCATGGAACCCACTTCCGCACGCAGGGCAGCAAAGCTGCTGATCGGTTTACCGTTCAGGGAGGTGATCACATCCCCCGCTTTAATACCCGCTTTCGCCGCAGAGGAGTTCGGCATCACCTGGCTGACGAATGCCCCGCGCTGGGCGTCAACTTTCATTGCCTTAGCCAGTTCGGAGTTCAGTTCCGTACCCAGGATACCCAGCTCACCGCGTTTCACCTGGCCATACTGCACCATCTGCGCGGTCAGGTTTTTCACCATGTTACTTGGGATAGCAAAGCCGATCCCGATGTTGCCGCCGTCCGGTGCCAGGATCGCGGTGTTGATACCGATCAGCTCGCCGTTCAGGTTGACCAGCGCACCGCCGGAGTTACCGCGGTTGATCGCTGCATCCGTCTGGATGAAGTTTTCATAGTTTTCGGCATTGAGGCCGCTGCGGCCCAGTGCAGAGACGATACCCGAGGTCACGGTTTCACCCAGACCGAACGGGTTACCGATCGCCACGGTATAGTCACCCACGCGCAGCGCGTCGGAGTCGGCAATTTTAATCGCCGTCAGGTTTTTCGGATCCTGAATCTGGATCAGCGCGATGTCGGAGCGCGGATCTTTGCCGACCACTTTGGCGTCAAACTTACGGCCATCGCTCAGCTGAACCTTAATGCTGCTCGCGTTATCAACAACGTGGTTGTTGGTGACGACATAGCCTTTCGCTGCATCAATGATTACCCCCGAGCCAAGCGCCATGAATTTCTGTTGCTGGCCGCCGCCCTGGCTGTCATCCCCTGCGCCACCGCCCTGACAGAACGGAGAGCTCTGGAATGGCGAACCGTCCTGGCAGAACGGCGAGTTGTCGCCGAAGAACTGCTGGAAGTTACGCGGCATGCGCGGCGTATTGACGGTCGTGCTACCCTCAACGTTAATACTCACCACCGATGGCATCACTTTTTCGAGCATCGGTGCCAGGCTTGGCATCTGCTGCGCGGTTGCTGCCGACGACGCGGTCTCGGCTGCAGTAGCAGTCAGAGGAGACAGCGCTAAACCTAAACTCAGAGCCAGTGCACTCATTGCTAATGTGGTTTTTTTCATGTTTCTCAATCTCGATTTACAGGTAACGCAAAATTGCTGTGTAACTCAGATTCGTTTTATACCGCTTAGTTCCGGCGATAAGTTTATGGAAAAGGTAAAAATTTATTGGCCGTCTTTACAAAACTCCGGAATTATTCCACCGCCATCAGCTTGCGGTATTCATCCCAGGCATACAAATCCGTCATGCCGCTGATATAGTCCTGGATAAGACGGCAGCGGTAATAATATTCCATCACCGGCCACTGCGGTGACTGGCGATCCAGCTTGCCAATCGCTTCGACATACGCCAGACGGTGTCGGGTAGAAAGTTTTTGATAAAGTCGTGATTCAATGGGAATACGGCGCACGCGCTCGTGTTCTACCAGCTCGCTGAATTCGTCGACCGACAGCTGGAGCAGCGGAGCATAAATTTCCAGTAACCCACTGATCACTCTATATCCCTGCAGCTCTAACTGTTCGACATCCGGATGGCTGAATACATGCCGCATCGCCACATGTTTATAAAGCTCGAGGAGCTGGCTGAAACTGCTGTCATCTTCCAGCAGGGCGTGGTTGAATTCCCCGCTGAAAATCAGCGGCAAATTATCAATAAAGCGTGACGCCGCGTACGGCACCAGCTTATTTAATGTATTGACCCGCAAATACATAAAGAACTGGTCTTCCGTACTGCGGCTTAATGTATTTGAGCGTGATTTTTCCCAGGCATTTTCGACAACCTGCGCAAACAGCGAGCCTTTTTCATGGGTGCCCCAGGCCGTATAAAGATGCTGATAAAGCTCCTCGACGCTGAAAATTCTTTTCTCAACGGCGTCTTCCAGATCGGCCACGCAATAGGAAATATCATCGGCGGCTTCCATAATCCAGGTCAATGGAAAACGGCCGTTTGGCGTCAATGAAAGTTCTTTACGTAACCGTTCAATATAAGCCTCTTCGGAAAGGTAATAGCCCGGTTTTTTCATTAAATAACTGTGGGACGCGGGCGTCTCCCCCATCCACCACGCGGGGCGCGTATATTTAAGAATGCAGCCGACCTGCGCCCAGGTCAGGTTCATACGCATCAGGGAATGCACCAGCCGGATCCCCTGCGCGTTACCCTCAAAGTGACAGAGGTCCTGGCGCACCTTGCGGCGCAGATCGTTCAGCCCCTCTTCACCTTCACGCAGGCGTAAATCGCGTACGATGCAGCGGTCGTCGCTCAGCGGCTGGCTTACCGCATCCGAAGGGTAAAGCCGTTGCTTAAACCAGTCATTGATAGCCGCCTCTCCAAAGTGACCGAAAGGCGGGTTGCCGATGTCATGCATCAGGCAGGCCATCTCAACGATGCTCTCAAAAGGCCCCGTCAGTTCGTCCAGACCATAGGTTTCCAGTAAGCGCTGCTCTTTGAGACGGCTTAAAATCTCTTTGGCGATGTAGCGCCCGACCTGCTGCACCTCCATGGAGTGGGTTAAGCGCGTGCGCACCGCGGCGTTACGCTCCAGCGGAAAGACCTGGGTCTTTTGCTGCAGACGGCGGATAGCGGGCGAGTTAATGATCCGCCCGCGATCGCTTTCGAAGATACGCAGGATCTCATGTTCGCTCTTGTAGCCCTGCGGCGAACGGAAACGTCGGTGCCAGTTAATTTTGGTGCGAAAATCGATTGGTGACATGTGCTCCCCCGCGTGAGAATGCGTTTCCCCTTAACCGCATGATAGACTATGCATCTTAACAAGGCACATCGCGAGTAAATCTATGAAAATCGGCATTATTGGTGCAATGGAAGAAGAAGTTACGCTTCTGCGTGACAAAATTGAGAACCGTCAGACCCTCTCTCTGGGAGGTTGTGAGATCTATACCGGTCAGCTAAACGGTGTTGACGTGGCTCTGCTGAAATCAGGCATCGGTAAAGTCGCTGCGGCGCTGGGTGCCACCCTGCTGCTTGAGCGCTGCAAGCCGGACGTGATCGTGAATACCGGCTCTGCGGGCGGCCTGGCGCCGACGCTGAAAGTAGGTGACATCGTTGTTTCCGACGAAGCGCGCTATCACGATGCGGACGTCACCGCGTTCGGCTACGAGTACGGCCAGCTTCCGGGCTGCCCGGCAGGGTTTAAAGCGGACGACAAACTGATTGCGGCGGCAGAGACCTGCATTGCGGAGCTCAACCTCAACGCGGTACGCGGTCTGATTGTCAGCGGTGATGCGTTCATCAATGGCTCCGTTGGCCTGGCGAAAATCCGTCATAACTTCCCTCAGGCGGTGGCCGTTGAGATGGAAGCGACCGCGATCGCGCACGTTTGCCATAATTTCAACGTACCGTTTGTAGTGGTTCGCGCCATCTCTGACGTGGCAGATCAGCAGTCCCACATCAGCTTCGACGAGTTCCTGACCGTTGCAGCAAAACAGTCCACCGTGATGGTGGAACGCCTGGTGCAGAACCTGGCACGTGGCTAAACATCCCTTCAGGGCGCTGGCCGCCCTGCTTCTGCTCGCACCGGCGTGGCTTTTTGCCGCGCCGCGTGTGATTACCCTCTCTCCCGCCAATACCGAACTGGCGTTTGCCGCCGGGATCACGCCCGTTGGCGTGAGCAGCTTTTCGGATTATCCCCCACAGGCTGCGGGCATTGAACAGGTGGCAACCTGGCAAGGGATGAACCTTGAGCGCATCGTGGCGCTGAAACCGGATCTCGTGCTGGCCTGGCGCGGCGGCAACGCCGAGCGGCAGGTTAACCAGCTTACCTCCCTTGGCATCAAGATCATGTGGATTGATGCCGTCAGCATTGAGCAGGTCGCTCAGGCGCTACAGGCCCTGGCACCCTATAGCCCTACGCCCAAAAAAGCCGAGGCTGCAGCGAAACAGATGCTCAGCGACTATGCCGCGCTGAAATCCCGATACGATACCCCTGTTAAAAAGCGCATCTTCCTGCAGTTTGGCAGCCAGCCGCTGTTCACCACCGGTAAAGGGTCGATTCAGAATCAGGTACTGGAAGTCTGTGGCGGTGAAAACATCTTTGCAGCCAGCCGGGTACCGTGGCCTCAGGTAAGCCGTGAGCAGGTTCTGGCGCGCCAGCCACAAGCCATCGTGGTGGTCGGAAATGCGAGCGAAATTCCCAAAATCGAGCAATTCTGGCAAAAGCAGCTAAAAATACCGGTAATACCCCTCAACAGCGACTGGTTTGAACGCGCCAGCCCGCGTATTATCCTCGCCGCAAAACAGCTCTGTGCCGCGCTGGCAGAGAGTCACTAACATAAGACCCTTTTCGAGGATTTAACGATGCTCGTTTATTGGCTGGATATTCTTGGCACAGCCGTTTTTGCTATCTCCGGCGTCCTGCTCGCCGGAAAACTTCGCATGGATCCGTTTGGCGTGCTGGTGCTGGGCGTGGTGACCGCCGTGGGCGGCGGGACAATCCGCGATATGGCGCTGGCCAATGGCCCGGTGTTTTGGGTGAAAGATCCGACCGACCTGGTGGTCGCGATGGTCACCTGTCTGTTAACCATTGTGCTGGTTCGCCAGCCCCGCCGATTACCAAAATGGATATTGCCGGTACTGGATGCCGTCGGTCTGGCCGTGTTTGTCGGTATTGGCGTCAATAAGGCGTTTAATGCGGGCACCGGTCCGATGGTGGCGATCTGCATGGGCGTGTTAACCGGCGTGGGCGGCGGGATCATTCGCGACATTCTGGCACGTGAGGTGCCGATGATCCTGCGTACTGAAATTTACGCAACGGCCTGTATTGCGGGCGGCATTGTCCACGCGACCGCGTATTACACCTTTGCCATTCCGCTGGAAAACGCCGCGATGCTGGGGATGATCGTGACGCTGGCGATACGTTTAGCGGCGATACGCTGGCACCTGAAGCTGCCGACGTTTGCGCTGGATGAAACTTCAAGATAGGCGTCGTTTATAAGCCCGGTGGCGCTTCGCTTACCGGGCCTACAATCCGCATTCAGGCTTAAATGCTGAACGAAGACCCACACCCGCAGGTGCTTGTTGCATTCGGGTTGGTCACCACAAAGCGTGAACCTTCCAGACCTTCGGTGTAGTCGACCGAACCACCTACCAGATACTGCAGGCTCATCGGGTCAACCACCAGCGCGACGCCCTGTTTCTCAATGGTCATATCGCCATCGTTAACCTGATCGTCAAAAGTAAAACCGTACTGGAAGCCGCTGCAGCCGCCACCGGTAATATAGACACGCAGTTTCAGATCCGGATTGTCTTCGTCGGCAATCAGGGTTTTCACTTTGTTGGCTGCTGCTTCGGTAAATTCCAGCGGCACAGCTACGTCATCACTCATCTTATGCTCCCATGAATACTGCTATTGGGTAAAATTCACCCAATTCTTTTCGTCATTATCTAATACCCTGGTAATTCATTCAAGTATTCTGCGCGGCGGCCCGCTCCGCCTCTTGTTTTGCCAGGGTACGCGCGAGGATGGTGGAGTATAGCGGTTTTCCACCCAGGAACTGGGCTAATAGTGTCGCCCCGAGACAGGTAATGATCATTGGCAAAATGAGCTGGTAATTGTCCGTCATCTCCAGCACCAGCACGATCCCGGTCAACGGCGCGCGCAGGGAGGCGGCCAGCAGCGCCCCCATTCCGGCTACCGCAAAGGTCCCTGCATCAAGGTGATAGGCGGGAAAGCCCGCTTGAGCCGCCATACCAAACGCGGTGCCCAACAAGGTTCCCAGCGCCAGCATCGGGGCGAATATCCCGCCGGGCGCGCCGGAGGAGAAGCACAGCACCGTCGTGATGACGCGGGAGATAAACATAAACAGCAGCAGACCCACGCTGAAGTTCCCCGCCGCCGCAATGGGGATCAGCCCGAAGCCGCCGCCCGCGGCATTTGGCTCGATAAACCCGAGCACACCACAGATTCCGCCAAGCAGGCCGCCCATCAGCACCCATTTAGTCGTATTCCCACCGTGAATACGCTGGAACATATCCTGAGCGCGCAGGATAAAGGTGTTAAACAGCGGTCCCACCACGCCAAAAATCATGCCGAGGATCAGGTAAAGCCACAGGGTGTTAACCGGCGCGTTGGTCAGTTTACCCACCTCAATGACCGCCCCTTCGCCATTAAAGAGGCGAAACACGATGCTCGACATAATGACGCCGGTAAACACCGCTTTAATGGAGATCAGGTTGTAGCGAAACTGCGCGCGCATCTCTTCGATGATAAACAAAATGCCCGCCAGCGGCGCGTTAAAGGCCGCCGATAGCCCCGCCGCCGCACCGGTAGCCAGCAGCGTATGGCGCGCTTCGGCGCTGCGCATCCGAAAGAGATCGCCCACCATGCGGCCGACGTTCCCGCCCAGCTGAACCGTGGGTCCTTCCCGGCCAAGAACCATCCCCGCGCCCAGCGTACCCATGCCGCCGATAAATTTCACCGGAATGACTCGCCACCAGCGCACAGGACGCAGCTCCTCCAGCGCCCCTTCAATTTCCGGGATGCCGGACCCGCCCGCCTCCGGCGCAAATTTACGCACCAGAAAATACCCCACCATGGCAAACAGCGCCGACAGCCCGAACGCCGCAACCCAGACCAGCCATCGGCTGTCGGCGAAACCGGCCACGGTTCCCACTCGCCAGTTGAGCACGGCATTAACCGCTTTTTCAAACGCCACGCCCACCAGACCGGCGAGTGTTCCCACCACGGCAGCGGCCAGCAGGATCGCCAGCGGCGTTTTATCGCGATTGAGCAGCCGTCGAATACTGATTCGATGCTGGGCGCGCGTAAACTGTTGTTCTTCAAAAGACGGAGAATCTGATTTCATGTCCTGCACTTATTCGTCATACAAAAAGCCGCGTGGATTTTACCAGAGACAGCCCCACCGTCTCCTGAAAATTACTTAACAAATCTTAAAGCATTACCAGGCTAAAAATTTCATAACCTTCCCCGAATCACTTAGAATAGTGGGCTTAATCATTTTATACGAACCAGGAACGACGCCATGAGCAAGTCTGAAAACCTCTACAGTGCAGCCCGCGAGCTTATTCCGGGTGGCGTGAACTCACCTGTGCGCGCCTTTACCGGCGTGGGCGGCACGCCGCTGTTTATCGAACGTGCTGACGGCGCGTATCTGTATGATGTCGATGGCAAAGCCTATATCGATTACGTCGGCTCCTGGGGCCCGATGGTGCTGGGGCACAACCATCCGGCCATTCGTAACGCGGTAATTGAAGCCGCCCAGCGCGGCCTGAGCTTCGGTGCGCCTACCGAAATGGAAGTGAAGATGGCGGAACTGGTCACCGAGCTGGTCCCGACCATGGACATGGTGCGCATGGTGAACTCCGGTACCGAAGCCACCATGAGCGCCATCCGCCTGGCGCGCGGTTTTACCGGCCGCGATAAAATCATCAAGTTCGAAGGCTGCTACCACGGCCACGCGGACTGCCTGCTGGTGAAAGCGGGTTCCGGCGCGCTGACGCTCGGCCAGCCAAACTCGCCTGGCGTACCTGCGGATTTCGCGAAGCATACCCTGACCTGCACCTATAACGATCTGAACACCGTTCGCGCAGCGTTCGAGCAGTATCCGCAGGAGATCGCCTGCATCATCGTTGAGCCAGTTGCGGGCAACATGAACTGTATCCCACCGCAGCCTGACTTCCTGCCGGGCCTGCGCGCCCTGTGCGATGAGTTCGGCGCGCTGCTGATCATCGACGAAGTGATGACCGGCTTCCGCGTGGCGCTGGCGGGCGCCCAGTCTTATTACGGCGTGGAGCCGGACCTCACCTGCCTGGGTAAAATCATCGGCGGCGGCATGCCGGTCGGCGCGTTCGGTGGTCGTAAGGACGTCATGGAAGCGCTGGCACCAACCGGCCCGGTTTACCAGGCGGGCACGCTCTCCGGTAACCCTATCGCCATGGCGGCGGGCTTTGCCTGCCTGACCGAAGTGGCTCAGCCAGGTATTCACGAAACCCTGACCGACCGGACCACGCAGCTGGCAAACGGCCTGCTGGAAGCGGCAGAAGAGGCCGGCATTCCGCTGGTGGTTAACCACGTAGGCGGGATGTTCGGGATTTTCTTCACCGAGGCGAAAACCGTGACCCGCTATCAGGACGTGGTGAAGTGCGACGTTGAACGCTTCAAGCGCTTCTTCCACCTGATGCTGGAAGAAGGCGTCTACCTGGCACCGTCCGCATTCGAGGCGGGCTTTATGTCCGTGGCGCACAGCGAAGAAGATATCAACAACACCATCGACGCGGCGCGTAAGGTGTTTGCGAAACTGTAAGGGCATTGCCGGGTGGCGCTAACGCTTACCCGGCCTACGGTATTCTCCCTCTCCCCGTGGGAGAGGGAATAAGGCCGCATCTGACTACCGACTCTGCTTTCTCAACAGATAGATAAAATACGGCGCACCAATAAAGGTCGACAGCAGCCCCGCCGGGATCTGATACGGGAACAGCACCATTCTTCCGCACCAGTCTGCAAACACCAGCATCACCCCGCCCGTGAGGGCCGACATGACAATATGCGGCATCGTCCGGCGGAACCCCATCATTCTGGCGATATGCGGCGCCATTAACCCCACAAAACTCAGCGGGCCAATCGTCATGGTGGCCGTCGCCGTCAGGCACGCGGCGAGCAGCAGCAGAGCTACACGCGCTGGCGTCAGCGCCATGCCCACCGCACGTGCGGTTTCCCCGCCGAGCGGCAGAATAGTGAGCCAGCGTCGGCACAGCGGCACCATCGCCAGCAGCACGACCATCACGAGCCCGGACCCGATCGCCTGGCTGCCGGTCGCGCCGTACGTTGAGCCGGATATCCAGGTCAGGATCTTCGCCATACGCGGGTCGCCGCTTGCCTGCAGCATCATCAGCAGCATGGTGAACGCGGTGCTGAGCGCCATCCCCGCCAGCAGCATGCGGTGCGGTGAAAACCCGCCTCGACCAGCGGCAATCAGGATAATCAGCAGCGTAACCGCCGCCCCGAGACTGCCGGCAGGCATCAGCCAGCCAAACGCATTGCCCGGCACAAAGAACAGCATCAGCACCACGCCAAAGGCGGCGCCAGAGCTGATCCCAAGCACTTCCGGGCTCGCCATCGGGTTGCCGGTCAGACGCTGAATAATGCACCCCGCCACCGCCAGCATTACCCCTGCGATCAGCGCAGCAAAGATACGCGGCCAGCGCCACTGCAGCAGATCGTTGAGTAAATCGCCCGTTGCCCAGTGCCAGCCCGCGGCATCGCGACCGAATGAGAGCGCCGCGAACGAGGCAATAACCAGCACCGCCAGCCCGGCAAGGCTAAACCACAGTACCGACTGACGTTCAGCATGGACTTTATCGCCCGCATCCATCGCCGGTGCGCTCATGCTGCGCAGACGCGGCAGCAGCCAAAGCAGCAGCGGCGCACCGATAAGCGCCGTGACCGAGCCGGTAGAGACTTCCCGCCACACCCGCGCCAGCCAGAGAATAAGCTGATCGGAAAGCCAGAGGATCAGCGCCCCAATCAGCGAGGCCAGCAGCAGACGCGCCAGCAAACGACGCGCCCCAAGCATTTTCGCCAGCAGCGGCGCAAACAGGCCGATAAACCCGATGATGCCAACCGCATTCACCAGCAGGGCGCTCAATACAATCGCCAGCGTCAGCGCCGCCAGGCGAGCCAGCGACAGCGCCAGCCCCAGGTTACGCGCCACGCCATCATCCAGTCCCATCAGCGTCAGGGGACGCAGGAGCAGCAGCGTCAGCACGACACCGCCAGCCAGCTGCGGCCACAGGCGCAGCACAACGCTCCAGTCGGTTTGGGTGAGCGTACCGGTACTCCACAGGAACATGCTTTGCAGCCGATCGTGGTGGAAAAGCACCAGCAGCTGGTTAATGGCGCCACAGTAGAGGCTCACCACCAGCCCGGCCAGAATGAGCGTCACAGGGGAAAGGCGTTTGCCCCAGGCCACGCCAAAGACCAGTGCGCCCACTACGCACGCCCCCGCGAGTGCCGCAAACTGCGAGGTTAACGCTCCCGGCAGCGCCCACAGCGTGGTGATAGTGATCCCAAGCTGTGCGCCGGTCGCGACGCCGAGCGTGGTTGGCTCCGCCAGCGGGTTACGTAACACCTGCTGGAACAGCACGCCCACCAGCCCTAAGCCGGCACCGACTATAAGGGAGATTGCCAGACGCGGCAGCAGGCTGTAGTGGAACAGCATCTGCTGAATATTGTCGATATCCGGCGAGGCCAGCGCGGCTCCCCATTGCACGCGCGGTAACGCGGCAGAGAGGTTGAACCCGGTTAACGCCAGCGCGGCAAGAAAAATCAGCATCAGCAGAAGCGCCGGGAAACGGGCAATACGCGTATTCATGCTTTACCTCCCAGGGCGTTATCCAGCACGCGGGCAAAATGCATCGCCGACAGCGTCGCGCCGTAGAACCAGACCGCCGGAGCGCGCTGGAAGCGCCGCTCGCGCACAAACGGCATCGCCTGCCAGAGCGGGGTCGCCATCAGGGTTTGCATGTCGCGCTCGTTGCCGTGATCGAAGCACAGCACATCCACATCGCGAAACGCCGCGAGGCGATCGATACCCACAGCGGTACTGCCCCAGAACGTCATCTCCCCTTCCCAGGCGTTGCGAATGCCGAAGCTGTCCAGCACCTCCTGGAACAGGCAGTTTTTACCAAAGACCAGCATATGGCGGGCATCCAGCAGCGTCACCATCAGCAGCGGACGATCGCCCCGGTGAGCAAAACGCGGCTTCAGGGAGTCGATCAGGGCATCAAATTCGTCGAGATGCCGTTTGGCCTCCGCTTCCCGGTTAAGGAAATGCGCCATCTCGCCAATCGAATTTTTCGCTACGGCCAGCGGTTTTTTACCGTCGCTGAAAGCGAATCCGCGCCCGGGCGCAATGCGCGCCATCACCTCTTCTGACGGACCGTAGCCCGCGGACCAGAACAGGAACGAGGGTTTCATCTGGGTGAGCAGCTCGAGGTTTGGCTCCGTACGCAGGCCAACGTCGATCACCGAGTCCGGCAGCTTCGGCTCGTTCACCCAGAGGTTATAGTTGGGAATGTCCGCGACGCCGTAGGGCGTAACGCCGAGCGCCATCATCAGCTCGACCGGCAACCACTCCAGCGCCACTATGCGGTGCGGATCGACGGCGGCGGCACGCGCCGTATTCATTTTTAACAGCAGCGGTGAGAGGGCCATCGCCGTCAGCAGGCGACGGCGGCTAATGCGCATGTTGTCCAGCATCAGTACACGAAGCTCACCGGTGCAGCCCCGGCCGGGTGAGGCAGAATACCCATCGGAATACCATAAATCTGTTCCAGCGTTTCGCTGCGCATCAGCTCGGACGGCGTTCCCTGCGCAATCATTTCGCCGCCGCGCAGCGCAACAAGGTAATCGCAGTAGCGTGCCGCCATGTTGATATCATGCAGCACCGCAATCACCGTCAGACCGCGCTGCTGGCTCAAGCGGTGCACCAGCGCCAGAACATCGACCTGATGGGCGATATCAAGTGCGGAGGTGGGTTCGTCGAGGAGCAGGCAGCGGCTGTCCTGGGCCACCAGCATTGCAATCCACGCGCGCTGCCGTTCACCGCCGGACAGGCTATCCACCAGACGGTGCGCCAGCGGCTTAAGCCCGACCAGCGCAATCGCCTCTTCCACTTTCTCTCTGTCGGCCACGCCAAAGCGTCCAAGCGCGCCATGCCACGGATAACGCCCAATCGCCACCAGCTCTCGCACCGTCATCCCCTCCGCCTGCGGCAGCTGCTGCGGCAGATACGCCACTTTGCGGGCAAAGGCTTTACTGCTCCAGCTCTCCAGCGGTTGGTCATCCAGCAGGATGTCGCCTTCTGACGGCGGCTGATGTCGTCCCAGCATCTTGAGCAGCGTGGACTTACCGGAACCGTTGTGACCAATCAGGCCAGTGACTTTACCTGCGGGAAACGTCAAAGAGAGCGGATGCAGCAAGGTGCGCCCGGGTACGCGAAAGGAGAGATGGTTGAGCGTAAAGGTGGTGTCGGGTTGCGTTTGATTATCCTGCATATCAGCCAACTTAAATAAAAAGGGCACGGCGAACCGTGCCCGAAGAGAGATTAGAAGCGGAAGGTCGCGGTAGCAACAACCTGACGTCCTGCTCCCCAGTAGCATGCATATTCGCTGTAGCAGCTGGAGACGTATTCGCGATCGAAGATGTTGTTCACGTTGACGCCGACAGAAGAGCCGGGAAGTCCAAAGCGTGCCAGATCGTATTTCACGGTGGCATCCGCCAGGGCATAGCCCGCGACGTTGAACGACTGGTAGGCTTTTGGCGACGAGGCAGAGTAATAGGACACGGTGTTACCAATGTAACGGGTGCCAGCCCCTACCGTCAGACCGCTCAACGCCGTCTCATGGAAGGTATAATCTGCCCACAGAGACGCCATATTGCGCGGCACTTCCGCCGGACGACGGCCTTCATACCAGGTATCGTGCGTGTATTTGGCATCAGTAAAGCTATAGGAAGCCGTCACGTTCACGTTGGCAGAGACGGCAGCTTTCGCTTCCAGTTCGAAACCGCGAGAGCGAATTTCACCGCCCTGCACGCTAAAGCCGCTGGTTGGATTCGCCGGATCGGCCGTCAGGTTGTTGTTTTTGGTTAACTGATAAACAGCAGCCGTGACCACAACAGGCAGATCTTTCGGTACGTACTTCACGCCCGCTTCATACTGCTTGCCGCGTGCAGGATCGAACGGTTTGCCGCCCTGAGTGGTACCCGAAATCGGTTCGAACGATTCGCTATAGCTGAAATAAGGCGTGATGCCGTTGTCGAACAGGTAGTTAATCCCGCCGCGCCACGTGAATGCCTGATCGTTGATTTCCGCGGTAGTACCGGTTGTACGCGTCAGTGCTGAGGTTTTCGCAAAGTCATAGCGGCCACCCATTGTGAGTACCCACTTATCCCATTCAGCCTGATCCTGCGCATAAAGGCCGGTTTGTTCCTGACGGTTGAGTACTTTGTAAAGGTAGTAAACGTCGACATTTGGATTGCCGTACGCAGGCTTCGTCATACTGATGGGATCGGCCGTGCCGTAGTCAGCATCAATATCATTACGCATGCGGAGGTAATCAACGCCCGTCAACAGGGTATGATCCACTGCACCCGTCGCAAATTTGGACTGAAGCTGAGTATCAACGGTAAACGAGTTGAGGTCCTCATCGGAGCGCACATACGCGCGGCTGATCTGAGCCGGTGCAATATAGCCGTTACCGTAGACGGAACGGTAAAGCGTATTGATTTTGGTGTAACGCAGGTTTTGACGCACGGTAAAGGTGTCATCAAACTGATGCGAGAAGCTGTAACCCACCATTTTCTGACGACGGGAGATCTTGTTATCTTCTTCACCTTCGTTGAAATCGGTCGGCAGCTTGTGTGCTTTGCCGTTGGCATCGTAGTAAGGCACAACGGTACCTTCCCGCGGCAGCCAGCCGTAATAGCCTGCATCCGGATCGCTCTGGAAGTTGCTCAGGAAAGTAAAATCGGTTTTATCGTCAGGACGCCAGCTGAAAGCAGGTGCAATGGCGTAGCGGGAAGATTTCACCATCTCCTGCTGCGCATTTTCGCTGCGCCCCAGACCGGTCAGACGGTATGACCACACGCCGTCATCATCAATCGCATCGCTGAAATCAAACCCGGTCTGCCACAGGTTATCGGTACCCATTTTGAACTGAATTTCTTTCAGTGGCTCGGTGGTTGGGCGCTTGCTGACCATGCTGACCACGCCGCCCGGGTGGCTTTTACCGTAAAGAACGGACGTTGGGCCACGCAGCAGCTCGACGCGCTCAAGGAAATACGGATCCATGGACGCTTCAGAATAGTTATCTCCCTGCAGCTTCATCCCGTCCAGATACTGGTTAGTATTCACGGTACTGGAGGTGGTGAACCCACGAATAGAAACAACGTCATACGTTGTAGACGCCCCGCGTGTTGCGAACACGCTCGGCGTATAGGCCAGCGCCTGTTTAACCGTGCCCGGCTGCTTCATGTCCATCTCTTCACGGGTGACGACAGAAATAGACTGCGGGGTTTTCTCAATCGGGGTATCGGTCTTGGTCGCGGTGGCGGTGCGTTTAGCCGCAATCGTGGGTGCCGGTCCCCAGGCACTTTCCTGTGCCGCAGGTGCTGCGGTTACCGTAATGGTTTCTTCTTTTTTCGGGGTTTCGGCAGCATGTGTATAAGCCGACATGCCGGCAACCGCTGTGGCGACGACGACCGCGATTTTACGCAGCGACGTATTGATTGGCTGAGCAGTATTGGAAAGCGCCATGGTGTATCTCTGATGGAAAAGTGAATGATAACGTAAACGAGAATTATTATTATGACCGCAGCATAATAGGCGAAACGCTGACTGCATAGCAAGCAGTAAGCGGCCCTACGAGAATTAAGGGTTTAAGAAATAACCAGGAGAGAATGAAGGGTTAATCAATATTAAAAAGAGGGTTAAAAAAAGGGGGGGAATGGGTAAAAAAAATCCCCCCTTGCGGGGGGACCTCACGCGGTTAGTTACCGCCGAACATATCTTTAATCCAGCCTGCGACACCATCGCTGTCTTTCTTCTCGTTCTGCTGCTGCGGCTGTTGCTGCTGCGGCTGCTGTGGCTGAGAAGACTGCTCAAACGGGTTACCCGTTGGCTGTTCTGGCTGGCTTTGCTGGCACAGGGAATCCGGGTTGGTTGTCCAGACCGGCAGAGTACGCATTCCGCCGCCGCAGACGAAGTTACCGGAGCTGTCCACGCCCATATCGACGATATCTTCCGGCGCAACCAGGTTCAGCGGCACCGGGGACTGATTCGCCAGATAGCGCTGGTAAATCGACATCGCCCCGCTCGCGCCGTACAGTTTCGTCGGCTGGTTGTTGTCGCGGCCTACCCAGGTGATCACCACTTCACGACCATCAATACCGGCAAACCAGGTATCAACGTTGTTGTTGGTGGTCCCGGTTTTACCCGCCAGATGCAGGCCCGGATACTTCGCTCCCAGCTGACGGCCGGTACCGCGCTGCACCACCTGCTGCATCGTCCACAGCGTCATATAGGCTGCCTGCGCAGGAACGGCACGTTCCGCCTGCGGGAAGCTCTGATACAGCACGGAGCCATCTTCGGCAATCACCGAACGCAGGGCTGACAGCGGCGCGCGGTTACCGCCGCTGGCGATCGTCTGGAACGCCTGCGCCACTTCGATCGGCGTCAGGTTGAGCGCCCCCAGGATCATCGCCGGTACCGGGTGCAGCTGATCTTTCGCCACGCCCAGCTTCTGCCAGGTATCGACAATCGCTGGCAGACCCAGCGACATGCCCAGGTTCACCGTCGGCACGTTCATGGAGCGCGTCAACGCATCCACCAGCATCACCTGACCGCTAAACTGCTTGTCGTCGTTCTGCGGTGACCACACCTGGCCGTTAGGCTGGCGCAGGGAGATCGGCGCATCCGCAATCCAGGTATTCAGACGATACTGGTTTGGCTGACTCAGGGCAGTGAGATAGGTCGCCGGTTTTGCCAGAGAGCCGATCGAGCGACGCGCCTGCATGGCACGGTTATAGCCAGCAAACTGCGGCTCGGCACCGCCCACCATCGCACGAACTTCGCCGGAGTTACGGTCAACCACCACCATCGCGGTTTCAAGATCGGAGAGCTTACGCTGTTTCTTCAGCGCCGGAATGCCTTCCACCGCCGCTTTTTCTGCCGCATCCTGCGCCACGGAGTCAAAGGTCGTAAAGATCTTCACGCCGGAGAGATCTTTCACCTTATCGCCAAGCTTGCTCTGCAGCTCCTGACGCACCAGCTGCATAAACGCAGGCTGAGGCGAGATCACCCCGCCGCGCGGCTGCACGCCAAGCGGACGTGCGCTCAGCATGTCGTACAGCTCCTGGTCAATCACCTGCTGCTGTTGCAGCAGACGCAGCACCAGGTTACGACGCTCAAGGGCCAGTTTCGGGTTACGCCACGGGTTATAGATGGACGCCCCTTTCACCATGCCCACCAGCAGCGCCTGCTGATCCAGGCTCAGCTCTTCGACCGGACGACCAAAGTAGTACAGGCTCGCCAGCGGGAAGCCGCGGATTTCGTTATCGCCGCTCTGACCGAGGTACACCTCGTTCATATACAGCTCAAGGATACGATCCTTGCTGTAGCGCGCATCCATCAGCACGGCCATATACGCTTCGTTCGCTTTACGCCAGTAAGAGCGCTCGCTGGAGAGGAACAGGTTCTTCACCAGCTGCTGGGTCAGCGTACTTGCCCCCTGCACGGTACGGCCCGCGGTCAGGTTCGCCAGGACCGCACGGCCAATCGAGTAGAGGCTGATGCCGTCATGCTCGTAGAAGTGGCGGTCTTCGGTTGCCAGCAGGGTATCAACCAGCAGATCCGGGAAGCCGTTACGCGCCACGAACAGACGCTGTTCGCCGTTCGCCGACGAGAGCATAGTGATCAGGCGGGGATCGAGACGGAAGAAACCGAACTGACGGTTGTTATCCATGTTCTCGATGGTATCCAGACGATCGCCGTCAAAGGTCAGACGCGCGCGCACCTGACCCTCTTTGCTGTCCGGGAAATCAAACGGACGGCGGATCATTTCAATGCTGTTGGCCTGCACGGTAAATTCGCCAGGGCGCGTCATTTTTGACACCTGACGATACTGGGTGGCTTCCAGCAGTTTTACCATTTCGTTTTTCGTGATGGACATATCTGGCTCAAGGTTCACCATGCGGCCATACACGGCCGCAGGTAACTGCCAGACTTTACCGTCGATACGGCTGCGGATCTTCTGATCCAGATAGACGCCGTAAATTGCCATCAGCACAACAAAAACAATAAAGAGCTTCAGCAGCAGCCAGAACCAGCCGCGTTTGCCCCGAGGCTTGCGCCCTTTGCCTTTCCCTTTACGCGGCATCGGTTCTTCATCCTCATCATCGTCTTCATAGTCATCGTCATAGTCCTCATCTCTGAGGCGACGACGGCTTACCTTTTCTTTCGCCGGACGCGTTGGTCTTCCCTTACGTCCTATTGGCTCGCGGTCATTCCCCGCCATGCTTTTTCTCCGCAACTTTCAGGCGCAAAGGCCCGATTCTCTTTTCTTCCACCGGTCTGTGAAAGAAGAAATCTCTCAAAATTAGTTCTCCCTCTCCCTGTGGGAGAGGGCCGGGGTGAGGGCATCAAGCCGCACATCCCTATCAGGAATACTTCTTCGTCCGCTTCGTCGGCGCCGTATTCGCCGGATCGTCCGGCCAGACGTGTTTGGGGTACCGCCCTTTCATCTCTTTCTGCACGTCACGGTAGCTCCCCGCCCAGAACGCCCCCAGATCGCGAGTGATCTGCAAGGGTCGATGCGCGGGCGACAGCAGTTCAAGCACCAACGGCACGCGCCCTTCAGCGATAGACGGCGTGGTTGCCTCGCCAAACATCTCCTGCATTCGAACCGCCAGCGCCGGCGGATTATCCTCATGATAACGGATGGCAATCCGGCTTCCGGTCGGCACAGTGTAATGCCCTGGCAGTTCACTATCCAGACGTTGACGCAATGACCAGTCCAGTAAATTCTGTAACGCGACCTTAACATCAAGCGCTTTCAGCGCCCGCAGGGAGTGTACGCCGCTCATCTGCGGCAGTAGCCAGGTCTCCAGCGACGCGAGTAACGTTTCGTCATCCACCGCTGGCCAGGCGTACTCCGGCAACCAGCGAGCGGCGCAGTGCAGGCGAATGCGGTACTGCTCAGCCTCCGGCGTCCAGTTCAGCACGCTGAGCCCTTTTTCCCGAATGCCGTTCAGCATAGCCTGATGGAGCTCGTCTTCCGACGGCTTCGCCAGCGGCTTCGTTCCGAGTGTCAGTTTGCCAATCTGGCTACGACGAAACGCCTTCAGCGTGCCCTGGGCGTCATCCCACTCGACGATGTCCGATTGCTGGAGCAGATGCGGACAGGTACGGGTCAGGGCGTCAATATCGACGGCAATCGCCTGCAGGATACGCGCATCCGGGGAGTTGCTCCCCTGCAGCAGGAGCGGCGCAATCAGCCACTCATGACGCGTCAGGGCATCATCGCTGTCCAGCATCGCCCCCATACCGTTTGCCAGCTGGTAGCGACCGTCCAGCCCGCGCCGACGCGCAATCCGGTCCGGAAACGCCTGCGCTAACAGCCGGGAGATGCTCTCACTGTCTGGCACGCCGCCGCGGCTGTTAAGCCGCTTACAGAGCTGCTGGGCCCGCTGCTGCCAGTTCCCCTGATTGCGCGAAAACGCCTGCCCCAGATCGCTACTGCCTCCGCGCGGCGGCTCCTCAAGGATAGCCGCCAGTTTGGCTGCCGTGGCAATCTCATCTTCCCCCTGCGCGGCCACCAGCATCGCGGCCAGACGCGGATCGTTGCCCAGTGCCGCCATTTTCTGGCCGCGTACCGTCAGACGTTCGCCTTCCAGCGCACCAAGCTGGGTCAACAGGTTGCGCGCAGCGGTGAGGTTCACGGCTGGCGGGGAATCAAGCCAGGTAAGCTGTCCAGGCTCCGGGCAGCCCCACTGCAGCAGATCCATCACCAGGCCAGACAAATCGCTTTGTAAAATTTCCGGTGTGCTTTGCTGCGCCGCGCGTTCCGCCTGCTCTGCGCTGGTCAAATGCAGGCAGATACCCGGCTCAAGTCGCCCCGCGCGGCCCGCGCGCTGCACCATTGATGCCTGGCTGATGCGCTGCGTCAGGAGTTTAGTCAGCCCGGTGCGCGGGTCAAAGCTTGCCACCCTCTCCTGTGCGCTATCGACCACCAGGCGAATACCTTCGATGGTCAAACTGGTTTCAGCAATATTGGTTGCCAGTACCACCTTGCGCTGCCCGCCCGGGGCAGGAAGGATAGCTTTACGCTGCTCCTGCAGCGACAGCGCGCCGTAGAGCGGGCAGAGCAGTACATCACCACCTACGCGAGAGGAAAGCTGCTCCTGCACGCGCTGGATCTCCCCGACGCCCGGCAAAAACAGCAGCAGCGAGCCGGGTTCCTGACGCAGCAGTTCTGCGGTGGCAATGGCGACCGCTTCGTCAAAACGCTGATGGGAGGGAAGCGGTTGATAGCGGCGTTCAACTGGAAACGCCCGCCCTTCAGAGCTGATGACAGGCGCATCGGGTAAAGCCTGCCGTAGCCGCGCATTGTCCAGCGTGGCCGACATTATCAGCAGCCGGAGATCGTCACGCAGTCCCTGCTGAACGTCCAGCAACAGCGCGAGGGCCAGATCCGCCTGCAGGCTGCGCTCGTGAAATTCATCCAGGATCACCAGCCCGACGCCGGTCAGCTCCGGATCGTTTTGCAGCATGCGGGTGAGAATGCCCTCGGTGACCACCTCAAGGCGCGTTGTCGGACCCACACAGGTCTCGGCGCGCATCCTGTACCCTACCGTTTCGCCCGGTTTTTCATTCAGCAGTTCCGCGAGGCGCTGCGCTACGTTGCGCGCGGCCAGCCTGCGCGGCTCCAGCAGGATAATTTTCCCGCTGATGTTCCCCTCTTTCAGAATCTGCAGCGGCAGCCAGGTGGACTTACCCGCCCCCGTCGGGGCATTCAGCAAAACCTGCGGGGAATGGCGTAAGGCAGCGAGAAGGTCAGGAAGAACAACGGCGACCGGCAATGAGGACACTAACAGCTCCAGAGGGTTAACATTCGTCGGCGTACATTGTAGCATCGGCGCATATCATTACCGAGTCCTCCGTATGCCTGAGTCGAAACGGCTGTTTTTTGCCATTGAATTGCCCACCCCCTTACAGCGTCAAATTGTTCGCTGGCGCGCTGACCACTTCCCGCCGGAGGCCGGACGCCCTGTCGCGGCGGCCAACCTGCACCTGACGCTGGCCTTTTTGGGCGACGTCAGTGCCGAAAAACAGCGGGCGCTAGCCGCCATGGCAGGGCGTATTGCCCAGCCGGAATTTACGCTGCACCTCGACGACGCTGGCCAGTGGCTGCGTTCGCGCGTGGTCTGGCTGGGTACGCGACAGCCTCCGCGCGGATTATTACAGCTGGCGAACATGCTGCGCGCGCAGGCGGCGCGCAGCGGCTGTTATCAAAGCCCACAGCCGTTTCATCCGCACATCACCCTGCTGCGCGATGCCGGTCAGGCCGTTGCCATCCCGCCGCCGGGTTTTCACTGGGCCTTTCAGGTCAACACATTCGCGCTTTATGAATCCGTCTTTATTCAGGGACGCACCCGCTATACGCCGCTACAGCGCTGGACGCTGGGCGACACCGAAAGGAATTCTGATGAAGTTTAGTCCTCCCCTGCAGCACGCTACGCTTGTCCAACGCTACAAACGCTTCCTCGCCGATGTGATCACGCCAGAAGGCGAACAGCTCACCCTGCACTGCCCCAATACCGGTGCCATGACGGGCTGTGCGACGCCGGGTGACAGGGTCTGGTATTCCACATCAGAAAATACTAAACGCAAATATGCTCATACCTGGGAAATGACCGAAACCCAAAACGGGGCATTTATTTGCGTTAATACCCTGCGCGCCAATCAGTTAGTTAAGGAAGCGCTGACCCATGGCGTTATTCCCGAACTGGTTGGTTATGGCACGCATAAAAGCGAAGTGAAATATGGCGATGAAGGCAGCAGAATTGACTTCATGTTACAGGCGGAAGACAGGCCGGAGTGCTATATTGAAGTAAAATCAGTGACGTTAGCGGAACAGGAAAATGGCTACTTCCCGGATGCGGTAACGCTACGTGGCCAGAAGCATCTGCGAGAGCTAATGAGTGTTGCGGCGGCGGGCAAACGCGCCGTATTGCTGTTTGCGGTATTGCATTCAGCCATTGAACGTTTCTCCCCTGCCCGCCATATTGATCCTAAATACGCGCAATTGTTGAATGAGGCACAAAAGCAGGGGGTAGAGGTTTTCGCTTATAAAGCGGAACTTTCTGCCGATAATATGACTCTGAGATCCTCTCTTCCCATTGTCTTATAAGGGATTAGACGATTGACTATTAAGTGTTCTGGCCGCGTGCGCAAATACGCTTTTCCTCACAGGCTTGTCAAGTGTTACGTTTAGATAATTGCCATACGGAAAAGCATCTGCTATTTATAGCGACCTGATTTTTCCCCCAACACGGGGATCGATAGTGCGTGTTAAGGAGAAGCAACATGCAAGAAGGGCAAAACCGTAAAACATCGTCCCTGAGTATTCTCGCCATCGCTGGGGTGGAGCCGTATCAAGAGAAACCGGGCGAAGAGTATATGAACGAAGCCCAGCTGTCGCACTTCAAGCGTATTCTTGAAGCATGGCGTAATCAACTCAGGGATGAAGTCGATCGCACCGTTACTCATATGCAGGATGAAGCTGCTAACTTCCCGGATCCGGTAGACCGTGCCGCTCAGGAAGAAGAGTTCAGCCTCGAACTGCGTAACCGTGACCGCGAACGCAAACTGATCAAAAAGATCGAGAAAACGCTGAAAAAAGTCGAAGACGAAGATTTTGGCTACTGCGAATCCTGCGGTGTTGAAATTGGCATTCGTCGCCTGGAAGCGCGTCCAACCGCCGATCTGTGCATCGACTGCAAAACGCTGGCCGAAATCCGCGAAAAACAGATGGCCGGTTAACACCAGCGCTGTTTACACACTCCAAAGGCGGGAGTCTCTCCCGCCTTGTTACTGTTGATATGTCTGAATCACACTATATTGGGCGCTTCGCGCCATCTCCTTCCGGTGAATTACACTTCGGCTCATTAATTGCCGCGCTCGGCAGCTACCTGCAGGCTCGCGCTCGTCAGGGAAAATGGCTCGTCCGCATTGAAGATATTGACCCTCCGCGTGAAGTTCCCGGTGCAGCAGAGACGATTCTGCGTCAGCTGGAACATTACGGTCTTCACTGGGATGACGAGGTTCTCTGGCAGTCAACACGTCACGAGGCGTATCGGGAACGTCTGGCCTGGCTTCGCGCTCAGGGGCTTTCCTATAACTGCACCTGCACCCGCGCGCGTATCCAGAGCGCAGGCGGCGTCTATGACGGCCACTGCCGCACGTTGAACAACGGTCCTGAAAATGCCGCCGTGCGAATACTGCAGCGCTCGCCGGTGACGCGCTTTAACGATTTACTCTCCGGTGAGATTCATGCCGATGAACGTCTGGCGCGTGAGGATTTTATTATTCACCGTCGCGATGGCCTGTTCGCCTACAACCTGGCCGTGGTGGTGGACGATCATTTCCAGGGCGTGACGGAAATTGTGCGCGGGGCGGATCTGGTCGAGCCGACCGTACGGCAAATCTCGCTGTATCACCAGTTTGGCTGGACAGCACCGGACTACATTCATCTGCCGCTGGCGGTTAATACGCAGGGCTTAAAATTATCAAAGCAGAACCACGCCCCGGCCCTGCCAGACGGCGATCCGCGTCCTGTTTTGATCGACGCGCTGCGTTTTCTCAACCAGAATGTAACCAACGAATGGCAGGATCTGCGTATTGACGAACTGCTGAAAATGGCCATCGCCAACTGGACGCTCAGGGCTGTGCCAAAAATCCAGCATTCTCAAATGCGTTGCGCTGAGCTATGATTAGCCGCTTTTTTCATAACAAAACACACTACGAGGTGTACCATTTTTACCCGAGTCGCTAATTTTTGCCGTAAAGTGCTAAGCCGCGAAGAGAGCATGGCGAATGATGCTATTGCACAGCCACATGTGTCGGTTATTCCGCGTGAGCAGCACTCTATTTCCCGCAAAGATATCAGTGAAAATGCCCTCAAGGTACTCTATCGTCTGAATAAAGCGGGCTACGAGGCCTATCTCGTCGGCGGTGGGGTGCGTGATTTACTGCTGGGCAAAAAACCGAAAGATTTCGACGTGACGACCAGCGCCACGCCTGAGCAGGTGCGCAAATTATTCCGCAACTGTCGTCTCGTTGGCCGCCGCTTCCGTCTGGCTCACGTGATGTTTGGGCCGGAAATTATCGAAGTGGCGACCTTCCGCGGCCACCACGAAGCGGGCGCATCCGATCGCACCACGTCGCAGCGCGGCCAGAACGGTATGCTGCTGCGCGACAACATCTTCGGCTCTATCGAAGAAGATGCCCAGCGTCGCGACTTCACCATCAACAGCCTCTATTACAGCGTGGCGGATTTCACCGTGCGCGATTACGTCGGCGGCATGCAGGACCTGAAAGAAGGTCTGATCCGCCTGATCGGCACGCCGGAAACGCGCTACCGTGAAGATCCCGTACGTATGCTGCGCGCCGTGCGTTTTGCCGCCAAGCTCAATATGCGCATCAGCCCGGAAACGGCCGAGCCGATCCCGCGTCTGGCGACGCTGATTAACGACGTGCCGCCTGCTCGCCTGTTCGAAGAGGCGCTGAAGCTGCTGCAGGCCGGCCACGGTTTTGAAACCTATAATCTTCTGCGCGAATACAACCTGTTCCAGCCGCTGTTCCCGACCATTACCCGCTACTTCACCGAAAACGGTGACAGCCCAATGGAGCGCATGATTGCGCAGGTGCTGAAGAATACCGATACCCGAATTCGCAACGACATGCGCGTGAACCCGGCGTTCCTGTTTGCCGCGATGTTCTGGTATCCGCTGCTGGAAACGGCCCAGCGCATTACCCAGGAGAGCGGGCTCGCCTATTACGATGCGTTCGCGCTGGCCGCCAACGACGTGCTGGACGAAGGCTGCCGCACGCTCGCCATTCCGAAACGTATTACCACTCTGGTGCGCGACATCTGGCAGCTTCAGCTGCGCATGTCCCGTCGTCAGGGCAAACGCGCCTGGAAGCTGATGGAGCATCCTAAGTTCCGTGCCGCCTTCGATCTCCTGTCGCTGCGCGCTGAAATTGAACGCAACCAGGAGCTGCAGCGTCTGGCGCAGTGGTGGGCTGAATTCCAGGTCTCCGCCCCGCCAGAGCAGAAAGATATGCTGACCGGGCTGGATGAAGAGCCGGAACCGCGTCGCCGTCATCGTCGCCCGCGCAAACGCGCGCCGCGTCGTGAAGGGACAGCATGACCCTCGCGTATATCGCCATCGGCAGCAATTTAGCCTCACCGCTGGAGCAGGTGAATGCTGCCGTAGAGGCGCTGGGTGAGATCCCGCAAAGCCGCATCGTGGCGGTCTCCTCGTTCTATCGCACCCCGCCGCTGGGGCCGCAGGATCAGCCAGACTACCTCAACGCCGCCGTGGTTCTTGAGACTGAGCTGGGTCCCGAAGCGCTGCTGGACAATACCCAGCGTATTGAGCTTCAGCAGGGCCGCGTACGCAAAGCTGAACGCTGGGGGCCGCGCACGCTTGATCTCGATATTATGCTGTTCGGCCATGAGGTGATTAACACTGAACGCCTCACCGTACCGCATTACGACATGAAAAATCGCGGGTTTATGCTCTGGCCGCTGTATGAAGTTGCCCCTTCCCTTACCTTCCCTGACGGGCTCTCGCTAGAGGCCGTTCTCAACAGTCTCGGTGCGGAGAAACCCGCCCGCTGGTAAGGCTGTTTTTTTAGCGATTAACCATAAAATATTTATGGTTAATCGATTACCTAAAATCATTGTTCCCTCGAATGTTACTGTTAGAATGCGCAAAGATTCGCTTTTGGGCTATCAGGAAACAGTATGAAACCAACCACCATCTCCTTACTGCAGAAATGCAAACAGGAAAAAAAACGCTTCGCCACCATCACCGCGTATGACTACAGCTTCGCCAAACTGTTTGCCGAAGAGGGGATCAACGTCATGCTGGTCGGGGACTCGTTAGGGATGACGGTACAAGGACATGATTCCACCCTGCCGGTAACGGTTGAGGATATCGCTTACCATACCCGCGCCGTGCGCCGTGGCGCCCCAGCCTGCCTGCTGCTTTCCGATCTGCCGTTTATGGCCTATGCCACGCCGGAAAAGGCATTCGAAAACGCGGCGGCAGTGATGCGTGCCGGTGCCAATATGGTCAAAATTGAAGGCGGCGCCTGGCTTGTGGATACGGTGAAGAGGCTCACCGAGCGCGCCGTGCCGGTGTGCGGGCATTTAGGCCTGACGCCGCAGTCCGTCAATATCTTTGGCGGCTATAAGGTGCAGGGCCGTGGCGATGCCGCCCAGACGCTGCTGGATGATGCCCTGGCGCTGGAAGCCGCAGGTGCCCAGCTGCTGGTGCTGGAGTGCGTGCCGGTTGAGCTGGCGAAACGCATCACCGACGCGCTGTCCATTCCGGTGATTGGTATTGGTGCAGGCAACGTCACCGACGGTCAGATTCTGGTGATGCACGACGCCTTCGGTATCACCGGCGGACACATCCCGAAATTTGCCAAAAATTTCCTCGCCGAAGCGGGCGACATGCGCGCTGCGGTCAGGCAGTATATTGCCGACGTTGAATCCGGTGTTTACCCGGGTGAAGAACACAGTTTCCATTAAGGAGTCTCGTTGTGCTAATCATTGAAACCCTGCCGCTGCTTCGCCAGCATATCCGCCGCGCGCGTCAGGAAGGTAAACGTATCGCACTGGTCCCGACCATGGGCAATCTGCATGACGGCCACATGAAGCTCGTCGACGAAGCCCGTGCACGAGCAGATATCGTGGTGGTCAGTATCTTCGTGAACCCCATGCAGTTTGACCGCGCAGACGATCTGGCACGCTACCCGCGTACCCTGCAGGAAGATTGCGAGAAGCTCAAAAAACGCCACGCGGATATCGTTTTCTCACCTGCACCGGCGGATGTTTACCCGCAGGGTACCGAAGAGGCAACCTACGTTGACGTCCCGGGCATTTCCACCATGCTCGAAGGCGCGAGCCGCCCGGGCCATTTCCGCGGCGTTTCCACCATCGTCAGCAAGCTGTTCAACCTGGTACAGCCGGACGTAGCCTGCTTTGGCGAGAAAGATTTCCAGCAGCTGGCGCTGATCCGCAAGATGGTTGCGGATATGGGTTACGATATCGAGATTGTCGGCGTACCGATTGTACGCGCCAAAGACGGTCTGGCACTCAGCTCGCGAAATGGCTACCTGACTGCCGAACAGCGTAAAATCGCGCCGGGCCTGAGCAAGGTCATGAACACCATGGCAGAGCAGATGCTGGCAAAAGAGTTAACAGCAGAAGAGATTATCGCCCTTGCCGAGCAGGCGCTTAACGATAAAGGCCTTCGTGCTGACGACGTACAAATTCGTGATGCTGATACGCTGCTGGAATTAACCCAGAACAGCAAGCGCGCAGTCATCCTGGTGGCGGCCTGGCTAGGTCAGGCGCGTCTGATCGACAATAAAGTGGTTGAGCTGGCGTAGTTCCCTTCACCCCTGATAATGATAGGTAAACGTAATGATTCGCAAAATGCTGCAAGGTAAGCTTCACCGTGTGAAAGTCACGCAGGCCGACCTGCACTATGAAGGCTCCTGCGCCATTGATCAGGATTTCCTTGATGCAGCAGGTATCCTCGAAAACGAAGCGATTGATATCTGGAACGTGAACAACGGTAAACGCTTCTCCACCTACGCGATTGCCGCCGAGCGAGGTTCTAAAATCATCTCCGTTAACGGCGCAGCCGCGCACTGCGCGGACGTGGGTGATATCGTGATCATCGCCAGCTTCGTGATGATGTCTGACGAAGAAGCCCGCCGCTGGCAGCCTAAAGTCGCCTACTTCGAAGGCGAGAATGAAATGAAGCGCACCGCAAAGGCGATTCCGGTTCAGGTTGCATAAGCACTACCCCTGCGGCTGATTGCTGATCAGCCGCGACATCGTCTCCAGCGAATCCGTTCTTAAGATGTACAGGCGTTTCAGTAAGAACGGATTATCCCCCGGCTTCACCTTTCCTTTCACCGTCGTCACCGCCAGATGGAAACCGGCATCATTCGCCGCCTTTATCGCTTTATTGTCGTAGCCGCCGAAGGGGTAAGAGACATACAGCACGCGCGGGTTAAACTGCGCCAGCGCGCGACGCGAGCGTTCAAAATCAAACAAAATCACGTGATAGCTGCGGCTCAGTAAAATCGGATGCTTATTGGCATCCACGCGGTGCAGGAAGTGGGTATGAGACTGAATATCGAACACATCCTGAATCCCCTTAATCTCCTGCACGCTCATAAACTGCAGGGATTTAGGATCCCACTTCTGCGGATGGCCTTTTATGCGGGAAGAGATAATAAACGCGGTAGCCTTGAAGCCGTACTCTTTCAGCACAGGATAAGCATAGCGGCTGACAGATTTCAGGCCATCGTCAAAGGTTATCACCACCGATTTCGCAGGCAGGTTCATTTTGTTACGCACGTACCCTTCCAGCTGGTACATCGTCAGGGTGGTATAGCCCTGATCGCGAAGCCATGCCATCTGGTTATTGAACGCACGTACGCTGGTCGTCGTGGACGTATGTCGAAAGCGCGTGTTTTCTTCATCACGCAAAATATGATGGTAGGTCAGAACAGGAAGGCCGTTATCTTCCTGCGCATCCAGGCTGCTGATCCACGCCAGACGATTACCGATGCGGATCTGAAACCAGGTCTGGTTTAAACGGTCTTTAAGTTTGTTCAGGATCGGATAGCGAAGATTGGCGCTTAAGGTGCCGAAGGGTGCGCTGCCGTTGTTCGGGGCGTTATAAACGGGCGTGTCTTTCCACGTTATCAGGTTTTGATTGCTCAGCGGTTTATTCAAATCCCCCAGGCCATCCTCAACGCGCTGTTTGCCCTGAACCGGCTCCAGATGCCCCTTGTCGATAAAGCCCGTGCCAAATCCGAAGCGAAATTCATAGTAGTCCGCCGCCGCAGGCACCACCGCGAGGATCTGCCCTGCCCGCACGTTGCCAACGTTAATGACGCTGTTGCCGATCTGCGCCCAAATCGCCGCATCTTCGGTAGTTTGCATATATTGAGCAGGCAGTCTTTGCTGACTTAATAAACTGGCAGAAACAGTGCCGGACACGAACATCAATAGCAGGAAAACAATACGCGTGAACATGAGGGTCTTATTCGAAGCGGAAATACTTACGCCATTGTAGCAAAAGCGACATCAATACCAATGTTTAATTCTTATACAGGTCATGCAGCAGGACAAAGGGAGGATTTTTTTGCTGTTGATGCCACAAGCTGCTGACGCCCGGGGTACCCAGCGAAACGATAGCGTTACGGAACGCTGCGCTGGTTAAGGTCTCGCGATGGGGATACATCATTTCAAGCAGTGGAAAGCTAATACCGGAGATCACCTCGCAGCAGTCGTGCTTATGGCTCATCAGGGCCGCAGCACGGTACGGCGCCGCGCCGGATTTATCGGTAAGAAAAATCACGCCATCTCCGGTGTCGGTTTCATGAAGGGCATCGCACATCATCCGGCCAAGCATGTTGGTACTCAAGCCGCGCCAGTAGTTAACCGCGCGACACTGTGGCAGCAGACCAAACCTGGCTTCCAGCTTCAGCAGCATGTCCTGCGCCCGTTCATCGTGGCAGGTGATAACCCATCCCAGCATAACTCTCTCCTTAGCAGGCAAGTAGTTTAGCGGAGTGAAGGTTAGCTTTCGGTGATAACTGTCAAAGAAAGTGCCCGGCAGACAGAATGTCGCCGGGCTGAGGGCTAGCTGCGCAGACCGCGTCCGCGCTGGATCAGATACCAGCACAGCAGGTAGAAGACGATGATGAACACCACCAGCACCGCCACCGTGGTAAACAGCGGCACATCGGTGATGCCGAGGAAGCCAAAGCGGAAACCGCTGATCATGTAGACGATCGGGTTCAGGTGCGACAGCGCCTGCCAGAACGGCGGCAGCAGCGTCAGGGAGTAGAACACCCCGCCGAGATAGGTCAGCGGCGTCAGCACGAAGGTCGGGATCAGGCTGATGTCGTCAAACGTTTTGGCAAACACGGCGTTCAGCAGACCGGCCAGCGAGAAGAGGATCGCCGTCAGGAGCAGGGTCAGGGCCACGAAAAGCCAGGAGTGCACCTGGAACGGCACGAAGAACAGCGAGATGGCCGTCACCAGGATCCCAACACACAGACCGCGCGCCACGCCGCCACCGACGTAACCGGCAATGATCACATGCGTTGGCACCGGTGCCACCAGCAGTTCCTCGATATTGCGCTGGAACTTGGCGCTGAAAAAGGACGACGCCACGTTGGCATAGGCGTTGGTGATCACCGCCATCATGATCAGGCCAGGCACGATAAACTGCATATAGGTAAAGCCGTGCATCTCACCAATCCGGGAACCAATCAGGTTACCGAAGATGATGAAATAGAGCGTCATCGTGATGACTGGCGGCACCAGGGTTTGCACCCAGATGCGCATAAAACGGTTAATCTCTTTCGCCCAGATACTTTTCAGCGCGACCCAGTAAAGATGCGTCATGCCTTGTCTCCTTGTTTATCCTGCACCAGAGAGACAAACAGCTCTTCCAGTCGGTTCGCTTTGTTACGCATACTTAAAACCTGAATACCCTGCGCGCTCAGCTGGGAGAACACGCTGTTAATCCCCTGCTCGCGCAGCACTTCCACTTCCAGCGTCGAGGTATCCACCAGACGATACTGGTACCCTTCAAGCTTCGGTAGCGGGCTCTTTGCCGCCAGATCGAGAATAAAGGTTTCTGATTTCAGCTTGGAGAGCAGGTTCTTCATCGAGGTGTTTTCCACCAGCTCGCCGTGCTGAATGATGCCGATGTTGCGGCACAGCATTTCCGCCTCTTCCAGGTAGTGGGTAGTCAGAATGATGGTGGTGCCTTTGTCATTGAGGTCTTTCAGGAAGCCCCACATGGAGCGGCGCAGCTCAATGTCTACGCCCGCCGTCGGCTCATCGAGGATCAGCAGCTTTGGCTCGTGCATCAGCGCACGGGCAATCATCAGGCGGCGCTTCATCCCGCCGGATAACATCCGGGCGCGTTCGTTACGCTTTTCCCACAGATCGAGCTGCTTGAGGTATTTTTCGCTCCGCTCCAGGGCCTCTTTTCGCTCAACGCCGTAATAACCCGCCTGGTTAACGACGATCTGCTGCACCGTCTCAAACGGGTTGAAGTTGAATTCCTGCGGTACCAAACCCAGCTGGCGCTTGGCGTTGACCACATCTTTTTGCAGGTCGTATCCGAACACGCTGACGCGGCCGGAGGTTTTGTTCACCAGCGAGCTAATGATGCCGATGGTAGTCGATTTCCCCGCCCCGTTCGGCCCCAGAAGCGCGTAAAAATCACCGGCCTCTACTTTAAGATCTATTCCGCGCAGCGCCTGAACGCCGCCCGGATAGGTTTTTTTAAGCTGCTCAAGCTCCAGTGCAATTGCCATGAAATTAACTTACCTTCAGTTCTGACACACGTTGTGTGGTTTCATTAAAAGTCGGGTTACCCTATAGTAGCGCAACGCAATTACTCGGTTACAGGTCGCTAACCTCCATGAACAACATAGATACACTCATCAGCAACAATGCACTATGGTCAAAAATGCTGGTGGAGGAAGACCCCGGATTTTTTGGAAAACTCGCGCAGGCGCAAAACCCACGCTTTCTCTGGATTGGATGCTCCGACAGCCGCGTACCGGCGGAGCGCCTGACCGGCCTCGAGCCCGGCGAACTGTTTGTTCACCGCAACGTTGCCAACCTGGTGATTCACACCGATCTCAACTGTCTTTCTGTTGTTCAGTATGCCGTTGACGTTCTGCAAGTCGAGCACATCATCATCTGCGGCCACTACGGCTGCGGCGGCGTGCAGGCGGCGGTTGAAAATACGGAGCTGGGGCTCATTGATAACTGGCTGCTCCACATCCGCGATATCTGGTTCAAACATAGCTCACTGCTGGGCGAAATGCCGCAGGAGCGCCGCATGGATACCCTGTGCGAACTCAACGTGATGGAGCAGGTGTATAACCTGGGCCACTCAACGATCATGCAATCGGCGTGGAAGCGCGGGCAGAAGGTCTCGATCCACGGCTGGGCGTACGGTATTCACGATGGTCTGCTGCGCAACCTGGAAGTGACCGCCACCAACCGCGAAACGCTGGAGCAGCGTTACCGTTCAGGAATTGCCAACCTTCAGCTTAAGCACGTAAACCATAAATAAACAAAGCCGGGTGGCGGCTGCGCCTTACCCGGCCTACATGTGCCCATTCGTAGGCCCGGTAAGCGCAGCGCCACCGGGCAACAAACCGCAATTACTCGTCCAGCAATACCACTTTCCCAACATACGGCAGATGACGATAACGCTGTGCGTAGTCAATACCGTAACCGACGACGAACTCGTCCGGGATAGAGAAACCGACGAACTCCACCGGCACCTGCACTTCACGGCGGTCAGGCTTATCCAGAAGGGTGCAAATCGCCAGCGATTTTGGCTCACGCAGGCTCAGGATCTCGCGCACTTTTGACAGCGTGTTGCCGGAGTCGATGATGTCCTCAACGATCAATACATCTTTGCCACGAATATCTTCATCCAGATCTTTCAGGATTTTCACATCACGGGTGGTGGACATGCCGCTGCCGTAGCTGGAGGCGGTCATAAAATCGACCTCATGGGGCACATGCACCTCACGGCACAGGTCTGCCATGAACATGAAAGAGCCGCGCAACAGACCGACCAGCACCATTTCGCTGCCGCTGTCCTTGTAATGTTCGGTGATTTGACGACCCAGTTCGGCGATACGCGCTTTGATCTCGGCTTCCGGGATCATCACTTCAACAATATGCTTCATAATTTATATATCTCACTGATTTTAATCAGTTAAATTAACACTCACACTATGCATTTCAGTAAAAAGTGATACACCGATTGATATACGGATTATCGCACAAAGCCGAAATTATGCGAAAGCATGAGCACGTAAGAAAGGCGGCGAGTATACCAGCATTAAAAGACAAACGAGGAATCTCTTAATGTATGATAGCACTATCCTACATTAAGGAATCTCCCACCATGAGACTGACCAGCCGTAAAAAAGAGATACTCAGCTACTTTGAACTGGATAACCGTGAATGGGTGACGGGTGAGATCGGGGCACCTCCGCTTGATGTGTCCGGCGTGGCGTACCTGCTGTATGGAACGGGCATCAACGACAATCGGCACTGGCTCGAATCCACCAGGCGAACGCTTGAAGCGATGGTGAAAGATGGCCTGCTGGAAAAGCACAGAAGCAGGGAATCAAGGAGCATTACCCTAGGTGGCGAGACAACCGCAACGGTAACTCGTTACGGCTTGCCGGGTACCGTCTCAGTAGTGCGTGACAGGGAAGGTGCAGAGGGCGCGATAGAGGGCGAATTTGCGCGTATCTTTTAGCGACGCGGCTTATCCGGCTTCCTCCAGCGGTAAGTCTGACTGGCCGACATAGCCCGGTTTACCCGATGGCGCTGCGCGGTGAGCGCCCCGGATATCGTTTTGCGGATTATCAGCCTGTCGCACGCATCCAGTTCACATCCTTCCTGCTGCATGGTGCTGGCCAGCTTTTCCGCTATCTCATACTGTTTCATGGAAAACCTCAGATACCGTCAAATTTAGCGAGCCGCTGTTTATGGCTATCACTCATATCGAAAGCAAAATCCTCATGCTCAGCCTGGAAGGTGCCGAATGCCATAAGCGCAGATACCGCAGGGTCTATCTTGTTAGAGGATTTCTTTTTGTTGGGCTTGATATTGGCATTGGCGTCGGACTCCATCACCACGTTACCAATCGCCCAGGCCAGAACCGGATCGCCACGATGACGCACCACCTTGCGGTTAACAAAAACCTCAAAGGATTTCGCTACCGGGCTGAATTTCAGATAGGTTTGCGGGAACGGCTCCACATCGAGGCCAGCCCCCTGCAACTGAGTGCGCAAGTGTGTGGCGTTCCACGTATCAAAGCCCACCAGCCGGATATTGAATGTTTCAGCGTCGCGCAGGATATCGTCACGGATGCGGTCATAGTCGATACAGTCGCCGGGGGTGGTTCGTATCCAGCCCGCTTTTACCCACTGGCGATAGATGGCGCGGTTTTTGTTAGCAACGTTAAGTAGCTGCGCTTCGGGCAGATAGTGCCGGGTAAGAAGCCTGATCTCGCGTTCAAACGGGAAAGCGTAGCTCACGCTGGTGATATCGCTGGTAGAGGACAGGTCAAACCCGGCGTAGCACTCCCTTCCGGCCAGATCGTCTTCGGTATAGTCGAGCGCACAGGCATCCCATGCACCGGCCCCCATCCACGGCGTGGAGCCCTGACACCAGATATTGAAACGTTTGGTCAGCATTTCCACCCACTGCGACGGGATACCACGCGCTTTCTGGATGGTGGATTCCAGCTTCGCCGCGTCAACGGACACATGCAGATTAGGGTTAGCCTTGATCCACATTTCCGGCTGTTCGACCTCGCTTTCGTCGTCCAGCTCGTAGATCAGGACAAATAGCGAATCGTTGCTCTCTTCCCCGGCCAGAATCTGGCAGCAGTAGTCGTAATGCTGCTTACAGGCAGAGACAACGTTACTCCCGGCGGTGGTGATGGCGAACAGAATCGCCTCCGGACGTGCGCCCATCCCCAGCTC
Source organism: Enterobacter cloacae complex sp. IR5422 (assembly GCF_049238165.1). Lineage (NCBI taxonomy): Bacteria > Pseudomonadati > Pseudomonadota > Gammaproteobacteria > Enterobacterales > Enterobacteriaceae > Enterobacter > Enterobacter cloacae complex sp. IR5422. The sequence continues at coordinate 251,766 of NZ_JBMKHT010000001.1, read as the reverse complement.
AAGGGCGGAATAAACGCCGTTATCCGGGTGAAGATGGTACTCATCGACAATCGCCAGGCTGGGGTTAGTTCCCTCAATGGTGGCCGCCTTCGCCGCCAGCGGCTTTAACAGGCTGTTGCTCTTCGGAAAAATGACCTTGTGCGCCTGAATATTGACGCGCTTTTTCAGCGGTTTTGACAGCAGACACATCTGGCGGGCATCGTCGAAAACGATTCGGGCCTGATCCCGGCTTACCGCCGCCGTGTAGATATCCTGCTGGCCCTTCTCCATCACCAGAAACCAGTTAGCCAGCATGGCGGCCACGGTGGATTTGGCGTTCTTGCGCGGCACCTCAATAAACGCGCTGCTGTACTTCCGGCGGCCTGACTCCCTGACTTTAAAGCCCAGCAGGTTAGCAAAAGCGAACTGTTGCCACGGCTCCAGCTCGATTGGCTGGCCACGCAGCGGGCCTTTGACGTGTGGACAGAGCCGGGAGAAGGCGATAAACCGCTCTACGGTCGCCGTATCGAACTCATAACGGGGGTCATTCAGGTCTGAAAAGTACCTTTCCACAGCCTGTTTTACGCGCTTACAGGCCGGAATTTCGCCCGTTTTTATCGCGTTTGCGTACTCATTCCAGACGGTCAAGCTCGTCTTCCTCTTCCGTTTCTACCGGATTCCGGCGGCGGCTTACCGGATCAAAGCCCAGCAGCGACGACATTTTGATCATGATTTTTTCAGCGTCGGCCTTTGCGCTCAGCGCCGGGTTCCGGCTCTCGCCACCCTGGCTGTTCACAATGCTGAATCCACGGCTGGCAAGGTCTTCAACTGCTTTGCGGTACATCGAATAGTTGACGCAAAAAAGCTCAAGGTTGTTCCAGTCGGCGGGAGTCAGATCCCCGCGTTCGGCCAGTTGCTTTGCCTTCGCTTTCCACTGCTGCGCGGCTAACTCATCAAGGTAGGCTGGCGGTTTGGGTGGTCTTGCCATAAAAATTTCTCGTTTCCATCGCGTTTTATTTCCAAAAAAATCACCGTGCGTAAAAATTTGAGGGGGCGGGCGGTGCCTAGCACCTTGAGGTTTGTCCTGAAAACCTCCCCCACCCCGTCCATGCAGTCCGTCAGCGGTTGCGGAAGCATTCCCGCAACTCCCGGTCACGCTCGCTCGTACCCTGCGCAGGATGGCGCTCTGTGCTTCTGGCTCTACCCTTCATGAACCCATCGCGGCAGCGCATAAGGGATCGGTACAGGTTCACCACCTCTTTCTCACTCATCGCGAGCCTCATACATCCAGTCATTACGCTGTGCTGCACGCTCTTCCTGCTCGCGGTACAGCCCAGCCTTGCGCCTCGCTTTGGTGGTCGGATCCTGCTGTGTGGTCTTCTGGTTGTGATGCGTCTGGCATAACGGCTGGTGGTTCCACTCAGGCCAGAACAGAACATCACCACCGCCGTCGATAGGAATGATGTGATCGACAATCTTTGCAGGAACGTAAAGGCCCAATTTCAGACACTCAACACACAGGGGGTGACGTTTCAGATACTGAGCGCGGTACTTCTCCCATGAGGCGGAGTAACCACGAGCGCGGCGGTGGCCACGCCTGGCATCCTCAGCCCGCCATGCTTCCCGTTTGTGCTCATCGCACTTGCCTGACTTCACCCGCTTATTGCATCCCGGCTCGGTGCACCGACGCATAGGTTTCCACGGCATCAGTACACTCCCACATCACGGTAGACAGACCACAGGGCAGAGATAGCCAAAGGAATTTCGGTACTCTCTACATCACTGATCATCGTGCGATATTCATACAATTGAGATACATACATGAGACAACCCACCTTGATCGCGGGGGTCATCACCAGCCCATCATCAAACCGTTTACCGATATGCTTTTGACAGACTTCGAGGGATGCAGAGATATAGGCCTCAATCAGCACATCTTCATAACTGTAATCATCTTCAATGCGGCAATGCATTTTTGCCTCTGACAGGGTGATTTCATTACTCATTACTAGGCTCCTCCACCTTGCCAGCACCGCTGATCTTCACTTCCTGTTTCCATGCCTGACTGAATTCGTCACCACCTTCACGCGGCGGCATCCCCTCGCGCTCGCGGGCTTCGTTCGGGCTCATGATCCCGTTTTTAATGCCTCGCTCGTAGGTAGCGTAACGTTCGGTTGGCGTGGCGCGGAGAAGGTCAGCGGAGTCAAACTCCACCTGATAGCGGATTCCCGGAACGGGAGAGGCCACCAGCAGCGCAGATTTAATTTGTTGTTCGAAGTTCGCCAGCCACGGGCGCATCGTCATAGTGAGGAAGGCGCGACTCGCTTCGCTGAAATTGCTATAGGTGCTGTTGCTGTATTCCTGCAGGAAGATAGGCGACACGTTGAACATGCGGGCAATGTCTTCAATTGTGAAGCGACGGGAGGCAAGCCATTCGGCATCCTGATTGCTCATGCCCAGCTGCTTGTAGTCCATGCCACCTTCAAGGATCGGCGTTTTCCCGGCATTTTTAGCCCCTTTGTAGCGATCCAGAGCATCCATTGCCTGTTTGCCCTTCACGCTGTCGAGCCATTCAGTCGTAGTGACTACGCCCGCCGCCATCATGCCATCTTTCATAATGCTTGCGCCGTGGCGCTGCTGGGCCAGACCTAACCCCAGCGCTTCACGGCAGATTGTGATCGGCGAGCGCCCCAGAAAACCATCATCGGTCGAGTAACGCAGGTGCAGAATCTCTTCCTGCAAGTAGGTGCGCACCGCCCCGGTAAACGGTTCAGTAACGGTGTATTTATATTTATGCTGGCCGATACGCTCAGGAACAACGCTCCCAGGCGCATACGGGTGCAGGGATTGCGGTTGCCCGTCTCGGCCCCACTGGATCACCGCATAGGCGTTACCGTTCAGCAGACAGTGACGCATCATCGTGCGTTTAAACTGGTAAGGCGTCTGGCAGTCGTTCGGTTGCTCGTTCAGCAGAAAATCTACCGGATGATTACTCAGCCATTCCCGCGCCTCACGCCCGTTATCATTACGAACCCGGTAGAGATAGCAGGGCATTGTTGCCACTGCCTCACTGATAACTGACACGGCGTTCATCACCGCCGGCAGAGATTCCGCAGTACCAGCAGACACATATTCGCCTGATCCGGTATTTGGAATCCCTGCCATCGCCAGAAACTCATCAATCGTCATGCTGCGCTGTTCGGATGGCTCAGATTTACGGCCAAAAGGCCAGATATTCCACATATCACAGCCCCGCTAAGTCAGCCCAGCGTCGGCGGTTATCACCAGCACGGCGCAGTTCAGGATGTTGGGAGAACAGAGAACGGTGCGCAATTTCCACGCCGGACTCAGGGTAAGCAGGCATAGAAGTAACGGTGATCTCCCGCAGCTCGGCAGCGGTAACAGTGCGAATATACGGTGTAGGAGTAATATCCCAAGACTCTTTCAGCGCACGGAACCCGAAGCTCATGCCGGAAATGTCTCCACGCTCCACCAGCTCCAGCACATCATTGCCAAGTTGGGTGTTTGGCGGGGTCAGCTCGAAACGCAGCCCGGTATCATCTTCGGACAACACCAGCGTGCCGGATTTGGTACGCCCCAGCAGTTGGGTATAGTTATGCTCGTACAGTGCACGCACATCGCTACCGGATGCCAGGCTGTCTTTAAACGCCCCCGGCGCAAACTGCTCGCGGAACTCATCCCAGATCACCTCTGACAGGCTGTTCCAGCGCACGGCATAGCCCACCAGCTTTTTGTTGCTGGCGCTCAGTTCGGAGGTACGGATTTCAAAATCGATTGTTTTCATTGTTGGACTCCACAAAGGGCAAAAAGGGGCCGAAGCCCCTTAAACGTCAGATCAGGAACCTGAACCGGAAAGCTCAAGCACCTTGATGGCGTTGGAGTCCACCACACCACCGCCCAGGTATTTATCGGTATGCACCTTGTAGAAACCAGGTTCGGTGATGTTGTCGGGGCGGGTACGCACGCCAGTAGTGTGATCCACGATAAAGTAACCGCGCTTAAAGTCCCCGACTGCCAGGAACGCTTCACCCGCAGCCGCATCAGGCATGGTTTCCAGATATTGAACCGGACGGCCAAGGAGGGTATCGGGAGAGTCAGCGACGAGACGATCACGCCAGATGTAATCCCCGTTGCCGTTTTTCAGCTTTTGCAGCGTAGCGGCAGTGTTGGAGTTCATCACCCATACGGCATTTTTACGGTATTTGGCTTTCAGCTTATACAGCAGGTCGATCAAGCCATCAGAGGAAACGGCAGCAGCTTCCATTTTCTCCAGCGTTCCGAACGGACGGGTTTTATCGCTGGTGGCCGCACGCGGATAGGACAGGAACCCTTTGGATTTTTTATCACCGTCGCCGTTCACAAAGTCGGTTTCTTCGGTAGCAGTGAAGGTGTCGGTGATTTCGGAAGACAGCCAACCCAGAATATCAACTTCGGAGAAGTCGAGAATTTCCTGAGTGGTTTTCGGGTAGGCGTAGATCGGGTTGAGTTTGATATCAACGCGCTCCATCTTAGGTGTGCTGGTTTCGGTACGCGCTTCGCCTTCGGTGCCGCGCTTAACGGTAGTGCCACCCACTGACACCAGCTTCTGGTATTCGTTGGTTTTGGTGGTCTTCACCGTGGCGATGGAGCGCATAACGCTGTCATCCTGCAACTGGCGCATGATCTCTTTGTCCAGCTCAGGGATAACGGTATAGCCGCCATCGGCCTGCACCAGCGTGGAAAGAGAGCGGGTATCGCCGGTCATGATGTAGTGGCGCAGCTCATCGTTGCTTACACCTTTACCTTCAACAGAAGTACCAGGCAAATTGCGCTGATCGTCGGCGACAGCTTCAAGGCGGGTAATTTCAACTTCAAGCGCATCTGCCTGGGCGCGGAGTTCATCGAACTGCTTGCCCTCTTCATCGTTCAGGCTTCGCTTTTCGTTGTCAGCTTTTTCCAGCATGGAACGCATCTGGGTTTTGAGTGCGGCTTTCTGCTGGCGTAATTCAAGTAATTTCTTCATGGAGTGGTTTCCGTAACAATTAACGTTGAGACGTGAAACCAGCGCTTGGAGGGATGTCCACCTGGAAAGGAAACCGTCGCAGAACGGGAAAAAACCAGGTGGACAGTGGCGGCTCACGTCTGAGTGCCACTCTTCAAGATATACATAATAATCAATGAGTAAACACCTCTATGTTGTCGCAAACAGCAGCGAAAACAGGAGAACAAATAATTTACAAAAGCAGGAATAAACCATATTGTTTTGGTGATTACTTTTTACTCTGGACGAGGGATTAACATGTCTGACCACAACATCATGCAGGCTCTTTTTAACCAGCAGCGCATTCAGATAATGCATATCGGAAAGCATCACGATGAGTTCAGCAATGCTTACCTGTATGCCTGGGAGTCTGGAGTTTATCCAGCTCTCCATGATACGGACGGTAGCATCCCGCAAAAACCCCATGAACCCTTTGCCGATTTTTTCACTACCTCAAAGGAAAAAACACTTTTTCTTGCCAAGCGACTTGATGATGCATGGATAAAAAAAGAAAGGCTCACCTTCTACGCGCTAGAAGATGAACTTCAGGTTCGATACAAGCCTGAATGGGAACGAGGTGATCTCTTAGGAATTTGCCGATATTTTTACCTCGACCATCGTTTCGATCAGAAGTTCTGGGAGACGCTGATTACTAACGGAGAATGCCCCTCAGAAGCCCACGGCATTATTGATGTATTCGAACGGGGAGAAGATATTTATTTCATGTAGCCTTGACGGCCTGGAGAAACCAGGCCTTTTTTTGCTAAGCAGGATGATTATTCTTTATCCAGCCCCCACTGATAGAAAGCCCAGCTTGCTGTTGATTGTGCGCTATGGATAGCGTTCTCAAGGCCAGAGGTTGGGTACGACAAATCAGCCGCCATCCTCTGTAGAAGATCGAGGTAAGCGCTGGCGTCTTTCGACAACTCTTGCCCCCCTTCTTCCAGCCCAGACTGGTACGATTCCAGATCAAGTTTTTCAGAAGTGACAAAAGCGCTCAGAGCCAGAAAATCCGTCACCGTAATCTCATCTTTATTTGAAAGCTCATCAACGGCGCTGTAGAGAAACTTGAGATCGCTCATATGCCCGTTATCTTTGCCAATCAGTTTCATTAATGACCTCTTTATTTTTCACGTATATATACAAAACTATGTTGGTTCAGTCAGTTCAGTTGGTTCAATTTGTAAAGATTATTGTTTTATAAGGATTATTTTTCGATGAGTGAACCAACAAAGCCCCGATTTGAACCAACATTGGGTATTTTCATGTTGGTTCAGTCCATGAGGTTCTAAAATGTTGGTTCAAACTGCCCGTTTGTTGGTTCAAAACTGCTATTTGTTGGTTCAGTGTTGGTTCATTTTTTTGACATTAAACCCATATAAAACAGCCATATGAACATAACAAATAGACACTGAACCAACTGAACCAACATTAACAACCCTCACATGTGTAATTTATTCCTCTCCACCTTCCGCAACCTGGTGAAGCACATAAACGTTGATTTGACGCCCATCAATACGCGGGGATTTCTGCTGGTATCCACGCCCGCTGGACGGCTCAGAAAGCAAGCCAGCAGCGGCAAGCACGCGGGCAAACTGCCTGGCGTTAAAGCCCTGAGCTATCTCCTTCTCAAACGTTGCGGGGAACGTATAGAACACCAGCGGCGCATCATCATGGCTGCTTTTGCGCTTTCGATACCCGGCCAGATCGCGAATCGGCATACTGGAGGGATCATAGGGCAACGGTGCAAAGCGGCTTAAACCGTAGGCATTCAGGAACGCCTCGCACTGCTCGATGATCTGCTGGTGCTCTTTGTTACCAGTGCCGAACTCTTTCACCCAGGCGTTAAAGCTATGCTGGATAGCGTCACGGCTGGCCTGTTCACTCCATCCGGTGATTGATGCACCAGTTACCAGCGCGGCTTCGAGGATTGCAAAGCGTTCGGCCACGCGGTGTACCTGCTCACCGTAATCCGCCGGGATGAGGCCGCGCCAGCGCGTTTGCGCGTCACGTACCGCCTGTTTAGCCTCCTGCTGGTTAGCTGCCAGCCATTTAACCCACTCACGCCCCGCCGCCCCGTGGTTATCAATCCAGGCTTCTTTCAATGCGTCAGCATGAGCCTTGCCGTTTGGCAGACCGTTAAAGGCCGTCGATTTCTCCATAGGGATGTTGAGCAAGCGCACCAGTTGGCCCGCTTTCACTTTCAGCCCACCAGCAGCCAGGAAGGTTTCAATATCCATTTCCCCGGTACTGATCGCCACAGTGCGCCAGCGTTTAAGCTCCCGATTGCCGCCCTCTTTGGCTCCCTGCAACTTTCCGGCGCCGTTAAACAGGGTGTAAGCAGACGTGGCAACATCTTTGGCACTGCTGCCCTGTCCTACCTCATCAAGCGGTAACAGGCTGTCGTTATGCGCCTCCGCTTCGTTTGCTATGCCAAGCGCAGTACCGTACCAGGTAAGCCGCAACGCATCAGGCTCACCCCACAGGCTGCTCGCAATATTGGCGGTAGTGGTCTTACCGGCGCTCGACTGCTCGAACAAATGGACGCCGAAACCATCAGCACCCACCAGGCCAATAAGCGGCGCGGATAATGCCGCTGCCACGCCCAGCATCATGGACGGATTGCCCCCGGCCAGACGGGCGACGGAATCCCGCCAGGTAGCAGCAGTACCAGCAATGGCATACCCGGAAGATGCAGCGCTGCGACCGTTAAAGAGAATGGGCGTCTCTGGATCACCAATCACTTCACCATCAGGCATGATATATGCGCCATGATGCCAGCCAGTGGTATGGGTGATAATCCATTCCCGATCAGTGCCGCTTTGCTGCAACCAGTCGGCCAGAATCGCCCGGAAGGTGCTTTTAGTGGTTACATTCACCCCACCAGCTTTAAGTGAGCGCCAGCCGTCGCGCTCACCGATATCAGCACAGGGGATCGCCCTGGTAATATCTTCATGGCCACGCGGCGAACGCCAGCGCAAAACAAGATAGCGCTCTGCCCCGTCACTACCGGAGCCGACCACCTCAAGAGGCGAGCACAGCCACGTTTCGTTATTGATGATCTCGCCACTATCCTTGTCCACCTTTGGCGTGATCCAGTACAGGCCATCGCTGCGGCTTTCCACGCGGGGTTTGAGTTCATCGCCCGGTTCAGGCTTTGGCTCCCGTTTTTTCACAGGCAGGTTCACCACAATACTTTCCCCGCGTTCGGCCTCTTCTTTGAGACGTGGAAGCCTGCCCGTCCAGTCCTCCTTCGGCTGAGGCTCAAACATGCCATTAAACAGCCGGGCCTCTTTCACATCCGCCAGCGCCAGTTTGGTTGCGATAGTGCTTATCTGCATTTCGGAAAGCTCGCCAGCGCGGATCACACGAACACTGCGACGGCCGTTATCAACGATGTTTAATCGTTCCAGTTCTGCCAGTTGCCTTTTGCCCAGATAAACAGGCGGTACATCATCCCATGCCCTTTTACCTTCGCTCTCGATCCAGTGCTGCACATGTGAATAGGCATCTTCACCCGCAAAAATAATCGCCTCGGTAAATTTGTCTTTCGGCAGGAATTTAATATTCGGGGCATTCTTCATCTTCATCAGTGCAACACCTTATTGGACATATCCGCGCCCAGGTCTTCATGCAGGTACTCAAGGTGGCAGCTTTTCACTATCTGCAACCCCATTTCGTTAATATCGCCATCGTCGGTAAAGCAGGTCAGCAGAATATCCCGCAAACGCCTTAACCCCTCATCGCGCCCGAACTCTTCAAAGCAGCCAAAAATCATATACTTCATCAATACGTTTTCAGTTACGCGCGGCTCCAGCGTGAAGCGATAGCGGGCCATATACTTATCGCTTTCCACCAGCAAGGTTGCCGAACCGGTTTCCGCTGTCTGGTGAGCAATACAGGCTTCGGTCAGTTTGCGGAACAATGGGCCTATCACTTCAAAAATATCGGTCATTGTGGGATACCTCCGCTCATCTGAAATTTGCCAAGTAATGGGTGATACCAATACGCCGATCCATATTTGCGCTTCGCGCTGCGAAGAACCTGCCTCGCCGCCTCTCTGAATTTGCTATCTGGCGCAATAAAGCCACCAGCTTTCATCCTGACCAGCATCACGCCCGTGTTTTTTGCCAGCTCTTCGGCTTTTTTCGTCGATATGCCGAACTCAGCCGCCAGCGTGGCGACCGGGGCCATACCGGGAGGAATATCTCCCCCCTGGCTTTCGGTGAGTGTGCGCACCTGCTGTTCTAACTCCAGGACGCGGTTAACCAGCAAATCGACACGGTTTTCCAGTTCGATAAATTTCACATTGCTGATCATTGTCTTGCCCCCTGTGATTCAGGGTATGAAAAAGTAGAAATATCCAGTGAGTTTGCCAGTTCATCAGAAAGGCGTTGAGCCAAGCCCGTTAAACTCATTACATGGATACGCTCTTCCTCGCCTCTGATAGTCGCAAGGTAAGCAGCACATGACAGAAGCGCGGCAACCTCTTGCGCCAATAACAGCAAATCTTTATTGCTGCGGTAGGTGTAAAAGTTATCCATTTAGTACCCCCGTTGAGTTCTGCTCGACCATGCTTGCCGCCAGTTGATCCGATACTCGTCTAGCCAGGCTGATAAGGTTTTCCCGCTCAACATGATCAACGTCGCATTCTTCGACAACCATCAATAAAGCTGCCAGTTCACACGCTATCGACGTGGTTTTATCCGTTAACTCACGCATGGCGCACCTCCATAATCTGAAATGCGTGGAACGGCAGGCGGGCAGCGAAAATGAGGGTTACGCCGGGCATGGTGTCTCGGGCTTCCTGCTCACTGGATGCGTTGACGTAGATCACCAATGGTTTGGCGGTAGGGTAGCGCTCAGAGGTGGAGAGAAATCTCCATGTAAATTTCGGGCGAGTTTGGGTATGCTGTTGATCAGCCATAACTGTTACCTCGAATAACTGTTTGGTTAGAGGCCCGGTTAGTGCTGGTAACACTGCCGGGCTTCGCGCTTTACAAGTGTCAGACACGTGATGTACATTGACTGACACAACGAAGATTACGCCGAGTGTCAGACACATGTCAAACATAAAAATGCCGAGAGGCAATAAACAAATCGCTTTCCGTGTAGATCCTGCTTTAGAGGAAGCCATGATGGTGGCAATGAAAGAGGATGGTGACGCGACCTTATCGGCTTGGTTAAAGCGGATTGTCAGAAAAGAATTACAGCAGCGCGGCATTGAGCAAAAATCCTGAATGAAATCAGCTGGCGCAAAATTGTGCCGGGTGAAGCTTTGACCACCTTCAATAAGCCTGGTATTCTGGTTCAGCTTTAGTTTTTGGTCGTAACATGGGCAGCTCTGCAAAGCTGCCTTTGTTTTATTTAGCGCCAGCATTCGACACCTCCGGTAATACACCACCCACGATCAGTTTCTTCGTTAACCACTGCTCACCTTTACCGCTCAGCATCGTCGTGAATGACGCTCGGGTTTCTCCGTGGGCATCGTATGTGCTCTGGCGAACGGCAAAATAGCCACGCTCGATATAACGCTGCATTGGTAAGTTATGTCGCTGACCGCCGCTAATCAGTATTTCCTGCTCACGCATCCACTCGAATAGTTTGATGGGGCCAAGCCCTACGGCCTTGGCGTAATTCGGTATGGAGATGCCTTTTTTAATATCGGCAACGCGATCAGCAAAATCGATTTTGGGGGCCGCATCGGCGAGCTGGTTCTGTAACCGAAGAGTCGTTTCGGCTAAATCAGCGGCATGCCGAAGAGCCTGAGGATAATCAGCAGGCAAAGCACACTTACTCTCCAGCTCACGAAGGCGCTTAATTACGCGAATACGAATAATTGCGCTGTATCCTGTAATTAGGCACTCAGTGTGTTCTCGGTCGAGTAAATATTCAGTCTGCTGGCGGTTCATGCGATCCCGATAGATACGCTGAAATTTCAGCGCATCTTCTCCCAGCTCATCAAGCATGCGCCGAATATCAACAGTAACGTTTTTATGCTCTTTACCAGTAAGGTCGGCAATTTCTCTGCTTGTCATTTTTAGCGAGGGTGTGCCTTGAGTTAACAGATTCATAGGCACCTCATGCAGATTTGCGATTGTAGGGGTTGTTTACGTTCTCAACTGCTGGCGGGTTACGAACCCACCAAAGAACGTCAGAAAGGAGCCATGCGCAGCTGTTACGCCCAAAATGGCAGCGGGTAGGAAACTTACTCTCATTTTCCATGTTCCAGCGAGTGGAACGGGAAAGGCTGGTGATCTCAAAGCATTCCGCTTCGCGGATACGACGATCATATTTAAAACCATAATCCTCAAGGATTTGGCGACGCTGTTCAGCGGTTGGCGGGTTGAAAATAGTAGTTAACATGCTTCCTCCAATTAACGCATTCAGAAGGATGTTTTCCTGTCTGTTCTGGCGTTATTTGGATTTTGCGTTAATTATCTAAAACACATAATTGCCGTAAAAAACGATAAAAAACACATTTGTACCCCATTGATGGAAAAGGATGAAAGTGATGGGTAAAAACACCATTGGGGTAAAACATTGTGCTTACCTTGATTTTACCCCAATGCAAATTTCATCTATTATCAACCGGTGATTGTTGAATTCGCGAACGAACTTCTTCCAATGTAATTTCCTCATTCAGCATGACGCTACTTATTGCCGCTGTAATATTATAAAGTGGTGAGTCAAAATACTTTAAAAAGAACGCAGAAACTTTTCTCACCATGTAAACAGACATTACGTCATTTTTTCTTTTAATAATTGAAACTGGCTTATAGTTTGCAGACTCTCGGAATAAATCCTGTAACGCTGATGACATCTCTACGGGAGGAACACCATATCGCGTCCAAAAGCTTGACACCTCATGTTGTTCACTATCCTGATAAAAATGCCCTTTGAGTTCAAAAAAATTGCTTAATTCATTCTTTGCCAATAATTTCTTTTCTTCGTCAAGTTCAGAAATAAACCTATCGAAATAGCCATAATACCTCATATAGTGAGTGACATTTTTATCAAGAGGTGTATTCGCCATCTCAAAATATAACTCTTTAGCAAGTTTAGATATTTTCGAAACCTTTAACTCCTTTTCTTTTTGAGTTAAAGAGTCCCAGTCGCTTGGGCCTTTTGATGCTTCAGACAACTCATTGAAGAACTCTAAAAATAGCGGTGTCTGCGGCGTGTATTTTTTAAAATGGCGTGAAAGTGGAGACCAGACCTTTTCCATTCTTTTGTCATGCATCAATTTTTCAAGACACTCTTTCTGAGACAGCCCTTCTCGCCAATTCTTTATGTCTAACTTAAGCCCCTGAGCCTCCAATTCCTCTGGTGTTTCTATAGGGGTAGGAGTTTTAAAATCAGAAACAAGCCCACTAAAGTAAATTTCGGTAATTAACTGGGGCACATAATCAGGAATGTTTTTCATCTTTTCACCTTAAACAGGTAAATATTTTCATTTGAAATTAAAGAGTCAAGGCGTTCATGCCACTTATTGAGAGCATCAAGTTTTTCAGGTAAATAAAGGCTTCGGTTATAGATAGCCATCACTCCAGGCAATGCATGCCCCAATAAAAGCTCAACAATGTGCGGCGCTATGCCCATGTTGTTTAACCCAGTGGAGAACGTCCGGCGTAAATCATGGAGCGTCCACGGTTCTTTATGATGAAAATCACCAAAGAGCCTGCGCCCTTTCAGTGAGACAGCCTGTCGGGTGCGCTCTTCACCCAGCAGCAGTCCTGTTTTCCCTGTTTCACGCTTCAGTTCTTCTAACCATGGCCGTATAGCTTCAGGGATTGACCGTACGATCTTCTCACGTGTTTTGCTGTGCTCTTTGGGTACCGTCCATATCCAGGAGGTGAAGTCCCACTCAGTCCAACGAGAGAGACGGACTTCCATTGTTCGCGCACCGAACAATACAAGCAGCTTAAGCAGCCGTGAATAATATGGCTGCTGATCTTCACTGTATGTGCATCTCCATACATCAGCTAGTTCGCTATCAGATAGCACACGGTCGCGCTGCCCTGATGGCTGGCCCACATCCTGAATAGTGAGAATTGCCAGTGCATCACTAGAAGCGTAGCGACGCACCTTACAGAAACGTAATGCCTGTTTAGATATCTGGAACATGCGTCCAGCGGTCATGGGTTTCGTCTGGTTGATTTCATCAAAACAGGCCACCCAATGGCGGGTTTCACATCGTGTCAGAGGATAGCGCCCAAGACGTGGATAAATATGCTTACGCAGCTGAGCCCTCACAAGTTCCTCGTCACTGCGTTTTCTCCTGGCATAATTCACCAGCCAGTATTCGAGGGCATCTTTTACTGTTACGGGTTTAAGGGTTTCTTCGGTGCTCAGTTCAATCTCGGTTTTTGGATCAAGACCACCAGCAAGCCATTGACGGCATTGCTCACGCTTCTCTCTGGCGAGCTTTAGCGACATATCCGGATACCGGCCAAGCGTGAGACGTTCAAGCTTACTTCCGCGCCCACCTAGTCGATAAGAAAAAACCCAGCTTAACTGGCCCAGCTTTGACGCTTTCACGCTAAGCCCTTCACCATCTGCAAACATGGCTGGAGCCTCACGTTCGACGCTCTGGAGTGCCTTTAACTTTTTATCACTCAGCTTGTTAGTGCCCGCCATACCTGCTCCGGCCGTTGCGATTGATACACCGATTGATACACCGTTCGTTGTTACAGTAAAAAAATGCGCATAAACACACGAACAAAAACAAATGTATATTATTGATAATAAATATCAAATTAGAAAAAACACGAAACCATGAAAAAGCATAAAAACACCAAGTTTTTTGCTTCAACAGTATGTTTCATATTACTAACCAAATGATTTTAATGAAAATCTCTCAATACGGATGAGTTAATATCCAGCACTGATACGCAAGCCAGCCATTATATCAGCAAATGGATAACCCTGGCGTATGAGTTATAAAAAGCAAATATTGTGATTCCGATCACACTTGTTAATACCTATAATTAGTTGCTAGCAAATTATTAACAAAAACTGACGAGTACACTTTCTATGGCTGAAACAAACTCTAAACAGCCGCGTCTACTGGTGACATTAACAGCGCTATTCGCCGCCTTCTGCGGCCTGTACCTGTTAATCGGTGGCGTCTGGCTGGTCGCGATCGGCGGCTCCTGGTACTACCCGATTGCGGGCCTGGTTATGCTTGGCGTAACCGTCCTGCTCTGGCGTAGAAAACAATCTGCACTGTGGCTGTATGCCGCACTCCTTCTTGCCACCATGATCTGGGGCGTCTGGGAAGTCGGCTTTGACTTCTGGGCGCTGACGCCGCGCAGTGACATCCTGGTCTTCTTCGGCATCTGGCTGATCCTGCCGTTCGTCTGGCGTCGCCTGATCGTGCCGTCCAGCGGTGCGGTCGCGGCGCTGGTGGTAGCGTTGTTAATCAGCGGCGGTATCCTGACCTGGGCTGGCTTCAACGATCCGCAGGAGATCAACGGTACGCTGAACGCAGAATCGACGCCTGCGGCGGCGATCTCTCAGGTTGCTGACGGCGACTGGCCTGCCTATGGCCGTAACCAGGAAGGTCAGCGCTACTCTCCGCTGAAGCAGATCAACGCGGACAACGTTAAAAACCTGAAAGAAGCCTGGGTATTCCGTACCGGCGATCTGAAGATGCCGAACGATCCGGGTGAACTGACCAACGAAGTGACGCCAATTAAAGTCGGCGATATGCTTTATCTGTGTACGGCGCACCAGCGTCTGTTCGCGCTCGACGCGGCCACCGGTAAAGAGAAATGGCACTTCGATCCGCAGCTGAACTCCAACCCGTCCTTCCAGCACGTGACCTGCCGTGGCGTCTCTTATCACGAAGCGCGCCCGGATAATGCGAGCCCGGAAGTCATTGCCGACTGTCCTCGCCGCATCATGCTGCCGGTGAACGATGGTCGTCTGTTCGCCATCAATGCCGAAACGGGCAAGCTGTGCGAAACCTTTGCCAACAAAGGTATCCTGAATCTGCAGACCAATATGCCGGACACCACGCCGGGTCTGTATGAGCCGACCTCCCCGCCCATCATCACCGATAAAACCATCGTGATTGCCGGTTCGGTAACGGATAACTTCTCTACCCGTGAAACCTCCGGCGTTATCCGTGGTTTCGACGTGAACACCGGTAAACTGCTGTGGGCCTTCGACCCGGGCGCGAAAGATCCGAACGCGATCCCGTCGGACGAGCACACCTTTACCTTTAACTCGCCAAACTCCTGGGCACCAGCGGCGTATGACGCGAAGCTGGACCTGGTCTACCTGCCGATGGGCGTTACTACGCCAGATATCTGGGGCGGTAACCGCACGCCGGAGCAGGAGCGTTATGCCAGCGCTATCGTGGCATTGAACGCGACCACCGGTAAGCTGGCCTGGAGCTACCAGACCGTTCACCACGATCTGTGGGATATGGATATGCCGTCCCAGCCGACGCTGGCGGACATCACCGTTAACGGCAAAACCGTACCGGTGATTTACGCTCCAGCGAAAACCGGCAACATCTTCGTGCTGGATCGCAGCAACGGCAAGCTGGTTGTGCCTGCACCGGAAAAACCGGTTCCGCAGGGTGCGGCGAAAGGCGATTACGTCAGCAAAACCCAGCCGTTCTCCGATCTGAGCTTCCGTCCGAAGAAAGACCTCAGCGGGGCAGACATGTGGGGTGCCACGATGTTTGACCAGCTGGTGTGCCGCGTGATGTTCCATCAGCTGCGCTATGAAGGCATCTTCACGCCGCCTTCTGAGCAGGGCACGCTGGTCTTCCCGGGTAACCTGGGGATGTTCGAGTGGGGTGGGATCTCCGTTGACCCTAACCGTCAGGTCGCGATTGCCAACCCAATGGCGCTGCCGTTCGTTTCCCGTCTGATCCCACGCGGTCCGGGCAACCCAATGGAGCAGCCGAAAGACGCGAAAGGCAGCGGTACCGAAGCCGGTATTCAGCCGCAGTATGGCGTACCGTTCGGCGTGACGCTGAACCCGTTCCTGTCGCCGTTCGGTCTGCCGTGTAAACAGCCTGCCTGGGGTTACATCTCCGGTCTGGATCTGAAAACTAACCAGATCGTCTGGAAAAAACGTATTGGTACGCCACAGGACAGCATGCCGTTCCCAATGCCGGTTCCGGTGCCGTTCAATATGGGTATGCCAATGCTGGGTGGCCCAATCTCCACCGCCGGTAACGTGCTGTTCATCGCGGCAACCGCAGATAACTACCTGCGCGCGTACAACATGACCAACGGTGAAAAACTGTGGCAAGGCCGTCTGCCAGCGGGTGGACAAGCTACGCCGATGACCTATGAAGTGAATGGCAAGCAGTACGTTGTCATCTCCGCGGGCGGTCACGGCTCGTTTGGCACGAAGATGGGCGACTATATTGTCGCGTATGCGTTGCCTGACGAAAACAAGTAACTGAAAAGCCCGGTGGCGCTTACGCTTACCGGGCCTATGGATACGCTATGCAGGCCGGGTAAGGCGAAGCCGCCACCCGGCTTTTTTTATACGGTAAAGCCCAGCATCATCCCCGTATCTTCATGCTCCAGCAGATGGCAGTGCGCCATATAGGCAAACTCCTTCGGCGCATCGTGGTCAAACTTCACCAGCACCTCGCTGACGCCGCCTTCCACCTTCACCGTATCCTTCCAGCCCGCGCGATGCGCGTCCGGCGCTTTGCCGTTCTCAGAGAGAATGCGGAACTGCGTGCCGTGGATATGGAACGGGTGCAGCATCATGTCCCCTTCACCTGAAATCACCCAGCGCTCAAGCTGCCCTTTTGTCGCAGCAAACATCGGCATGTTCATATCGAACGCTTTGCCGTTGATCATGTTGGCGTTGTGGAAATCAAAGCCATGATCGCCGTGATTCATGTTCCCCATGCCGCCCATGTTGCCGTGGTCCATGTTCATGTGACCCATCATCTGCCCGTGATGCATCCCCGCCATCGCCTTATCGCCATATTTCGCCATCAGCGCCTGCATGCCCATCATATCGAGCATCGGATTCATGGAGAGCTGCAGTTTCCGTTGCGTAAGCCCATCCAGCGACGGAAGTGCCGGCAGCGTGGTTAACGTATCAGGGAGCGTGCCGGAAGCGGTCACCCGTAACGGCTGGATACGCAGCACCGGATGCGGCTTGTCAAACGGCGCGACCGCCATCCCCATCTGGCTAACCGGCAGGGTCACAAGATCGAACGGCTTGCCGTCGCTGATATCCACCAGCACCTCAAAGCGCTCCCCCATCAGCATCGGCAGTTCGTTGACCTTCACCGGCTCAGGCAGCAGCCCGCCGTCGCTGGCGACCACGTACAGCGGACGCTTATCGCTGGTGGCGAAGTTGAGGGAACGCGCGTTACAGCCGTTAAGCAGACGCAGGCGCAGCCAGCCCTTCGGCGCGGCGTGCTGAGGATAAATGGCGCCGTTGGTCAGCAGCGTGTCGCCAAACCAGCCTACCGCCGCGCTCATCACGTCCAGCTGGTAGTCAATTTGCCCGTCAGCGGTGAATTTCTTGTCCTGCACAATCACCGGCACATCGTCGATGCCCCACTGCTTCGGCAGGCGCAGCAGTCGGCTTTCGTCGTCTTCAATCAGCACCAGCCCCGCCAGCCCCATCGCTACCTGATGGCCCGTTTTGCCATGCTGATGCGGATGGAACCAGCAGGTCGCGGCGCGCTGGTTGGGCGTAAAGGTGACGCTGCGCGTGCCGCCCGCTTTGATGATGCCCTGCGGCCCGCCGTCTACCTCGCCCGGCACTTCCAGTCCGTGCCAGTGCACCGTCGTCTCTTCAGCAAGCGTATTGTGGATATCCACCGTCACCGCTTTACCTTTGCGCAGCTGTAGCGCAGGACCGAGAAGATTGCCGTTATAGCCCCAGGTTGTCGCGTTGTGCGCACCGAACAGCGTGTTACCGGACTGAACGACAAGCTGGATACGGCTGCGGGCGTCAGCGGTCAGCAAATCAGGGATGGGTAAGGTAGGCCTGTCAGTCGCGAAAACCGCACGGCTCCAGAGGGGTAAGGCGCTGGCAGCCCCCAGCGCCACGGAATATTTTAAAAAATCACGACGTTGCATGTTCATTTCCTTATTTCCAGCAGGCGATCTTTTGAGCATAAACCCTCCCCTTACCGGAAGGTCAAGTAAAGCGGCAATAATAAAGATCGTCGCACTGGCACCAAGTATGCTAACGTTAATTTTCCGTGAAGAAGTGGTAGAAGCAATGAAGACGTTTTTCAGGACAATTTTGTTCGGTAGCCTGATGGCAATGTGTGCGAACAGCTATGCGCTCAGTGAAAATGAAGCGGAAGATATGGCCGATTTAACGGCGGTTTTTGTATTCCTGAAAAATGATTGTGGCTACCAGAATTTACCCAACGGGCAAATTCGCCGCGCGCTGGTCTTTTTTGCCCAGCAGAACCAGTGGGATCTCAGCAACTACGACAGCTTTGACATGAAGGCGCTCGGCGAAGACAGCTACCGTGACCTAAGCGGTATTGGCATTCCCACGGCTAAAAAATGCAAAGCGCTGGCTCGCGATTCGCTCAGCCTGCTCGCCTACGTCAAATAACCTTCCCGACGCCTCCTGTTAAACCTATAGCCGTGCAACCACGGTTATAGTTAGCTATCATGTTTCGCTCATTTTTTGTGAGCGTAACGGATGTTAACAAAGGAGGAGTCCGCGTATGGCCGACCACACGTTGTGGCATGAAACACTGCATGACCAGTTTGGTCAGTACTTTGCCGTTGATAACGTGCTCTATCATGAAAAAACCGATCACCAGGATCTCATCATCTTCGAGAATGCTGCCTTTGGCCGCGTGATGGCGCTGGACGGCGTGGTGCAAACGACCGAGCGAGATGAGTTTATCTATCATGAGATGATGACCCACGTCCCGCTGCTGGCGCACGGCCATGCAAAGCATGTCCTGATTATCGGCGGTGGCGACGGTGCAATGCTGCGCGAGGTTTCCCGCCATCGCTCGATTGAAACCATCACCATGGTGGAAATCGATGCGGGCGTCGTCTCGTTCTGCCGCCAGTACCTGCCCAACCACAATGCCGGTAGCTATGACGATCCGCGTTTTAATCTGGTGATTGATGACGGGGTTAACTTTGTTAACCAGACAACCCAGACCTTTGACGTCATTATCTCCGACTGCACCGACCCTATCGGCCCTGGCGCGTCGCTGTTTACCTCCTCGTTCTACGAAGGCTGCAAGCGTTGCCTGAACCCGGGCGGGATCTTCGTCGCCCAAAACGGCGTCTGCTTCCTGCAACAGGATGAAGCGCTGGATAGCCATCGCAAGCTCAGCACCTATTTCGAGGATGTCAGCTTCTATCAGGCGGCCATTCCGACGTACTACGGTGGGATCATGACCTTTGCCTGGGCGACGGATAACGACGTATTACGTCATCTTTCCACCGAAATTATTCAGGCCCGCTTCCATCAGGCAGGTCTACAGTGCCGATACTACAATCCGGCTATTCATACCGCAGCGTTTGCTCTGCCGCAGTACCTGCAAGACGCATTATCCACTAAGGGGGTGAGCTAATTGAAAAAGCTTAAACTGCATGGCTTTAACAACCTGACCAAAAGCCTGAGTTTTTGTATTTACGATATCTGCTATGCCAAAACAGCGGAAGAACGCGATGGTTACATCGCCTATATCGACGAACTCTACAACGCCAACCGTCTGACCGAGATCCTGTCAGAAACCTGTTCCATTATCGGCGCCAACATCCTGAATATTGCCCGACAGGATTATGAACCCCAGGGCGCCAGCGTGACCATACTGGTCAGCGAAGAGCCGGTCGATCCGAAGCTTATCGACAAAACGGAACATCCGGGCCCGCTGCCGGAAGTGATGGTTGCTCACCTGGATAAAAGCCATATCTGCGTCCATACCTACCCGGAGAGTCACCCGGAAGGCGGGCTGTGTACGTTCCGTGCCGATATTGAAGTGTCGACCTGCGGCGTGATTTCCCCGCTGAACGCGCTGAACTATCTCATCCACCAGCTGGAATCGGATATCGTCACGATTGATTACCGCGTGCGCGGTTTTACCCGTGATGTTAACGGCATGAAGCACTTCATCGACCACGAGATCAACTCTATTCAGAACTTTATGTCCGAGGACATGAAGTCGCTGTACGACATGATGGACGTGAACGTGTATCAGGAAAACATCTTCCATACCAAGATGTTACTTAAGGAGTTCGACCTTAAGCACTATATGTTCCACACGAAGCCGGAAGATTTGAGCGAAGAAGAGCGTAAGGCGATTACTGACCTGCTCTGGAAAGAGATGCGCGAGATCTACTACGGCCGCAACATTCCGGCCGTGTAAGTGTTGCCCGGAGCAGGGATGCTTCGGGAAATTACCGCTGTTTCATGAACTCGCGGTAGGCATTCACCACCTGAAGGAAGTCTTCTACGCCGCACAGCGACAGGCTTTCTTCGTCATAGTAGCTCATCCCCTCTTCCATCTCGTCGCCTGAAAACTCGAGCTGGTTGGCACGCACCATGACCTCTTCACCGTCCATCCACAGCGTGTATTCGTGCCCGGCGCGTTGCCAGGAGCGCTCACTGCCTTTCACCGTCTTTGCCGCCTGTTCAACCTCATCAAGAAGGGAGAGATTTTCTTTCACCTCTTCGTTAAACCAGTGTCCAACGGCTTCGTGGCCCATCGACATACGCACTTTCACCACTCCGGTGATGTCGCGCAGAAATTCGTAATCCATAGTGTTTTCCTCTGCAAAGCCATTAAGGTAATTATCGCAGCAGCGAGGAAGAAAAAAAGCGTGGGAGGTGGGAGGAATGAAAATAAAAAACCCACCGTAGTTGCGATGGGTTTTGTAGGCCCGGTTAGCGTAGCGCCACCGGGCAATGGGTCAGGTGCGGTCTGGTGCCCTCACCCCCAGCCCCTCTCCCACGGGAGAGGGTAGCATTTATACTGCCGTCTGGAAGATAACCCCGTCGGCCTTCTCGGTGTACTGAGAGAGCTGGTCGAAGTTCAGATAGCGATAGGTATCCACCGCTGTCTTATCCACCTGAGCCACAAAGGTCTGGTACTCTTCCGGCGTTGGCAGTTTGCCAATCAGCGCCGCAACCGCCGCCAGCTCCGCAGAGGCCAGGAAGACGTTCGCACCGGTACCTAAACGGTTCGGGAAGTTACGGGTCGAGGTGGAGACCACCGTCGCGCCGTCGGCGACGCGCGCCTGGTTGCCCATACACAGGGAACAGCCAGGAATTTCAATACGCGCCCCGCTCTTACCAAACACGCTGTAGTAGCCCTCTTCGGTCAGCTGAGCCGCGTCCATACGGGTTGGCGGCGCCACCCACAGACGGGTTGGCAGCTGGCCTTTGTGGGTATCCAGCAGCTTACCGGCCGCGCGGAAGTGACCGATGTTGGTCATGCACGAACCAATGAACACTTCGTCGATCTTCTCGCCCTGGACCTCAGACAGCGGACGCGCGTCGTCCGGATCGTTCGGTGCACACAGGATTGGCTCTTTGATATCCGCCAGATCGATGTCGATCACCGCCGCGTACTCTGCGTCAGCATCGGCTTCCAGCAGCTGCGGATCGGCCAGCCATTTTTCCATGCCCTGGATACGACGCTCCAGCGTACGACGGTCGCCGTAGCCTTCTGCAATCATCCACTTCAGCAGCACGATGTTAGAGTTCAGATACTCAATAATCGGCTCTTTGTTCAGCTTGATGGTACAGCCCGCAGCCGAACGCTCGGCGGAGGCATCGGTCAGCTCGAACGCCTGCTCAACCTTCAGATCCGGCAGACCTTCAATTTCCAGAATGCGACCAGAGAAGATGTTTTTCTTCCCTTTCTTCTCAACGGTCAGCAGACCCTGTTTAATCGCATACAGCGGGATCGCGTGAACCAGGTCGCGCAGGGTAATACCCGGCTGCATTTTACCTTTGAAGCGCACCAGCACCGATTCCGGCATATCCAGCGGCATCACGCCGGTCGCGGCAGCAAACGCCACCAGACCGGAGCCCGCCGGGAAGGAGATACCGATTGGGAAACGGGTATGGGAGTCACCGCCGGTACCCACGGTATCCGGCAGCAGCATGCGGTTCAGCCAGGAGTGGATGACGCCATCGCCCGGGCGCAGGGAGACACCGCCACGGTTCATAATGAAGTCAGGCAGCGTGTGGTGCGTGGTCACGTCAACCGGCTTCGGATACGCTGCAGTGTGGCAGAAGGACTGCATCACCAGATCGGAAGAGAAGCCCAGGCACGCCAGGTCTTTCAGTTCGTCACGGGTCATTGGGCCAGTGGTGTCCTGAGAGCCTACGGAGGTCATCTTCGGCTCGCAGTAGGCGCCAGGACGGATACCGGCGACGCCGCAGGCGCGACCCACCATTTTCTGTGCCAGCGAGAAGCCGCGGTTGCTTTCCGCTACGTCTTTCGCATGACGGAACACGTCTGAGTGCGGCAGGCCCAGCGCTTCACGCGCTTTGGTGGTCAGGCCGCGGCCGATGATCAGCGGAATACGGCCACCGGCGCGCACTTCGTCAATCAGCACGTCGGTTTTCAGCTCGAAGCTTGCCAGCAGCTCATTGGTGTCGTGGTTACGGACTTCGCCTTTGTACGGGTAAACGTCAATCACGTCGCCCATGTTCAGGTTAGAGACATCCACTTCAATTGGCAGTGCGCCCGCATCTTCCATGGTATTGAAGAAGATTGGGGCAATCTTACCGCCCAGGCACAGGCCGCCGCCGCGCTTGTTCGGCACATGCGGAATGTCGTCACCCATAAACCAGAGGACGGAGTTGGTGGCGGACTTACGGGAAGAGCCGGTACCCACAACGTCACCCACGTAAGCCAGCGGGAAACCTTTTTTCTGCAACGCTTCGATCTGTTTGATCGGGCCGACAACGCCCGGCTGATCCGGCTCAATGCCTTCACGGGCGTTTTTCAGCATCGCCAGGGCGTGCAGCGGGATATCCGGGCGAGACCACGCGTCCGGTGCCGGAGAGAGGTCATCGGTGTTGGTTTCACCGGTCACTTTGAAAACAGTAACGGTAATTTTTTCAGCCAGCGCTGGACGATTCAGGAACCATTCGGCATCGGCCCAGGACTGCATCACCTGCTTCGCATAGACGTTGCCAGCTTTGGCTTTTTCTTCCACATCGTAGAAGTTATCGAACATCAGCAGCGTAGACGAGAGCGCTTTAGCGGCAATCGGTGCCAGCTTGTCGTTATCCAGCGCGTCGATCAGCGGATGAATGTTGTAACCACCCTGCATGGTGCCGAGCAGTTCAATGGCTTTTTCAGGAGTAACCAGTGGGGAGGTGGCTTCGCCTTTGGCGATAGCAGCAAGGAATCCGGCTTTTACGTAGGCAGCTTCATCTACGCCAGGCGGTACGCGGTTGATCAGCAGATCTAACAGGAATTCTTCTTCGCCCTTAGGCGGGTTCTTCAGCAGCTCGACGAGCGCGGCCATTTGGGTTGCATCTAAAGGTTTGGGTACAATTCCCTCGGCGGCACGTTCTGCTACGTGCTTACGGTATTCTTCTAGCACGACGGTTCTCCTCGCTCTCATTGTCATATGCGGCGGGCGTTCTCTTCACGCTCCTGTGAGACAGCAGTTTGTAGGGTAAATGCCCGATACCGCGTCGGGCAGCATAGCAGGATTTCTGCACAGTGTTAATCCGTTTACAAAAAAGCAACATTAAAAAGTTTGCTGAATCGTTAAGCATGGTGTAGCGGGGATTTAGGGCATCATTTTGCGGTTCTTCTGCACCGTGACGCTTCAGTTTTTTCTTCATCAGATATAATTGTGTAATAAATACTCACACTCTTTATCCGGACGTACCGGACGCTTCCCAATAAAAGTCAAAACAGTAAAAGACGGGTGAATAATACTCACGCCAACCGTAACGCCTCACGGCACAGCGCTGGTCTCGTTGGAGTCATTTTATGAAGTTGCCCTTTAAGCCACATCTGCTCATCCTTCTGTGCAGTGCCGGGCTGCTTGCCGCCTCAGGCGTCTTGTTTGTCAAAAGTCGTGCAACGGAACCCGTTGCGCCAGCCCCCGTCGCTCAACAACCGGCGGCACCTGCCGTAGCCCAGCCCGCCCCTGTGGTCGCGCCGACCTACACTGCCGCGCAAATCGATCAGTGGGTTGCCCCCATTGCGCTCTACCCTGACGCCCTGCTTTCACAAATTCTGATGGCCTCGACTTACCCGGCCAACGTGATTCAGGCGGCTCAGTGGTCAAAAGACAACCCTAAAATGGAAGGGGACGCCGCCATTCAGGCCGTTGCCAGCCAGCCCTGGGATCCGAGCGTAAAATCGCTGGTCGCGTTTCCTCAGCTTATGTCGCTGATGGGTGAAAACCCGCCGTGGGTACAAAATCTGGGGGATGCGTTTCTCGCGCAGCCGAAAGACGTGATGGATTCCGTTCAACGCCTGCGCGCGCTGGCACAGAAGACCGGTGCTTTACAATCTACGCCTCAGCAGACGGTCACCACCGTGACAAAGCCAGCACCAGCGAAAACCCGCGCCACCGAGGCAACAACAACAACCGCGTCTGCGCCCGCCCCAACGGTGATCAAAATTGAATCTGCCGATCCGCAGGTCGTTTATGTTCCCACCTATAACCCCAATACGGTTTACGGGACCTGGCCCAACACCGCCTATCCACCCACCTATCTCCCGCCCACGCCCGGAGAGCAGTTTGGCAACAGCTTCGTCAACGGCTTAGGCTTCAGCCTGGGCGTTGCCACAACCTATGCCATTTTCAGCAATATCGACTGGGATGACGACGATGACTGGGACCACCACCATGACGGTGACTGGGATAATCACGGCGGCTACAACCGCAACGGTGATAACAACATCAATATCAACGTTGAGAACTTCAATAAAATCAGCGGACAGCGTCTGACGGACGCCAACCGTACCTGGCAGCATAACCCGGCCTACCGGGAGGGTGTGCCCTATCCGACTAACCAGCTCAACACCCGTTTCCACTCCACCAGCACAGTCACCGGGCTAAGCTCAACGCAGCAAAAACCGGTTAACCGGGATAGCCAGCGTCAGGCGGCCCTGAGCCAGATGGAGAAATCCACGGGGAAAACCTTCCCGCAAACGGCACGTCCCGACACGAAAGATGAGCAGCGTCAGGCCTCAAGTGAACAGCTGAAGCAAATTTCGCAGCGCAACAACTACCGTGGCTACGACACCAAACCGCAGACGGCGAAGCGGACCACCACGCAGCAGCGAGAAAATCGTCAGGCTGTAACCCAAAGACAGGAGAAACGCGTTTCACAGCCCGCGCAGCAACGCGCTCTGCAGCAGCGAAACGGTCAGCCCCGGGCCAATGCGCTGAGCGGCAACGACAGCCGTTCCGCGAACTGGCAGGCGCAGCAGCAGCGCGGTGCGCAAAGCAGGCAGCTTGCGGCTCGCCAGCAGCAGCCCCGTCAGGTATCTGGTGGACGCGCTGAACGCCGTGAATTGAGACATCGCTAAGGGAACCGACATGAAAAGTAAACTACTCAGTGGAATGGTGTTGTTCATGCTTTCGGCCTCGGTGATGGCGCAGCAGTCCTTTAGCACGCCCGACCAGGCGACCGATGCGCTGGCCAGCGCCATTAGTGAGCATAATGAGCGCGCGATGAGCAATCTGCTTGGAGAAAACTGGCGCGATTTTCTCCCCCCCGAAGGCGTTGATCCGGATGCCGTCGATCGTTTCCTGCGCGACTGGAAAGTTCGTCATAACACCGTTGTCGAAGGAGATACGGCGCATCTTGTTGTTGGAGACAACGACTGGCAGCTTCCCATTCCGGTGATCAAAACCACCGCCGGCTGGCAATTCGATATCAAAGAAGGGGCTGAAGAGATCCTGACCCGTGAAATCGGGCGTAACGAACTTGCCGCCATTGAAGCCCTGCATGCCTATGTTGATGCGCAGCAAAGCTACTTTGCGATGAACCAGAAATACGCGCAGAAGATTGTCAGCTCGGAAGGGAAGAAAGACGGTTTGTACTGGCCCGTCTCACCCGGCGAAACGCCCAGTCCGCTCGGGCCGGCATTTAGCCCGAAAGAGCCGGGTACCGGCTATCACGGCTATCGCTTCCGGATCCTGCCGGATAATAACGGTTTTGCGATGGTGGCGTGGCCGGTCAGCCACGGTCAAACGGGCGTGATGAGCTTTGTGATAAATCAGGACGACAAGGTGTATCAGTCCGATCTCGGCAAGGATTCTGAGCAGAAAGCCCGGGCGTTAACCGCCTATAACCCGGATAAAACCTGGCAACCCGTGGCTCCCTGAACGCAGCGCATAAAAAAAGCGGCCTCAGGCCGCTTTTTTTCATCTGAAGAACTTATTTCTTCTTCGCTTTCGCGTTTGGCAGGTCGGTGATGCTGCCTTCAAACACTTCTGCCGCCAGGCCCACGGACTCGTGCAGAGTTGGGTGAGCGTGGATGGTCAGCGCGATGTCTTCCGCGTCGCAGCCCATTTCGATAGCCAGACCGATTTCACCCAGCAGCTCGCCGCCGTTGGTACCGACAATCGCACCACCGATTACGCGGTGAGTCTCTTTGTCGAAGATCAGTTTGGTCATACCGTCTGCGCAGTCGGACGCGATAGCACGGCCAGAAGCAGCCCACGGGAAGGTGGCGGTTTCGTAGCTGATGCCTTTCTCTTTCGCTTCTTTCTCAGTCAGACCCACCCATGCCACTTCTGGCTCGGTGTACGCGATAGATGGGATCACTTTCGGATCGAAGTAGTGCTTCATGCCGGCGATAACTTCAGCGGCAACGTGACCTTCGTGAACACCTTTGTGCGCCAGCATTGGCTGACCGACGATATCGCCGATAGCAAAGATGTGCGGCACGTTGGTGCGCAGCTGTTTGTCAACGCGGATGAAGCCACGGTCGTCCACTTCCACGCCAGCTTTGCCCGCGTCGAGGTTCTTACCGTTCGGCACACGGCCGATCGCCACCAGCACGGCGTCGTAACGCTGTGGTTCGGATGGGGCTTTTTTGCCTTCCATGGAAACGTAAATACCGTCTTCTTTCGCTTCAACGGCAGTCACTTTGGTTTCCAGCATCAGGTTGAATTTCTTGCTGATGCGCTTGGTGAAGACTTTAACGATGTCTTTGTCAGCAGCCGGGATAACCTGGTCGAACATTTCAACCACGTCGATCTCTGAACCCAGCGCGTGGTACACGGTACCCATTTCCAGACCGATGATACCGCCGCCCATCACCAGCAGACGCTTAGGAACGGTTTTCAGCTCCAGCGCATCGGTGGAATCCCACACGCGTGGATCTTCATGTGGAATGAATGGCAGTTCGATTGGGCGAGAGCCTGCCGCGATGATCGCGTTGTCGAAGTTGATCACGGTTTTGCCGTTTTCGCCTTCCACTTCCAGGGTGTTCGCACCGGTGAATTTACCCAGACCGTTTACCACCTTCACTTTACGGCCTTTGGCCATACCCGCCAGACCGCCGGTCAGCTGAGTGATAACTTTCTCTTTCCAGGTACGAATTTTGTCGATGTCGGTTTTCGGCTCGCCGAAGACGATACCGTGTTCAGCCAGCGCTTTGGCTTCTTCGATAACTTTCGCTACGTGCAGCAGCGCTTTAGAAGGGATACAGCCGACGTTCAGACAAACACCGCCGAGGGTGCTGTAACGTTCTACGATGACGGTTTCCAGACCTAAATCCGCTGCGCGAAATGCTGCGGAGTAACCTGCCGGGCCTGCCCCAAGTACTACGACCTGAGTTTTGATTTCTGTGCTCATCATGACCTCTTAGTTTATACCCGTCGTCCACCGGGTCGTTCTATCCGCCCGCAGTTTACAAAATTGTTAACAATTTTGAAACAACAAACGGCTCACGAATTGTCGCTTTCGCCAATAACCTCACAAACGCCATGAGATTATCAGAAAAAAGCCGGCCGACTGGCCGGCTTTTCGATTACATCACCAGGCGGCGAATGTCGCTCAGCATGTTGTTGATGATGGTGATGAAACGCGCACCATCAGCACCGTCGATCACGCGGTGGTCGAAGGACAGAGAGATTGGCATCATCAGACGCGGCACGAACTCTTTGCCATTCCACACCGGCTCCATCGCGGACTTGGACACACCGAGGATAGCCACTTCCGGCGCGTTCACAATCGGCGCGAAGTGGGTGGTACCCAGGCCGCCGATGCTGGAGATGGTGAAGCAGCCGCCCTGCATTTCGCCGGCAGTCAGCTTACCATCACGCGCTTTCTTGGAGATGGTGGTCAGTTCACGGGACAGCTCAGTGATGCTCTT
Source organism: Enterobacter cloacae complex sp. IR5422 (assembly GCF_049238165.1). Lineage (NCBI taxonomy): Bacteria > Pseudomonadati > Pseudomonadota > Gammaproteobacteria > Enterobacterales > Enterobacteriaceae > Enterobacter > Enterobacter cloacae complex sp. IR5422. The sequence goes on along the minus strand of NZ_JBMKHT010000001.1, from coordinate 223,441 downwards.
CTTGTTCACGTCTTTGAAGACCGGAACAACCAGACCATTTGGCGTATCAACCGCAACACCGATGTTGATGTATTTCTTCAGCGTCAGCTTCTGGCCGTCTTCGGACAGGGAGCTGTTGAAGCGTGGCATCTGTTCCAGAGCCGCAGCAACCGCCTTCATGATGAAGACCACTGGGGTGAATTTCACGTCCAGTTTACGCTTCTCAGCTTCGGCGTTCTGCTGTTTACGGAACGCTTCCAGATCGGTGATATCGGTCTTATCGAAGTGCGTAACGTGCGGGATCATCACCCAGTTACGGCTCAGGTTCGCACCAGAGATTTTCTGGATACGGCCCAGCTCCACTTCTTCGATTTCGCCGAACTTGCTGAAGTCCACTTTCGGCCATGGCAGCATGCCCGGAATACCGCCGCCAGCGGCTGCAGCTGGTGCAGCTTCGGCGCGTTTCACCGCGTCTTTCACGTAGGTCTGAACGTCTTCGCGCAGGATACGACCTTTACGGCCAGTCCCTTTCACTTTCGCCAGGTTCACGCCGAATTCGCGCGCCAGGCGACGAATCAGCGGGGTCGCGTGGACGTAAGCGTCGTTTTCAGCGAACTCAGATTTGCTTTCCGCTTTTGCAGCAGGTGCCGCTGGTTTAGCAGCCTGAGCCGGAGCAGCAGCCGGTGCTGGAGCAGCCGCGGCAGCCGGAGCTGCGGCAGGCGCAGCGCCTTCCACTTCGAAGACCATGATCAGAGAGCCGGTAGACACTTTGTCGCCGGTGCTGATTTTGATCTCTTTAACGGTACCCGCGAACGGCGCAGGCACTTCCATGGAAGCCTTGTCGCCTTCAACGGTGATCAGTGACTGTTCAGCGGCAACTTTGTCGCCCACTTTTACCATCACTTCGGTGACTTCAACTTCGTCACCGCCGATGTCCGGTACGTTAACGTCTTTCGCGCCGCCAGCAGCAGCTGGTGCAGCGGCCGGAGCCGGAGCAGCGGCCTGTGCAGGCGCGGCAGCAGGTGCAGCACCTGCCACTTCGAAGATCATGATCAGAGAGCCGGTAGACACTTTGTCGCCGGTGTTAATCTTGATCTCTTTAACGGTACCTGCGAACGGCGCTGGCACTTCCATAGAGGCTTTATCGCCTTCTACGGTGATCAGTGACTGCTCGGCCGCAACGGTATCGCCCACTTTCACCAGGATCTCAGTGACTTCAACTTCGTCACCGCCGATGTCCGGCACGTTCACTTCTTTCGCGCTCGCGGCAGCTGCTGGAGCAGCGGCGGCCGGAGCGGCTTTCTTCTCTTCCTGCGCAGGTGCAGCAGCTGCTGCACCGTCGGCGGAATCGAAAATCATGATCAGTTTGCCAGTCTCGGTTTTATCGCCAACAGAGACTTTGATCTCTTTAACGATGCCAGCCTGAGGAGACGGGACTTCCATAGAGGCTTTGTCGCCTTCTACGGTGATCAGCGACTGTTCAGCTTCAACTTTGTCGCCTACTTTGACCAGGATCTCGGTGATTTCAACTTCATCAGCCCCGATGTCCGGTACATTGATTTCGATAGCCATTATTCTTTTACCTCTTACGCCAGACGCGGGTTAACTTTTTCTGCATCGATGTTGAATTTGGTAATTGCGTCTGCAACCACTTTCTTATCGATTTCGCCACGTTTAGCCAGTTCGCCCAGTGCTGCTACAACCACGTAAGAAGCATCAACTTCGAAGTGGTGACGCAGGTTTTCGCGGCTGTCAGAACGACCGAAGCCGTCAGTACCCAGAACGCGATAATCATCAGCTGGAACGTAAGTACGAACCTGCTCAGCGAACAGTTTCATATAGTCAGTAGACGCCACCGCTGGCGCGTCGTTCATCACCTGAGCGATGTACGGTACGCGTGGGGTTTCCAGTGGGTGCAGCATGTTCCAGCGCTCACAATCCTGGCCATCACGCGCCAGTTCAGTGAAGGAGGTCACAGAGTACACGTCGGAACCGACACCGTAGTCTTTCGCCAGGATCTGCGCTGCTTCACGAACGTGACGCAGGATAGAACCGGAGCCCAGCAGCTGAACTTTACCTTTGCTACCTTCGATGGTTTCGAGTTTGTAGATACCTTTACGGATACCTTCCTCGGCACCTGCTGGCATTGCCGGCATGTGGTAGTTTTCGTTCAGGGTGGTGATGTAGTAGTAAATGTTCTCCTGCGCTTCACCGTACATGCGCTGCAGACCGTCATGCATGATGACTGCCACTTCATACGCGTAAGACGGGTCGTAAGAGATACAGTTAGGGATAGTCAGAGACTGAATGTGGCTGTGACCATCTTCGTGCTGCAGACCTTCACCGTTCAGGGTCGTACGACCGGAAGTACCACCGATCAGGAAGCCGCGAGCCTGCTGGTCGCCTGCCTGCCAGCACAGGTCACCGATACGCTGGAACCCGAACATGGAGTAGTAAATGTAGAACGGGATCATCGGCAGGTTGTTGGTGCTGTAAGAGGTCGCAGCGGCCAGCCAGGATGCGCCTGCGCCCAGCTCGTTGATACCTTCCTGCAGGATCTGACCTTTCTCGTCTTCTTTGTAGTATGCAACCTGCTCACGGTCCTGCGGGGTGTACTGCTGGCCGTTCGGGCTGTAGATACCGATCTGACGGAACAGACCTTCCATACCGAAAGTACGCGCTTCGTCGGCGATGATTGGCACGAGGCGATCTTTGATCGACTTGTTTTTCAGCATCACGTTCAGGGCACGAACGAAAGCGATAGTGGTAGAGATCTCTTTGTTCTGCTCTTCCAGCAGCTGAGAGAAGTCTTCCAGCGCTGGCAGTTCCAGCTTCTCGGTGAAGTTAGGCTGACGAGCTGGCAGGTAGCCTTTCAGCGCCTGACGACGTTCGTGCAGGTACTTGTGCTCTTCGGAGCCTTCCGGGAAGGTGATGTAAGACAGGTTTTCGACCTGCTCATCGGTCACTGGAACGTTGAAACGGTCGCGGATATAGCGCACGCCGTCCATGTTCATTTTCTTAACCTGGTGAGCGATGTTTTTACCTTCTGCGGTATCACCCATGCCGTAACCTTTGATGGTGTGGGCCAGGATTACAGTCGCTTTACCTTTGGTTTCACGCGCTTTTTTCAGTGCAGCGTAGATTTTCTTCGGATCGTGACCACCGCGGTTCAGGGCCCAGATCTGCTCATCAGTCCAGTCTGCAACCAGGGCTGCGGTTTCTGGATATTTGCCGAAGAAGTGCTCACGCACGTAGGCACCGTCTTTGGATTTGAAGGTCTGGTAGTCACCGTCAACGGTTTCGTTCATCAGCTGGATCAGTTTACCGCTGGTGTCTTTACGCAGCAGTTCGTCCCAACGGGAACCCCACATGACTTTGATCACGTTCCAGCCAGCACCTGCGAAGATGCCTTCCAGTTCGTTGATGATCTTGCCGTTACCGGTTACCGGACCATCCAGACGCTGCAGGTTACAGTTGATGATGAAGCACAGGTTGTCCAACTTCTCACGGGTCGCGATGGTGATCGCGCCTTTAGATTCTGGCTCATCCATTTCGCCGTCGCCCAGGAAGGCGTATACGGTCTGCTCAGAGGTGTCTTTCAGACCACGATGTTCCAGATACTTCAGGAATTTCGCCTGGTAGATCGCACCGATTGGGCCCAGACCCATGGATACGGTCGGGAACTGCCAGAATTCAGGCATCAGTTTAGGGTGCGGGTAAGAAGACAGACCTTTACCGTGAACTTCCTGACGGAAGTTGTTCATCTGCTCTTCAGTCAGACGACCTTCCAGGAATGCACGTGCATAGATGCCCGGAGAGATGTGGCCCTGGAAGTACACCAGATCGCCGCCGTCTTTCTCGTTCGCTGCACGGAAGAAGTGGTTGAAGCACACTTCGTAAACGGTCGCAGAAGACTGGAAGGACGCCATGTGGCCACCCAGTTCCAGGTCTTTCTTGGATGCGCGCAGAACGGTCATGATGGCGTTCCAGCGGATTGCAGAACGGATACGACGTTCCAGATCCAGATTGCCCGGGTATTCCGGTTCGTCTTCAACGGCAATCGTGTTTACGTAGTTGCTAGCCCCTGCACCTGAAGCAACCTTCACGCCGCCTTTGCGGGCTTCAGAAAGCAGCTGATCAATCAGATACTGAGCGCGCTCAACACCTTCTTCACGGATGACCGATTCGATCGCCTGTAGCCAGTCGCGAGTTTCGATCGGATCCACGTCATTTTGGAGACGTTCTGACATGGGGGTATTCCTTATCTATCTAATACGTTGATTTGTCTGGAACCTGTCCCATTGTGCTCTTGGGCAAGAACACAATAAGACAGGTTCTGCGTTTAGTTGCCGCGCTCTAAAAGTACCTGGCGCTTAATCCTTTCGTTGCTGTATGCGGCGTAATGAACGTTCGCGACGCGATTGTTCACGGCTGCGGTCCAGCAAGATTTCCTCAATGAAAGCCAGATGGCGGTGCGACGCTTCGCGCGCCTGCTCCGGTTCCCCGGCCATTATCGCCTCGAATACTCGGGTGCGATGGTTGCTTACCAGTGGGAGCATGTCCCGACGGGCATACAACAATTCAAAATTTTGACGAACGTTCTGGGCCAGCATCGGCTCCATGCAGCGTAGCAGATGGAGGAGCACCACGTTGTGGGCCGCTTCGGTGACGGCAATTTGATACTGGACGACGGCGCTGGACTCGGCGTCTAAATCGCCGGACTGCTGTGCCCGTTCAATGGCCTGATGCAGCTCGCGGATACGCACGCGATCTTCATCAGTGCTGCGAAGGGCGGCGTAATAGGCCGCAATACCTTCCAGCGCGTGACGGGTCTCAAGCAGGTCAAACTGGGATTCTGGGTGGTCAGAGAGAAGTTCTACCAGCGGATCGCTGAAGCTCTGCCACAGGCTGTTTTGCACAAAGGTTCCGCCGCCCTGGCGACGAAGCAGCAAGCCCTTTGCTTCGAGACGTTGAATCGCCTCACGCAGAGAGGGACGTGAAACGTCGAACTGTTTTGCCAGTTCGCGTTCTGGCGGAAGTTTCTCACCCGGGCGCAGAGTCCCTTCGAGGATTAAAAACTCCAGCTGCTGCTCAATCACATCAGATAGTTTTGGTTGGCGAATTTTGCTGTAGGCCATATTCCCTGTCTTACGCCTTTTTGCCCGGAGTCAATTGGTCTTACCAATTTCTATTTCGTATCGCTAAAGTAACAAAGTATTCACCTTCTGTCCATATTGGTTTTGATTGAAATCAGTAAACCCTGCACATTTTAACAACCTTACAGAAATAACGTTTCAGAAATGTAACTTTGCACAAATGAGTTGATTACCCCCAAAGAGGGAGTTTTAACCATAATGAAACGAGGGTTTTTGCAATCTGAAGCGATTCAACAAGGCAAATAATGAAAATTCGCCCACTTAAGGCGCATTTCTATTCTATAGGTTGGGTGAGGAACAACGAGCGGGCCGATTTACAAATGCTTTCTTTTTATTCAAGTCGTCATCACCCCTTCATAAAGCAGGTGCATTCGCAGGCACTTACCACTATTCTGGCGCTTACGGAAGTCATCTCCGCTTTTTTCGGTCTCGTTAACCGTAAAGAAATAAATACAGAATATGGATTTTCATAATTACACACGCTCAGCGTGAACATAACAACCACACACGAGGTTTCAAATGGAAGCTCAACAGCACGGCGATCAGCTAAAGCGCGGGCTTAAAAACCGCCATATTCAGCTCATCGCACTGGGCGGTGCGATTGGTACCGGCCTGTTTCTGGGCAGCGCATCCGTTATCCAGTCTGCCGGTCCGGGCATTATTTTGGGTTACGCGATTGCGGGTTTCATTGCTTTTCTGATCATGCGCCAGCTGGGCGAAATGGTAGTAGAAGAGCCGGTCGCAGGCTCCTTCAGCCACTTTGCCTATAAGTACTGGGGCAGCTTTGCCGGTTTCGCCTCGGGCTGGAACTACTGGGTGCTGTACGTTCTGGTTGCCATGGCCGAACTGACCGCCGTCGGGAAATACATTCAGTTCTGGTATCCCGAAATCCCAACCTGGGCTTCTGCTGCAGCCTTCTTCGTCATTATCAACGCCATTAACCTGACCAACGTTAAAGTGTTCGGGGAGATGGAGTTCTGGTTTGCCATCATCAAGGTCATTGCCGTGGTGGCGATGATTATCTTCGGCGGCTGGCTGCTGTTCAGCGGCAACGGCGGCCCGCAGGCCACGGTGCGCAACCTCTGGGAACAGGGTGGCTTCCTGCCTCACGGCATGACCGGCCTGGTGATGATGATGGCGATCATTATGTTCTCCTTCGGCGGCCTGGAACTGGTGGGCATCACCGCTGCTGAAGCCGACAACCCGGAGCAGAGCATCCCGAAAGCCACAAATCAGGTTATCTACCGCATCCTGATCTTCTATGTGGGCTCACTGGCGGTGCTGCTCTCCCTGCTGCCGTGGACGCGCGTGACTGCTGACACCAGCCCGTTTGTGCTGATCTTCCACGAGCTGGGCGATACCTTTGTCGCCAACGCGCTGAACATCGTGGTGCTGACCGCAGCGCTCTCCGTTTACAACAGCTGCGTATACTGCAACAGCCGCATGCTGTTCGGCCTCGCCCAACAGGGTAACGCGCCGAAGATGCTGCTTAACGTTGATAAACGTGGCGTGCCGGTGAATACCATCATTGTTTCCGCCATCGTGACCGCCCTGTGCGTGCTCATTAACTACATGGCACCGGAATCGGCGTTTGGCCTGCTGATGGCGCTGGTGGTCTCTGCGCTGGTCATCAACTGGGCGATGATCAGCCTGGCGCACATGAAGTTCCGCCGCGCGAAGCAGCAGCAGGGCGTCACCACGCGCTTCCCTGCCCTGCTCTATCCGCTGGGTAACTGGATCTGCCTGCTGTTCATGGCGGCCGTGCTGGTGATCATGCTGCTCACCCCAGGTATGGCGATTTCCGTCTACCTGATCCCGGTCTGGATTGCAGTACTCGGCGTTGGCTATCTCTTCAGTCAGAAAAGCCGTAATGCCATGAAGGCGCACTAAGCCTCTCCGCGGTACCTGTTTTTACAGGTGCCGCGCGTTGTTACCTCCCTCACACTTTCACGCCCACAGCGCATTTATCCATATCACCGCCCTGATACTGCAACGCATATATCCCTTCGCCAGCAAATAATTCTCTCCATACCGTAACCCGGAGAGCAGTCTATGGATAACGCAAAGCTGTCAGTAAAAGAAAAGATCGGCTATGGGATGGGCGACGCCGGATGTAACATCATCTTCGGCGCCATCATGCTGTTTGTTAACTATTTTTATACGGATATTTTTGGACTGGCCCCTGCGCTGGTCGGCGTGCTGCTGCTGTCCGTCCGCGTGATTGACGCCGTAACGGACCCGATCATGGGCGCGATTGCCGACCGCACCCGCAGCAAATATGGCCGGTTTCGTCCATGGCTGCTGTGGATCGCTTTCCCCTACGCGCTGTTCAGCATCCTGATGTTCACCACGCCAGAGTGGAGCTATAACAGCAAAGTTATCTATGCCTTTGTCACCTACTTCCTGCTGTCGCTCACCTACACCGCCATCAACATCCCCTACTGCTCGCTGGGCGGGGTGATCACTAACGATCCTAAAGAGCGCGTTGCCTGCCAGTCGTATCGCTTCGTGCTGGTCGGCATCGCCACGCTGCTGCTCTCATTAACGCTGCTGCCCATGGCAGATTGGTTTGGCGGGGACAACAAAGCCAAAGGCTACCAGATGGCCATGACCGTGCTGGCGCTGATTGGCACCTGCATGTTCCTGTTCTGCTTCGCCACCGTGCGCGAGCGCGTGCGCCCGGCAGTCCAGACCAATGACCAGTTGAAAAACGACCTGAAAGACGTGTGGAAGAACGACCAGTGGGTGCGCATTCTGCTCCTGACGCTCTGCAACGTCTGCCCGGGTTTTATCCGCATGGCGGCCACCATGTATTACGTCACCTGGGTGATGGGCCAGAGCACTCACTTCGCCACGCTGTTTATCAGCCTGGGCGTTGTCGGCATGATGCTCGGCAGCGTGCTGGCAAAAGTGCTGACCGACCGCTGGTGCAAGCTGAAGGTCTTCTTCTGGACCAACATCGTGCTGGCGATTTTCTCCTGCGCCTTTTATTTCTTCGACCCGAAAGCGACCGTCACCATAGTAGTGCTCTACGTCCTGCTGAACATCCTGCACCAGATCCCGTCTCCGCTGCACTGGTCGCTGATGGCCGACGTGGACGACTACGGCGAGTGGAAAACCGGGAAACGCATCACCGGCATCAGCTTCTCGGGCAACATCTTCTTCCTCAAGCTGGGGCTGGCGATTGCCGGGGCGATGGTCGGTTTTCTGCTCTCCTGGTACGGCTACGACGCGGGGGCGAAAGCGCAAAGCGCAGACGCCATCAACGGGATTGTGCTGCTGTTTACCGTTATCCCGGGGGTGGGTTATTTGATTACCGCGGGCGTGGTGCGCCTGCTGAAGGTGGATCGTGAAACCATGAAGCAGATCCAGCTCGATCTGGAAAAACGCCGCAACAACTACCACGAGCTGAACGATTATCAGGAACTGAAAGCCGCTGAGACTAAATAAGGAAAGCCGAATGCAAACCTGGCCAAACCCGTTTATTGAACAACGCGCCGACCCGTATATCCTGCGCCACGATGGGCAATATTACTTTATCGCCTCCGTGCCGCAGTACGACAGGCTGGCGATCCGCCTCGCGGACTCGCTGGAAGGCTTACGTCATGCCGCAGAGGTGGTGGTCTGGCGTAAACCCGACGCCGGCCCAATGAGCCAGCTGATATGGGCGCCGGAACTGCACCACATTGACGGAAAGTGGTACATCTATTTTGCCGCGACGCACACCCAGGCGCTCGACGCGCTCGGGATGTTCCAGCACCGCATGTTTGCCATTGAATGTACCGACGACGATCCGCTCACTGGCAGGTGGGTAGAAAAAGGCCAGATCGAAACCCCGTTCGACACCTTCGCCCTGGACGCCACCACCTTTGTGCATCAGGGAAAACGCTGGTATCTGTGGGCGCAAAAAGCGCCGGACATCTCCGGGAACTCCAACCTTTATCTGTGTGAAATGGCGAACCCGTGGACGCTGAAAGGCGAGCCTGTGATGCTCAGCAAGCCGGAGTATGACTGGGAGTGTCGCGGGTTTTGGGTCAACGAAGGCCCGGCGGTGCTGTTCCATGGCAACAAACTGTTTATCAGCTATTCCGCCAGCGCCACCGACGAGAACTACTGCATGGGGCTGCTGTGGATAGACCTGAATGCCGATCCGCAAAACCCATTGAACTGGCACAAATCCCCGCGCCCCGTATTCGCCACCAGCTACGAAAATCGCCAGTACGGCCCGGGACACAACAGCTTTACGCAAACGCCGGAAGGGGAAGATGTGCTGGTGTATCACGCGCGGAACTACACCGAAATTGAGGGCGATCCGCTGTACGATCCAAACCGCCATACCCGCCTGAAGCGCGTCCGCTGGAATGAAAACGGGATGCCTGATTTCGGCATCCCGCCTGCGGACACGCTTTAATCGTTACGGCGCGCTGGCTTACACCAGCGTGCCGTAGATCGTCAGCAGCGCCACGATAACCACGACCACAAACGACGTTTTCTTCGCCATGGAGACAGCGGCTTTCGGCGTTTCAATCTTGTCGGTATGCGGCTCGCGCGCCAGCGAGAACTGCGCCAGACGCGTTAACACCTGATACTGCGACGTATGGCGGTCGGCAAGCGAGGCGAACCACGCGGGCAGCGCTTTTTCACCGTGGCCAATTAACGCGTACACCACGCCCACCAGACGCACCGGAAGCCAGTCAACCACGTGCAGGATGGCATCAATGCCGGACAGCAAACGCTCGTGCGGCGTCAGATAGCGGGCAAGCCAGGTCTGCCAGGCGCGCAGAAACGCATACCCCATCAGCAAGACCGGTCCCCATGGACCGCCCACCACAAACCAGAACAGCGGCGCCAGGTAGTAACGGAAGTTAATCCACAGCAGCGCGTTCTGCAGTTCGCGCAGGAACTCGCGCTCGTCGCAGTCCGGCGGCACGCCGTGGATCATCGTCAGCTCGCTCGCCATGGCATTGCGCGCATGGGCATCGTCACGGGAGGCGGCTTTCAGGTACGCGTGATAGTGCAAACGCACCTTGCCCGCACCAATGCACAGCACGCCGAGCAGGATCCACACCACCAACAGCGGCACGTTGAAAAAGAGTCCATACAGCGCGCGCAGCAGCAGGAACGTAATCACCATCACGCCCGCCATCATCAGCAGCGTGCGCAGCATGGAAAAGTGCTTAATACGGCGGAATAACACCTCCAGCCGGTGATCCAGATGCCAGTGCTCACCGAGCTTGAACAGGCGTTCAGCGATGATAACCAGCAGCATGGTAAACAACGTCATGGTATCTCCTTATTCTGACGACGCGGTGAGCATGGCGCGGAACCGCGGCCAGTCAAATGCCGGGCCGGGATCGGTTTTTCTCGCCGGAGCGATATCGCTGTGCCCGGTAATATTGTCGGCGATGGCCGGGTAAAGTCCGATAAGCGTGCGGGTCACAGCCGCTAGCTGTTGATACTGTGAATCGGTGTAGGGCGTGGTATCCGTGCCTTCCAGTTCGATCCCGATAGAAAAATCGTTGCACCGTTCGCGCCCGTGATACATCGACACCCCGGCATGCCAGGCGCGCTTATCAAAGGGAACATACTGAACCACTTCACCATCGCGACGAATCAGGCAATGAGCCGACACGCGCAGAAGCGCAATCTCAGCAAAGAAAGGATGGGCATCGGGATCTATCGTTCCCGTGAATAACGCATCGATCCACGGGCCGCCGAATTCCCCCGGCGGGAGACTAATATAATGAACCACCAGCAGTGTGGGCTTTTCATCCTCCGGGCGGCAGTCGTGGTGCGGCGAAGGCACATGCCGCGCATCCACCAGCCATCCGTTTTCTAACAACATGCTGGAACTCCTTATGTATGGTGCTGTTACTCGGTTCAGAGTAGCATGTTTCAATATTTTGATTCGTTACCAATTTGGAGTTTTATCATGCCGCCTCGCCGCTACAACCCCGACCACCGACGTGAAGCGCTTCTGGAACGTATTAATATGGATATTCCGGCAAGCGTTGCCCATGCTTTGAAAGAAGATCTGGGCGGTGACGTCAATGCCGATAAAGATATTACCGCACAATTGTTGCCGAAAGAGACGCGCTCCCACGCGGTCATTATCACCCGCGAAGAAGGTGTTTTTTGCGGCAAGCGCTGGGTTGAAGAGGTCTTTACCCAGCTGGCGGGCGATGATGTGCAGGTCACATGGCACGTGGAGGACGGCGATAGCGTCACGCCAAATCAGCCGCTGTTCGAGCTGGACGGCCCTTCCCGCGTCTTGCTGACCGGCGAACGTACCGCGCTCAATTTTGTACAAACGCTCTCTGGCGTCGCCAGCGAAGTGCGTCGTTACGTTGACCTGCTGGCCGGCACCCGAACCCAGCTGCTGGATACCCGCAAAACGCTGCCGGGCCTGCGCACGGCGCTGAAGTACGCGGTGCTCTGCGGCGGCGGCGCAAACCATCGTCTGGGCCTGTCCGACGCTTTCCTGATTAAAGAGAACCACATTATTGCATCGGGTTCCGTACGTCAGGCGGTGGAGAAGGCCTTCTGGCTGCATCCGGATGTGCCGGTTGAAGTAGAAGTGGAAAACCTGGACGAGCTGGAGCAGGCGATTAAGGCCGGGGCCGATATCATCATGCTCGATAACTTCGAAACCGAGCAGATGCGTGAGGCGGTAAAACTGACCAATGGCCGGGCCCAGCTCGAAGTCTCCGGAAACGTCACCTTCGAAACGATCCGTGAATTCGCCGAAACCGGCGTGGATTACATCTCAGTCGGCGCGCTGACCAAGCACGTTCGCGCTCTCGACCTCTCGATGCGTTTTAAATAGTGATTCCTCCCCTCTCCGCCTGGAGAGGGGAATTTCAGCCCCGCTCGCAAATCCGCTGTTCTTTCCTGCAACACCGCATTAATTCTCTGAACGCGCTTTCTCGTTCCCTTTTTTGCCCCTCGTTTCTGCCCTTTTGCGCTGACAGAGTAGCGCCACTTAACGTAAGGAGCAGATATGAACAGACAACACGGATTCACTCTTATTGAGCTGATGGTGGTCATCGGCATTATTGCGATTCTGAGCGCCATCGGCATACCTGCCTATCAGAACTACCTGCGCAAAGCGGCGCTGACCGATATGCTGCAAACCTTCGTTCCCTACCGCACCGCCATTGAACTTTGCGCGCTGGATCACGGTGGTGTGGAGAGCTGCGATGCCAACAGCAACGGCATCCCTTCCCCCACCACGACACGCTACGTTTCCGGAATGAGCGTAGCGAAAGGGATCGTGACCTTAACAGGACAGGAAAGTCTTAACGGGCTGGAAGTGGTCATGACGCCGCAGTGGAACAACGGCAACGGGATGACGGGCTGGACGCGCGTCTGCAACATCAGTGCTGATAGCGCTCTGAAGCAGGCCTGCGAAGACGTTTTCCGCTTCAGCAATAACTGAGGAGCGGAGAATGAATACCGATCAACTCGTGGCGCTTTGTCTTCGCCATCACGCACTGCTGCTATCCAGCGACAGTGAGAGGATCAACATTGCCGTCGTGGGAAAGCCCGCGACCGAACTCATGGAGGCGCTGCGTTTCGCGACCCAGAAACGGATTGATATTGAGTGCTGGAGCGCGGAGCGCATGGAAAAACACCGGCAGCTCACGTCACAATCGCATCTGCCCGGCGTTTCGCAAACACACTCTACGGTAGATGTCCTTAACCACACGCTGCAGCAGGCAATCAACCAGCGCGCCTCTGATATTCATATCGAACCGATGGAGCACGCGTGCCAGATTCGTTTACGTATCGACGGCGTACTTTGTCCGCAGCCTCCGCTTGCCGCTGAACTGGCTAACCTGTTAAGCGCACGTTTAAAAGTGCTGGGTAACCTGGATATTGCAGAACGCCGGCTGCCTCAGGACGGCCAGTTTACGATTGAACTGGCCAATGAGCCGGTCTCGTTTCGGATCGCGACGCTTCCCTGCAGCGGCGGCGAAAAAATTGTGCTGCGCCTCCTGCATCAGGTTCCGCAGGCCCTTGAGCCGAAAGCGCTTGGCATGAATGCTGAACAGTTGGCCTGTTTTAATGCGGTTCTCCACCAGCCGCAGGGGCTGATTCTGGTCACCGGCCCTACCGGCAGCGGCAAAACCGTGACGCTGTACAGCGCGCTGCAGTCGCGTAACACCCCTGACGTCAACATCTGCAGCGTGGAAGATCCTATTGAGATCCCCCTTGCCGGATTAAACCAGACGCAGATTAATCCCCGGGCGGGTTTAACCTTCCAGAACGTGCTGCGCGCACTGCTACGTCAGGATCCCGACATCATTATGGTCGGCGAAATCCGTGACGGAGAAACGGCCGGGATTGCCATTAATGCTGCCCAGACCGGGCATCTGGTGCTGTCGACCCTGCACACCAACTCGACGACGGAAACGCTGATTCGCCTGGAGCAGATGGGCGTCGCGCGCTGGATGATTTCTTCCGCGCTGACGATGGTGATTGCCCAGCGACTGGTCCGGCGTTTGTGCCCACATTGTCGCCGGGAAACCCGCGATCAGGCTCAACTACCTCGCTCAGTATGGCCCAGGCCGCTTCCACGCTGGCAGCCCACCGGCTGCGATCGCTGTTATCACGGCTTTTATGGCCGCGTGGCCATTTTTGAAGTACTCGCCATCGACAATGCCCTGCGGCAGGCCATTGCCAGCGGGGCGGGAACTGACGTCATAGAGGCGAGCGCCCGGCAGGCGGGGATGGTTTCTCTTTTTGAACACGGCTGCAGGGCCGTCGAACAAGGGCTAACCACGATTGAAGAGTTGCTGCGCGTCCTGGGAATGCCCAATGGCGGCTAATCAGCTCTGGCGCTGGCGTGCGCTCACCAAAGATGGAGAACCCCGAAGCGGGACACTCTGGGCCACAGACCGCAATGCGGCCTTCACCCGGCTGATGCGTAACGACCTCCATCCTTTGACGCTGACCCGATGCGCACAGCGACACCGCTGGCGGCCGCACCACTGCGACGAGATGTTTCATCAGCTCGCCTCGCTGCTGCAGGCTGGGCTGACGCTGTCCCACAGCCTGCAAATGCTGGCAGAGCAACATCCGTTAAAACCGTGGCAGGCGCTGCTGCAAAGCATTGCCGATGAGCTCAGTGAAGGATGCCCGTTTTCTGAGTCGCTAAAAAAGTGGCCAGCCGTTTTTAGCCCGCTGCATGTCTCGATGGTGAAAACCGGAGAGCTGACCGGGAAGCTGGAGGTGTGCTGTCGTCAGCTCGCGCAGCAACAAAAAGCGCAGCAGCAGCTCAGTGCGAAAGTGAAAAAGGCGCTGCGCTACCCGGCGATCGTCCTGACGCTGGCTGTGCTCGTCGTGCTGGCGATGGTCACTCTGGTCCTGCCCGAATTTGCCGCGATCTACAAAACGTTTAATACCCCGCTTCCCGTGCTGACACAGATGGTTATGGGGATGGCCGCCTTTATGCAGTCATATGCCCTTGCGTTGTTCACCCTGCTATTAGCCCCCTTAGCCGTCGCCTGGGCTCTGCGGCAGAATCCTCGCTGGCAGTGCATCCTGCTGCATACGCCCGTGATGGGCGCACTGGCAAAAGGTCAAAAGCTGGGACACGTCTTTACCGTGCTGTCACTCACGCAACAGGCGGGTATCCCCTTTTTACAGGGCCTGGAGAGTGCCGAGGAGACCGTTGAAAGTCAGTACTGGCAGGGAATACTGCGCGGCGTGCGGGAGGACATTGAAAAAGGCCTTCCCGTCTGGTCATCCTTTCAAAGAGCGGCAATCTTTACCCCGCTCTGTGTTCAGCTTTTACGAACCGGTGAAATGTCAGGTGCGCTGGATATCATGCTGGCAAACCTTGCCCGCCATCATACGGAACAGACCTTTCAACGTGCAGAGAATCTGGCGGCGCTTCTGGAGCCAGTGCTTCTGATAGTGACGGGGGTCATTATCGGTACGCTGGTGGTGGCAATGTACCTGCCGATATTCCACCTGGGAGATGCAATGAGCGCGGGATAGTACAACAGGGCTGGCGCACGGGCATGCGCCAGCGATAGCCATTACAGGCTGTTGAATACGCGGTTTTCTTGTTCCTGAACGCGAATAAACGTCGTACGCTTTGTCAGCTCTTTCAGGCGGGAGGCGCCAACGTAGGTGCAGGCAGAGCGCAGGCCGCCGAGGATATCGCGTGCGGTGTTTTCAACCGGACCGCGCAGAGGCAGCTTGACGGTTTTACCTTCTGCCGCACGGTATTTTGCCACGCCGCCGACGTGACGGGTCATCGCAGACTCAGAGCTCATACCGTAGAACAGCATAAATTTCTCGCCGTTCTCTTCTACTACGGTACCGCCACTCTCTTCATGGCCTGCCAGCATGCCGCCGAGCATCACGAAGTCCGCGCCGCCGCCGAAGGCCTTTGCAACATCACCCGGCATGGTGCAACCACCGTCGCTGATGATCTGGCCGCCCAGACCGTGCGCCGCATCGGCACATTCAATGACGGCAGAGAGCTGCGGATAACCGACGCCGGTTTTGACGCGCGTGGTGCATACGGAGCCCGGACCGATGCCCACTTTCACGATATCGGCACCGGAGAGGATCAGCTCTTCACACATTTCACCGGTCACCACGTTGCCCGCGATGATGGTTTTCGTCGGCCAGGCCTCACGCGCCTTGCTGACGAACTGTACGAAGTGCTCGGAGTAACCGTTCGCCACATCAATACAAACGAAGTTCAGCGCCGGGTTAGCCTTCAGGATCTGTTTGGTCTTCTCGAAATCCGCATCGGAGGTGCCGGTGGAGACCATCACGTGCTTCACCACATCAGCAGAGGCGGACGCCACAAACGCATCCCACTCTTCAGGGCTGTAATGTTTGTGCACGGCGGTGAGGATGTCGAACTGTGCCAGCGCGGTTGCCATCTCAAAGGTTCCCACAGTATCCATGTTGGCAGCGATGATCGGCACGCCAGACCAGGTCTGACCGGAATGCTTAAAGGTGAATTGACGTTCGAGTTCAACGTCTGAGCGACTTTTCAGTGTAGAGCGTTTAGGGCGGATAAGAACGTCTTTGAAACCTAACTTCAGATCTTCTTCGATACGCATGTGCGGATTCCTGGGGTTAGAGGCAAATATGTTAAAAGCACAACTCCAGTGACGCTATCATACGCACTAATACCTGCTCCGCAAGACTGCGAAATTCTCTTTTTTTACGCTACAATCCTATAAATTTACCTGGTAAAAAGCCGGTAAACAGGGCTAAACAGTTGCTGGCGCACCTGAGAGTTTTAATCAACTGATTTTAATAATGAATAATTCCCAGGATTTGATTTAATGGGGTATATCGTTGCATTAACCGGTGGCATCGGTAGTGGCAAAAGTACCGTTGCAGACGCGTTTTCTCGTTTGGGTATCACGATTATCGATGCCGATATTATTGCCCGCCAGGTGGTAGAGCCCAATACACCCGCGCTTAAGGCCATCGCAGAACATTTTGGCCAGGCAATCATCAATGCCGATGGCACGCTAAATCGCCGTCAGCTTCGCGAATGCATTTTTTCCGATTCAGCGGAAAAAGCCTGGCTTAATGCCCTGCTCCATCCCATTATCCACCAGGAAACACAGCGTCAGATAGCCGAAGCCCGCTCGCCCTATGTCTTGTGGGTGGTTCCGCTGCTGGTGGAAAATCAGCTGCATCAGAAAGCCGATCGGGTACTGGTGATTGATGTCGCACCCGAGACGCAAATCCAGAGAACCATGATGCGAGACCACGTCTCGCGCGAGCATGCTGAACATATTCTCGCCGCTCAGGCCACGCGCGCTCAGCGCCTTGCCGTGGCGGATGATGTTATTGATAATAACGGCGCACCAGATGCTATTGCATCGGATGTTGCCCGTCTGCACGCGCAGTATCTGACGTTAGCCGGGCAGGCCGTTGCACAGGAAAAACCATAATGTCGACTCACATCCTTTTTGAGCATCCGCTCAACGAAAAAATGCGTACCTGGCTGCGCATCGAATTCCTCATTCAGCAGCTTTCACAACATCTGCCGGTTAACGATCACGCTACGGCGTTGCACTTCTTCCGCAATGTAGGCGATCTGCTGGATGTGATTGAACGCGGCGATGTCCGCACAGAATTGCTTAAAGAGCTGGAGCGCCAGCAGCGTAAATTGCAGGCATGGGCTGAGGTTCCGGGGGTGGACGTAAGCCGTATCGATTCCCTTCGTCAGCAGCTTAAAACCAGCAGCAGCATCCTGATGGCCGCACCGCGCGTCGGGCAGTTTTTGCGTGAGGACCGCCTGATTGGCCTGGTGCGCCAGCGCCTGAGCATCCCTGGCGGTTGCTGCAGCTTCGACCTGCCGACGCTGCATATGTGGCTCCATATGCCACAAGCGCAGCGTGACGCGCAGGTGAACAGCTGGCTGGCAAGCCTGGAGCCGATGCACCAGACGCTGTCGCTGATCCTCGATCTGATCCGTAACTCAGCGCCGTTCCGCAAGCAAACCAGCCTGAACGGTTTCTACCAGGACAACGGTGATGATGCCGATCTTCTGCGCCTGAATTTATCGCTTGGCGAACAGCTTTATCCGCAAATTTCCGGGCATAAGAGCCGCTTTGCGATTCGCTTTATGCCGCTGGACAGCGAAAATGGCACCGTGCCGGAACGCCTCGATTTTGAACTGGCCTGTTGTTAAGGAGTGCCGATGTCTGATGTCACCACCGTAAACTGCCCGACCTGTGGCAAAACCGTTGTCTGGGGCGAAGTGAGTCCGTTCCGCCCATTCTGCTGCAAACGCTGCCAGCTTATTGACCTGGGCGAATGGGCGGCGGAAGAGAAACGCATTCCGAGTAAAGGCGATCTTTCGGACAGCGATGACTGGAGTGAAAACCAGCAGTAATCTGTAAAGCCTGCTGGCGCGTCGCTTAGCAGGCCTTCGGTTGTTCGACTAACCGCAGGATCACAGGTTCATTAGCTGGCGGGAATTTTTCGGCATCACTTGCCTGAAGCTCCACCCAGTTACCCGGCTGCCCCTCTTTCCCCCAGGGTTCACCTTCCCAGTTTTCCACCAGCCAGAACCACAGCGTGATGTGTCTGTCCGGGAACTGGTACTCAAGCTTATCAAACAGCGTTGCGCCAAGCGGGGTGATCCCAACTTCTTCCTGAAGCTCGCGAACCAGCGCCGCTTCCGGGGTTTCACCGGCCTCAATTTTTCCGCCAGGAAACTCCCATTTGTTCGCCATATGGGCGTCGGCAGCACGCTGGGTGATAAAGATTTGGTTTTGCGGGTTGCGAATAATCCCGACGGCAATTTGCAGTATTTTCATATTGTCACTTCCATAAAAAAGGCGCAGATTTCTGCGCCTTTTTGTTTTTTTATGAACTTAGCTCAGACGGCCGTGGCACGCCTTGTACTTTTTACCAGAACCGCAAGGGCATGGATCGTTACGACCCACTTTACGATCGCCGGTTTGCGCGGCGATCGCCGCTGCGGCTTCGCTGTCGTCGGTCTGATGGCTCAGCTGTTGCATTTGTGCCAGACGCTCGGCTTCTTCACGACGCTGCTGTTCCATCGCTTCCACCTCTTCCGGCATACGCACCTGAACCTTGCTCAGGGTGCTGATGACTTCATACTTCAGCGACTCAAGCATAGAGGCAAACATGGAGAAGGACTCACGCTTGTATTCCTGCTTCGGATCTTTCTGCGCATAGCCACGCAGGTGGATACCCTGACGCAGGTAGTCCATCGCCGCCAGGTGCTCTTTCCACAGGGAGTCCAGCGTCTGCAGCATCACGCCTTTTTCGAAGTGACGCATCATTTCAGCGCCAACCACTTCTTCCTTGCGCTTGTAGACGTCCAGCGCGGTTTCGTAGATACGCTCGCGCAGGGTCTCTTCGTGCAGCTCAGGCTCTTTATCCAGCCACTCTTTAATAGGCAGATCGAGGTCAAAGTCGTTTTTCAGACGTTCCTGCAGGCCTTCGATGTCCCACATCTCTTCCAGAGACTGCGGCGGAATGTGCGCATCAATCGTGGCTTTAAACACATCTTCGCGGATGCTGTTGATGGTTTCGCTCACGTCGGACACGTCCAGCAGTTCGTTACGCTGGGTGTAGATCGCACGACGCTGGTCGTTAGCCACGTCATCGTATTCCAGCAGCTGCTTACGAATATCAAAGTTGCGGCTTTCCACTTTACGCTGTGCGTTCGCGATCGCTTTGGTAACCCACGGGTGTTCAATGGCTTCACCCGGCTTCATGCCCAGCTTGCGCATCATGCCGGACACGCGGTCGGAGGCGAAAATACGCATCAGCGCATCTTCCATCGACAGGTAGAAGCGGGAAGAACCGGCATCACCCTGACGACCCGCACGGCCACGCAGCTGGTTATCGATACGACGCGATTCGTGACGCTCGGTACCAATGATATGCAGACCGCCGGATGCCAGCACCGCGTCGTGACGCACCTGCCAGTCGGCCTTAATCTGAGCAATCTGTTCAGGCGTTGGGTTTTCCAGCTCAGCCACCTCGGCCTGCCAGCTTCCGCCCAGCATAATATCGGTACCACGACCCGCCATGTTGGTGGCGATGGTTACCGCAGCCGGATAACCTGCCTGCGCAACAATATCCGCTTCTTTGGCGTGGAATTTGGCGTTCAGTACGTTGTGCTTGATGCCCGCTTTCGTCAGCTCGTGAGAAACCACTTCGGATTTTTCAATGGAGATGGTCCCCACCAGAACCGGCTGGCCTTTAGCAGTACGCTCGCGAATGTCTTCGATGATCGCCTGAATTTTTTCCGCTTCAGTCATGTATACCAGGTCCGGCATATCCTTACGGATCATCGGACGGTTGGTTGGAACGACCACGGTATCCAGCTTGTAGATAGAGCTGAATTCAAACGCTTCGGTATCGGCTGTACCGGTCATGCCCGCCAGCTTCTCGTACAGACGGAAGTAGTTCTGGAAGGTGATAGACGCCAGCGTCTGGTTTTCGTTTTGAATATCCACGCCTTCTTTGGCTTCTACAGCCTGGTGCAGACCGTCAGACCAGCGACGTCCCTGCATGGTACGACCGGTGTGCTCATCGACAATGATCACTTCGCCGTCTTTTACGATGTAGTCGACGTCGCGGGTGAACAGCGCGTGGGCACGCAGCGCGGCGGTCACATGGTGCATCAGCATGATGTTGCTTGGGGAGTACAGAGACTCGCCCTCTTCCATAATGCCTTCAGCCACCAGCAGCTCTTCGATTTTCACCAGACCACGCTCGGTCAGGTTCACCTGGCGCGCTTTTTCATCCACGGAGAAGTGACCTTCACCCTGGAAGGTATCCGAGTCTTCTTTCTCCTGGCGCAGCAGGTGTGGAATGATTTTGTCGACCTTACGGTACATCTCGGAGCTGTCTTCAGCCGGGCCGGAGATGATAAGCGGAGTACGCGCTTCATCGATCAGGATGGAGTCCACCTCATCCACCAGCGCGTAGTGCAGCTTACGCTGGACGCGCTCTTCAGGGCTGAACGCCATGTTGTCACGCAGGTAGTCGAAGCCGTATTCGTTGTTGGTACCGTAGGTAATGTCCGCGTTATACGCTTCACGCTTGGCTGGTGCAGGCAGGCCAGACATGTTGATGCCGACGGTCATGCCGAGGAATTCGAACAGTGGACGGTTGTTTTCGGCGTCACGCTGCGCCAGATAGTCGTTGACGGTAACGACGTGAACGCCTTTACCGGTCAACGCATTCAGGTAAGCCGGCAGCGTTGCGGTCAGGGTTTTACCTTCACCGGTACGCATTTCCGCGATGCAGCGTTCGTTAAGCACCATCCCGCCCAGCAGCTGAACGTCGAAGTGACGCATGCCGAACACGCGCTTACTTGCTTCACGCACGACAGCAAATGCTTCCGGGATCAGGCTTTCTAAGGTTTCACCTTTTTCCAGACGCGCACGAAATTCCGCCGTTTTCGCTTTCAGCTCATCATCAGAGAGCTTCTCCATCGCCGGTTCCATACCGTTGATGACGGCAACAGCTTTGCGCATACGGCGCAGGGTACGATCGTTACGACTACCAAAAACTTTAGTTAATAATTTGATTAGCATAATAAATTCTCAAACGCCCCATCATGGGCAGATAAATTAAGGTATTGAAAAAGTTAATTTAGCTGAGGCGTTGAGGCCCGGCGCGAATGCCGTGAACCTGGCTAATCCAGGTTGAAACAGAGAATGAAACAGGAGGAACGAGCGCGCGATGCGCCGTCTGGCGAACCATGACCGGCGGCTGGCTGTCCTGCGTGAGCAGCGCGTTGAGCGTGTCCAGCAGGGCAAGATGCTGCGCCTGCACCGGCAGCGCCTCTTCCGCAACAGGCATTGCCTGCGGCGCCATCGCGAAGGAGAGATGACGGATAACCGTGCGGATAGCGTGCTGGTGCCAGTAATCAACGGAGAAATTCGGGCGGCGACTGGCTTCGAGCCAGGCGAGATTTGTAAAGTTAACCCGCGTATTGAGATCGTGTTTGCTGGTAGAGGTCTTCGTCGGCGTCGCCGCTTCGGCACTGTTGCTGAGCGCAGGCAAGCCGAAACTCGCCGCGACCATCCCTAATAAGAGATGCGGCCAGAAGTAACGTCTGCCAAATTGTCGCCAGCGCGTCAGTATTCCGCTCACTTGCTCCACCACATAAGCCAGCCTGCTACAGGCTATCTTCAGTTATTTTTTTAAGCGCCCAGATATTACCACTAAAGCCAATACACATCAGCAGGAATGAGGTGCCGCCGCGGGGAAAAACGGTCAAGAATGCAGCTAACGCACACACTTTCTACGCAGGACAGACAAGAAATAACGCTGGGACAAACAAAGAAGGGTAAAAATAAAAACGACTGGTCTTCCTGGCCGGAGAGAGTACCAGGTTAACCAGTCGATTTTTTAACGAAACGGCGTGAACCGTTACGCCAGAACCATGCTTGGCGCTTTGAAAGCTAGCGGCAGTTCAGCTTCGTCTTCGAAGGTCACATATTCCCAGGCTTCCTGTTTTGCCAGGACGGCCTGCAACAGTTTGTTGTTCAGCGCATGACCGGATTTGAACGCGGTAAATGCACCTATGATGTTGTGACCACACATGAACAGGTCGCCGATAGCGTCCAGCATTTTGTGACGAACGAATTCATCTTCGAAACGCAGGCCGTCTTCGTTCAGTACGCGATAATCGTCAACAACGATGGCACAATCGAAGCTGCCGCCCAGGCACAGGCCGCGGGACTGCAGATATTCGATATCACGCATGAAGCCAAACGTACGGGCTCGGCTGATCTGGCGCATAAACGCATCAGCAGAGAAGTTCATCGCATAGCGCTGGGTGCTGGAATCAATCGCCGGATGGTTAAAGTCGATGGTAAAGTCCAGCGAGAAACCATTGTACGGTTTAAATTCAGCCCACTTGTCGCCATCTTCGACGCGAACGGTCTCTTTGATGCGGACAAATTTCTTCGCGCAGTTCAGTTCTTCGATGCCGGCATCCAGCAACAGATAGACGAACGGTGCAGCACTGCCATCCATAATCGGGATTTCTGGCGCATCGACTTCAACAATAATGTTGTCGATACCCAGACCCGCCAGGGCGGCGTTCAGGTGCTCTACGGTAGAAATCCGCACGTCATGCTCGTTCACCAGACAAGTACAGAGCATAGTATCACGCACAGATTTGGCATCGGCCGGAAAATCTACCGGTGGATTCAAGTCGGTGCGACGATAGATGACCCCGGTATTGGCCGGCGCAGGGCGTAACGTCAGCGTGACTTTCTTGCCGGTATGTAAACCGACACCCGTCGCCTGAACGATACGTTTAAGTGTCCTTTGTTTGATCATCGTATAATCTCGCCAAATTAACTATCCAACCGAGAGTGTATATCACTAACGGTGGGCCAGTTTAGCACAAAGAGCGCAAATCCCCTAATTCCAGCCAATTCTTAATCAGCTTGCTTACGCAGGAACGCCGGGATATCCAGATAATCTGGCTCTTTCGCCGTTTGCGGCGTTGGGTCGTTCACCACTTTCGCGGCCGGTTTCTGCTCCTGAGTCAGCGGAGACATACCGTGCTGCTGGTAACGATCCATTACCGGTTGCTGAGTCTGCTTGTTAGTCACTAAGGTGATCTCAGGACGCTTGTCCATACCGATACCGGTTGCAACAACGGTAACACGCAGCTCGTCGTTCATTTCAGGGTCAAGCGAAGTACCGATTACCACGGTAGCGTTGTCAGAGGCGAACGCACGGATGGTGTTACCCACGGTTTCGAACTCATCCAGACGCAGGTCAAAGCCAGCGGTAATGTTGACCAGCACGCCGCGCGCACCAGACAGGTCGATATCTTCCAGCAGTGGAGAAGAGATAGCCATTTCAGCCGCTTCTTCTGCACGGTCTTCGCCGCTCGCCACGCCAGAGCCCATCATCGCGTAGCCCATTTCGGACATCACGGTGCGAACGTCTGCAAAGTCAACGTTCATCAGGCCAGGACGGGTAATCAGTTCAGCGATCCCCTGAACCGCGCCTTTCAGCACGTCGTTTGCTGCACCGAAGGCGTCCAGCAGGGAGATACCGCGACCCAGAACTTTCAACAGTTTGTCGTTCGGGATGGTGATCAGCGAGTCCACATGCTTGGACAGCTCGGTGATACCCTGCTCCGCGAAGGCCATACGCTTCTTGCCTTCAAAATTGAAAGGCTTGGTCACGACAGCAACGGTCAGGATACCTAAATCTTTAGCTACTTCAGCGACAACAGGTGCTGCGCCGGTACCGGTACCGCCACCCATACCTGCTGCGATGAAGACCATGTCCGCACCTTCCAGTGCAGCGCGCAGGGCTTCACGATCTTCTTCAGCCGCATTGCGACCCACTTCCGGGTTAGCCCCAGCTCCCAGCCCTTTGGTGATACCACCGCCGATCTGGATAGTCTGGCCTACCGCCGTCTTACGCAGTGCCTGCGCATCGGTGTTAACCGCGAAGAATTCAACACCTTCAATGCGTTCACGCACCATATGCTCTACGGCGTTACCGCCGCCGCCACCGACGCCGATGACTTTAATCACCGCGTCGTTGGTCAGTTCCATAGGTTCAAACATAATTTCTCTCTCCGTTGTGCCTGTCGCCCGAGACCGCTAATTCTCTCCGGTCTCTTAAAAAAATTAAAACTCTTTTCGCAACCAGTTGTTCAGTCGTTTGACCCACGACCCCACTGAGACGCGTTTTTCCACTTCCGCTTCACCACTGAGATGAGATTCCTTCCCGTAGTGGAGCAGGCCCACAGCCGTTGAATAATACGGCTCCTGAGCATAATCCGTTAAACCGGTGATATTCAGCGGCGCCCCAATACGTACCTGCGTATGGAAGACGCGCTGCGCACAGGCCGCAAGACCTTCAATTTGCGCTGCACCGCCGGTTAATACAATCCCCGCCGCAAGATGATGTTTAACACCCTGCTGACGAAGCTGTTCCTGTAACTGTAAAATTTCTTCGTTGACCAGGTTGAGCAGCTCGGTATAGCGCGGCTCAATCACCTCAGCCAACGTCTGGCGCTGCAGGCTGCGCGGTGGACGACCACCGACGCTAGGCACTTCAACGCTCTCATCTTTGCCAACGATAGAACCCAGCGCACAGCCGTGGCGCACTTTAATCGCTTCTGCATCGCTCGGTGGCGTACCAAAAGCGTAAGCAATATCGCTGGTCACGACGTTCCCTGCGTACGGGATCACTTTGGTGTGGCGCAGCGCACCGCCGGTATACACGGCCATGTCCATTGTACCACCACCAATATCGACCACACAGACACCCAGTTCACGTTCATCTTCGGTCAGTACGGAATAACTTGCCGCCAGACCAGCGAAAATAAGTTGGTCAACTTTCAGGCCACAACGTTCAACGGCTTTTACAATGTTCTTCGCCATATCGTTGTGACATGTGATCAGGTGCACTTTTGCCTGCATACGAACGCCTGACAGACCAACCGGGTTTTTGATCCCTTCCTGGTAGTCAATCGCATATTCCTGCGGGATCACGTGCAATACGCGATGCTCATCGCGAACACGCACGGACTTCGCCGTATGCACAACGTTTTCAACGTCTTCCTGCGTCACTTCCTCTTCGGAAATCGGCACCATACCGATTTCGTTCTGGCAGCTAATGTGCTTACCAGAAAGGGCAAGATAGACAGAAGAAATCTGGCAATCTGCCATCAATTCAGCCTGATCGATGGCGCGCTGGACGCATTTCACCACCGATTCAAGATCGTTTACCCCACCTTTATCCATACCACGTGACGGGCAACTGCCCACGCCAATGATATTGACCATACCGTCGGGCAGAACTTCCCCTACTAAAGCGGCAACCTTCGCGGTGCCAATCTCCAGTCCAACTACCAGTTTTCTGTCCGTCGCCTTGATCATTGTTGTTCTGCCTGTACCTGTGCCTGATTCTGTTGCTGATTAGGTTCCTCGACCGGAGCCGGTACCCAACCGACTGCTGCGCCTGAGTCATAGCGCAAATCAACGTAGCTTATCCGTTTGCCGTCAGTCTGTGCCTGCTGCTGTAAAACCGGGTAAAGTTCGACAAAACGCGCCAGACGCTTCATGGTGTCCCCGCGTCCCAGGTTGAGCTTAATGCCGTTCGTTAACGTAAGCTGCCAGGAGCGGCGCGCCGTCATTGCAGCATCTTTTAACGTAAACCTGTCCTTCGCCAGCACCTGGCCCATTTCACGAAAACCCTGTAAAACCTCGTTTTCGCTGCCTTCAGGGCCATACAACATCGGTAAATTCTGCTTGTTGACACGATCGGTCGGGACGCTGAAGGAATTTCCGTCGACGTCAACCATGTGCTGATCATTCCAACGCGCAATGGGCACATATTCAACCAGATGAATCTTCAATTCATCAGGCCATTGCTTTCTTACGCTCGCCTGTTTTATCCATGGCAGACGTTCAATCTGGCTCTGGATAATATTGACGTCCTGCGTCATAAAGGTGCCAGGCGAGCCCAGTGCCAGTATTGACTGGCGAATATCGTCGTTACGCGTGTAGTGACGCTCACCGGTGACCACCAGCTTAGAAAGCGGCAACCGCTGCGCATCTTCCATCCAGCCCAGGACCATCCAGCCGCTGATAAACACGGTGCACAGTACCCCGAGCAGGAAAATGATGCCTGCAAGACGCGTTCCATTACTGCGGCGTGAAGAGGTGTATTCTTCCTCGTCATCGCGGTTGCGCGTGTTCAATGCAGCCTGAGACATATCAGCCCGCCTGGTCCAGAATGCGTACGACTAACTGCGAGAAGCTCATCCCCGCCTGACGCGCAGCCATCGGCACAAGGCTGTGGCTCGTCATACCCGGAGAGGTGTTGGCTTCCAGCAGATAAAATTGTCCATCCCGGTCCTGCATCACGTCGATGCGTCCCCAGCCCTGGCAACCCAGAACATGCCAGGCTTTAAGCACCAGGGACTGTAAATCGGCTTCACGCTCAGCTTCAAGACCACTTGGGCAGAAATATTGCGTCTCATCAGAGAGATACTTCGCCTCATAATCATAGAAGACTCCGGCGGGTTGGATACGGATTGACGGTAAAATTTCTTCGCCAAGCATCGCGACGGTAAATTCCGGCCCGCTAAGCCATTTTTCTATCAGAACTTCATCATCATGTTGAAATGCCAGCGCTAAAGCGGACGCTAAATCGTCAGCTTTGTCGACTTTGGACATTCCCACGCTGGAGCCTTCCCGACTGGGCTTTACAATAACCGGTAAGCCCAGTTCAGCAATGCGTGCATTAACGCTATCCGGCAGGCCCAATTCAAATTCGCGACGCGTCAGCGCCACCCATGGCGCAACAGGTAAACCTGCGCCCTGCCACAGCAGCTTGCTGCGCAGTTTATCCATAGAGATAGCAGACGCCATCACGCCGCTGCCGGTGTATGGCAGACCGATCAGATCCAGAAGCCCCTGCAGGGTGCCGTCTTCGCCGCCACGACCGTGTAAAGCGATAAAGACTTTATCGAAGCCCATGGCTTTTAACTGCGTCACGTCGACCTCTTTTGGATCGACCAGGTGCGCATTAACGCCACCTTCACGCAGGCCCGCCAGTACAGCGGCGCCGGAATTCAGGGAAACCTCGCGCTCGGCGGAGGTGCCGCCAGACAGGACAGCAATCTTATCAGCCATGATGCTCATCCTCCTGGTTTTGCGGCTTCAGTTTGATTTCAGCTAAGGTACGGGCGATTTTGCCGATATTTCCCGCGCCCTGAATCAGAATCAGATCGTTACCTGTCAGGACCGGTGCCAGAATTTCCGCCACCTGCGCAGGGTCAGAAACCAGAATAGGGTCAACTTTACCGCGTCCACGAATGGTGCGACAAAGAGAACGGCTGTCTGCACCAGGAATCGGCGTCTCGCCTGCGGCGTACACATCCAGCATTAACAGGGTGTCTACCTGTGACAGGACGCTGGCGAAATCGTCATACAGATCGCGCGTACGCGTGAAGCGGTGCGGCTGGAACACCATCACCAGATTTTTGTCCGGCCAGCCTGCACGAGCGGCTTTAATGGTGGCGTCCACTTCGGTCGGATGATGACCATAGTCGTCCACCAGCATCGCCGTACCGGCTTTACCGTTTACCGGATCCAGCGGAAATTCACCGAGGAAATCGAAACGACGCCCGGTGCCCTGGAAGCTTTCCAGTGCGCGCAGAATCGCATCATCATCAATGCCTTCTTCCGTCGCGACGGCCACTGCCGCTGCGGCATTGAGCGCGTTATGGCGCCCTGGCGCATTCAGCGTCACGTGCAGCAGCTCTTTGTCCTGACGCGCCAGCGTGAAGTGTCCCTGCGCGCCAATCTGTTTGTACTCTTCCACGCGGACGTCAGCGTCTTCGCTGAAGCCGTAGGTGGTGATTTGACGACCCACGCGCGGCAGCAACTCGCGGATCACCGGATCGTCCACGCACATCACCGCGCGCCCGTAGAACGGCAGGTTGTGCAGGAAGTTGATAAAGGTCTGCTTTAAGTTCTCGAAGTCACCCTGGTAGGTATCCATATGGTCAGCTTCGATGTTGGTGACAATCGCCACCATCGGCTGCAGGTGCAGGAACGACGCGTCGCTCTCGTCCGCTTCAGCAATCAGATAACGACTGTGGCCCAGACGCGCATGTACGCCCGCGGCTTTGACCAGGCCGCCGTTGACGAACGTCGGGTCGAGACCCGCTTCTGCATAAATACTGGAAACCATCGCCGTGGTCGTGGTTTTACCGTGGGTCCCGGCAATCGCGATGCCGTGGCGGAAGCGCATCAGTTCCGCCAGCATTTCTGCACGGCGGATCACCGGAATGCGCGCGTCGTGAGCGGCAACGATTTCCGGGTTGTCAGAAGAGATGGCGCTTGAGACCACGACCACGCTCGCATCGCGCACGTTTTCCGGGCGATGGTTGAAATAGATAGTCGCCCCAAGCGACGCCAGCTGCTGCGTTACAGGGTTTGGCGCCAGGTCAGACCCGCTGATCTGATAGCCTTCGTTAGCTAACACTTCGGCAATACCGCCCATGCCAGCACCACCGATGCCAACAAAGTGAATGTGCCGGACGCGACGCATCTCGGGCACGATTGAACGCAGTTTTGCCAGTTGTTGTGTATTCATTCTCTAAACGCCATCGACTACTTAAAATTCGTGCCGCGCTTCACGCGCTGCGAGGGTTAAGCCTGGGCTGCCAGGCTCACTTCTTTTGCCACCCGTTCCGTCGCATCAGGGATAGCCGCCGCGCGCGCGCGTTCAGCCATCTCAAGCAATACGTCTCTGTTCCAGCCCGCCAGGGTGGTGGCGACCGCGTCAGCGGTAAATTGTGGCTGCTCAAAAATTTTCGCCGCACCGGCTTTCTCAAGCGGCAGGGCATTCCAGTACTGCTGTCTGTCTTTGTGCTGGAAAGGCACAAACAGGGCTGGCAGACCCGCGGCAGCGATTTCGCTTACCGTTAAGGCGCCAGAACGACAGACCACGACATCGGCCCAGGCATACGCTGCCGCCATGTCGTCGATAAATTCCGTCACGTTATGCTGCGGCTGCCCCGCCTCGGCGTAAGCCTGCTCAACGGTCTGCTGAGCGCCTTTTCCGCTCTGGTGCCAGATGGTGACGGCATCCCCCAGCTTTGCAGCAACCTGCGGCATCGTCTGGTTTAAAATGCGTGCCCCCTGAGAGCCACCGACGACCAGCACACGAACCGGCCCTTCACGGCCCGCCAGGCGAGCGTCCGGCAACGGCAGCGCCAGCACGTCCACACGGACCGGGTTACCTACCACGTCCGCTTTCGGGAACGCGCCGGGAAACGCCTGCATAACTTTGGTGGCGATTTTCGCCAGCCATTTGTTGGTCAGACCGGCAATACCGTTCTGCTCATGCAGCACGACGGGAATACCTAACGACCACGCTGCCAGCCCGCCCGGCCCCGAGACATAGCCGCCCATGCCCAGCACCACATCGGGCTTAAAGCGCTTCATAATGGTGCGCGCCTGACGCCAGGCGTTAAAAATGCGCACCGGAGCCAGCAGCATTGCCTTGAGGCCTTTGCCGCGCAGGCCGGAAATACGAATAAAGTCGATCTCAATACCGTGTTTCGGTACCAGGTCGGCCTCCATGCGGTCTGCGGTTCCCAGCCAGCGTACCTGCCAGCCCTGATCCATTAAATGGTGCGCAACCGCCAGTCCCGGGAACACGTGTCCGCCGGTACCGCCTGCCATCACCATTAACCGCTTCGGTTGATTCATCGTGAACCTCGTGTAAACGCCTGGGCTTTTTCCAGACGCGTTTCATAATCTATGCGCAACAACAGCATGATGGCCGTCGACATAATCAACAGACTGGAACCACCATAACTGATCAACGGCAACGTCAGGCCTTTGGTCGGCAGCATACCCGCTGCGGCCCCGACGTTAACCAATGCCTGGAAACTAAACCAGATACCAATTGAGCAGGCCAGGAAGCCTGAGAAACGGTGATCGATCTCCAGCGCTTTCCGGCCGATGGACATGGCGCGGAAAGCGACGAAGAATACCATTAATAGCGCTAATACCACACCGATATAACCCAGTTCTTCCGCAATAATGGAGAAGATGAAGTCAGTATGCGCTTCCGGTAAATACTCCAGTTTCTGTACCGAGTTACCCAGCCCCTGCCCCCAGAGCTCACCACGACCAAAGGCCATGAGTGACTGCGTCAGCTGATAACCGCTGCCGAACGGGTCTTCCCACGGGTTCCAGAAAGAGGTCACGCGGCGAATACGGTAAGGCTCGGCGAGGATCAGCAGCACAACCGCTGAAATCCCCATCCCAATGATGGCGATGAACTGCCACAGCTTCGCGCCCGCCAGGAACAGCATGGCCAGCGTGGTCACAAACAGTACCACCACGGTACCGAGGTCAGGCTGCGCCAGCAGTAAGACCGCCAGCACCAGAATCACGCCCATCGGTTTTAAGAAGCCGCGCAGGTTGTTACGCACTTCATCTACTTTACGCACCAGGTAGTTCGCCAGGTAGCAGAACAGGGAGAGCTTGGTAAATTCCGCAGGCTGAATACGCAGCGGACCAAAGGCGATCCAGCGTGATGCCCCGTTTACGGAACTCCCCACCACCAGAACGATCAGCAGCATAATGATCGAGGCGATCAGCATCGCCGTACTGTGCCGCTGCCAGAACTCCATCGGTAGACGCAAGGTCACCAGCGCCAGGCAGAATGCCAGGATGATGTACAGACCATCACGTTTGGCAAACAGGAAAGGATCGTTCGCCAGACGCTGCCCGACGGGCATTGACGCTGACGTCACCATAATAAAGCCGACCGCCGCGAGCCCCATTGTGAGCCAGAACAGCGTGCGGTCGTACATGATCAGGCTGTCGTTATCTTTTTGACGAGAGCCCATCACCCAGCCTTTAAGCGCCGCAAACAACCACACCAGGATCCCAAATCCTGGCAGGCGCGGCATTTTCAGGCGAGGGAGAGATAAACGCATCAGCCTAACTCCTTCGCCAGGCGGGTAAAGACATCACCACGCTGTTCGAAATTCTTGAATTGATCGAGACTGGCACAGGCCGGAGAGAGCAGCACCATATCACCCGGCTTCACGCGAGGGGCAATCAGCCGCATCGCCTGTTCCATGGTTTCGGTTTGCTCGGCGACATCAGGGCGCAGTTCAGCCAGCTCGCTGCCGTCACGGCCGAAGCAGTAGAGACGGATGTTATCGCCGGAGAGATACGGCTTCAGGGACGAGAAATCAGCTGACTTACCGTCGCCACCCAGCAGCAGATGCAGGGTACCGTCAACGTGCAGCCCGTTCAGCGCGGCCTCCGTACTGCCCACGTTGGTGGCTTTGGAGTCGTTGATCCAGCGCACGCCGTTGTGCTCCAGCGCCAGCTGGAAACGGTGTGCCAGGCCGGAAAACGTGGTTAATGCTTTCAGGCTTGAGGAGCGCGGCAGCCCCACTGCGTCCGCCAGCGCCAGCGCCGCCAGCGCATTGGTATAGTTGTGCTGCCCAGAGAGCTTCATCTCTTTCACGTTCAGCACTTTCTCACCTTTCACGCGCAGCCAGGTTTCACCCAGCTGGCGGTTCAGATGATAATCACCCATGGTGATGCCAAAACTAATGCAGCGGTCGTCTGCGCCACGCACCGGCATGGTCAGCGCGTCATCGGCGTTCACCACGCAGACTTTGGCATTCTCATAAACGCGCAGCTTGGCGGCACGGTACTGCTGCAGACCAAAGGGATATCTGTCCATGTGATCTTCAGTCACGTTGAGGATCGTCGCAGCGGCAGCATGCAGGCTGGAGGTCGTTTCCAGCTGGAAGCTGGAAAGCTCGAGAACATACAGTTCACAGCCTTTATCCAGCAGCATCAGAGCAGGCAAACCAATGTTACCGCCAACGCCGACGTTCATGCCCGCCGCTTTCGCCATTTCCCCCACCAGGGTGGTGACGGTGCTTTTACCGTTAGAACCGGTAATCGCGATAACGGGAGCCTGCGCTTCGCGGCAGAACAGCTCGATATCGCCAACAATCTCAACGCCCGCATCTGCGGCAGCGCTCAGGGAAGGATGCGCCAGCGCCATACCCGGGCTGGCGACAATCAGATCGGCTGCCAGCAGCCAGTCATCATTCAGACCACCAAGGTGGCGTTCAACCTGTTCCGGCAGCTTGTCCAGACCCGGCGGAGAGACACGCGTATCCATCACGCGCGGCGTCACGCCACGCGCGAGGAAAAAGTCCACGCAGGAGAGCCCCGTGAGGCCCAACCCGATGATAACGACTTTTTTGCCCTGGTAATCTGCCATGATTAACGTACCTTCAGCGTTGCCAGGCCAATCAGCACCAGCATCAGCGAAATAATCCAGAAGCGCACAATGACGCGCGGCTCCGGCCAGCCTTTCAGTTCATAGTGGTGGTGAATCGGCGCCATACGGAAGATGCGCTGACCGCGCAGCTTGAAGGAGCCGACCTGCAAAATCACCGACAGCGTCTCAACCACAAACACGCCGCCCATGATCACCAGCAGGAACTCCTGGCGCAGCAGCACGGCAATAATGCCCAGCGCGCCGCCCAAAGCCAGTGAACCGACGTCACCCATAAAGACCTGAGCCGGATAGGTGTTGAACCACAGGAAGCCAAGACCCGCGCCGACAATCGCCGTACAGACGATCACCAGTTCACCCGCATGACGCAGATAAGGGATGTGCAGGTAGTTCGCAAAGTTCATGTTACCGGTCGCCCACGCCACCAGCGCAAAACCGGCCGCCACGAAGACGGTAGGCATGATTGCCAGGCCATCCAGACCGTCGGTCAGGTTAACGGCGTTACCGGTGCCAACAATCACAAAGTACGCCAGCAGAATGTAGAACAGACCCAGTTGCGGCATTACGTCTTTAAAGAACGGCACGACCAGCTCGGTCGCTGGCGTGTCTTTCCCGGCAAGATACAGCGCGAAGGCCACGCCCAGCGCGATCACCGACATCCAGAAATACTTCCAGCGGGCAATCAGGCCTTTGGTATCTTTGCGGACGACTTTGCGGTAATCATCAACAAAACCGATGATCCCGTAACCCACCAGTACCGTCAGCACACACCAGACGTACGGGTTGGACGGGTACGCCCACAACAGCACGGAAACGACGATGGCAGTCAGGATCATGATCCCGCCCATGGTTGGCGTACCGCGCTTGCTGAAGTGCGATTCCGGGCCGTCGTTACGCACAACCTGGCCGAAAGAGAGCTTTTGCAGACGGGCAATCATGCGCGGGCCCATCCACAACGAGATGAACAGCGCAGTCAGCAGGCTGACGATGGCGCGAAACGTCAGATATGAAAAGACGTTAAAGCCTGAGTAATATTTGACCAAATGTTCGGCCAGCCAAACTAACATGTCCCGTTCTCCTGTAATGCGTGCACAACCTCTTCCATGGCGGCACTACGTGAACCTTTCACTAACACTGTCACAATTTGTTTTTCTGTCATTAATGCCTTAAGGCGCTCAATCATCGCGGCTTTATCGGCAAAATGCTCGCCAACGCCGCTGGCCTGGCTAATCGCCTGGCTCAGTTTTCCTGTGCTCAGTACACAGTCCAGCCCCGCCGCTTTCGCCGCTTCACCGACCTGGGTATGACAGGCTTCGCTTTCGTCGCCCAGTTCTGCCATGTCGCCAACCACCATGATGCGGTAGCCCGGCATTTCAGATAACACCTGCACCGCCGCCGTCATCGAGCCAACGTTCGCGTTGTAGGAATCATCCAGCAGCAGCTTGTTTTCCGAAAGCTGAATCGGGAACAGGCGTCCCGGCACGGCTTTCAGGTTCGCCAGCCCGGCTTTGATTGCCTCATGTGAAGCGCCCACCGCCGTTGCCAGCGCCGCCGCCGCAAGGGCATTGGCGATGTTATGGCGACCCGGCAGCGGCAGCAGCACCTCCACGCCACCCGTTGGGGTCGTGAGGGTGAACTCGGTGCCGTGCGACGTCACATGGATATTGGTCGCCGTAAAATCACTGTTGGCCGCATTTGGGGAGAAGCGCCAGGTTTTACGCGCACCAATGATGCTCTGCCAGTTCAGCCAGTCGTTGTTGTCGGCGTTCAGAATGGCGATACCGTTATCCGGCAGGCCGGTGTAAATCTCGCCTTTCGCTTTCGCCACGCCTTCCAGCGAGCCAAAGCCTTCCAGGTGCGCAGCCGCGAGGTTATTCACCAGCGCCGCTTCCGGGCGAGTCAGGCTTACGGTCCAGGCGATTTCACCCTGGTGGTTTGCGCCTAACTCGATCACCGCATAGTCATGCTCTTTGGTCAGGCGAAGCAATGTCATCGGCACGCCGATGTCATTATTGAGGTTGCCCGCGGTAAAAAGCGTATTGCCGCACTGGCTGAGGATCGCCGCCGTCATCTCTTTCACTGACGTTTTGCCTGATGACCCTGTCAGCGCGACGACGCGAGCCGGCACCTGCTGACGAACCCAGGCAGCCAGCTCACCGAACGCGAGACGCGTATCTTTCACCACAACCTGCGGCAGATCGATATCAAGCTTGCGGCTGACCAGCAGCGCACCGGCGCCGTTCTCTTTGGCCTGCTCGGCAAAATCATGCGCGTCAAAACGCTCGCCTTTCAGCGCCACAAACAGACAGCCTGCGGTGACTTTACGGGTGTCCGTCGTCACGGCATCGATGGTCAGGTCTTGCCCGTGCAGGTCGCCGTGCAGTACTTCTGCGGCCTGGCTTAAGGAGAGGCTAATCATGCGACAACTCCCAGCAGGCGAGCTGCCGTTACGCGATCCGAGTAGTCCAGACGGCGATTGCCAACGATCTGATAATCTTCATGGCCTTTGCCCGCCAGCAGAACAACATCATTCTCCTGTGCCTGCATGATGGCGTTCGTCACGGCTTCCGCCCGGCCTTCCACGACGCGCGCGCGACCTGCGTCCAGCATACCCGCCAGAATGTCATTAATGATGGCGCGCGGCTCTTCGGTACGCGGGTTGTCATCGGTGACAACCGGAATATCCGCGAACTGTTCCGCAATCGCCCCCATTAGCGGGCGTTTGCCTTTGTCGCGATCGCCGCCGCAGCCAAACACGCACCAGAGCTTACCGGTACAGTGCAGGCGCGCCGCTTCCAGCGCTTTTTCCAGCGCATCCGGCGTGTGGGCATAATCAACCACAACGGTCGGCTTACCCGGCGCGCTAAATACTTCCATACGGCCACAAACCGGCTGCAGTCGCGCGGCGGTTTTCAGCAGTTCAGCCATCGGGTAACCCAGCGCCAGCAGCGTTGCCAGGGCCAGCAGCAGGTTGCTGACGTTAAACGCCCCCATCAGGCGGCTTTCAATTTCGCCTTCACCCCAGGAAGAGGCAAAGCGGATGGTCGCCCCGCTGTCGTGATAATTCACCTCAACCGCCTTCAGCCAGCGGCCGTGGCAGTTCGGATTGATATGGTCTTCCATCGAGACGGCAACCGCATCCGGCAGCTTCGCCAGCCAGCGGCGGCCCACTTCATCGTCGGCGTTGATGATGGCCTGACCGTAATGGTGAGTAGAGAACAGCAGCCATTTCGCGGCTTCGTAGTGCTCCATATCGCCATGATAATCAAGATGGTCGCGGCTCAGGTTGGTAAACACGGATGCAGCAAATTTCAGCGCCGCGACGCGGTGCTGTACCAGACCGTGCGAAGAGACCTCCATCGCGGCAAAGGTTGCTCCCTGCCCTGCCAGACCGGCAAGCACGTGCTGTACGTCAACCGCCGAGCCGGTGGTGTTTTCCGTCGGGCTCACTTTGCCCAGCAGACCGTTACCCACGGTCCCCATCACCGCACCGGTTTCACCCAGCAGCTGTGCCCACTGCGCCATCAGCTGCGTGGTGGTGGTTTTACCGTTCGTACCCGTTACGCCAACCAGACGCAGCTGGTCGGAAGGTTCGTGATAAAAACGTCCCGCCAGTGCGGAAAGACGTTCGTTTAACTGGCTGAGATAGATGACCGGCACGCCGTGCATTTCACGGATCTCACCGTCGGTTGCCTCATCTTTAGCCTCAGCAATAATGGCAGCCACACCTTGCGCAATCGCCTGCGGGATATAACGACGCCCGTCCGCCTGATGACCGACCACCGCCACAAAAAGATCGCCAGAAGCCGCTACGCGGCTGTCCAGTACCATCTCTCGCAGTGCTCGCTCCGGTGCATTTGGCACCCACGGAGCGAGAAGGTCGCGCAAATTACGATCTGCCACCTGTACCCTCGCCTTGATTAATTACAAATTCACTTTTTTCGCCCGTCGCCAGCGCATCCGGTTCAATGTTCATGGTGCGTAACACGCCGCCCATGATGGCCCCGAACACAGGCGCGGAGACGGCGCCGCCGTAGTATTTACCCGCCTGTGGATCGTTTATCACGACCACCAGCGCAAAACGCGGATTGCTTGCAGGCGCAACGCCTGCGGTATAGGCAATGTATTTGTTGATGTAGCGGCCGTCTGGCCCCACTTTTTTCGCTGTACCGGTTTTAATGGCGATACGATAGCCTTTAATCGCCGCCTTCACGCCGCCGCCGCCCGGCAGCGCCACGCTTTCCATCATGTGCACCACGGTACGAACGATAGATTCCGGGAAGATACGCTCGCCCGGGACCGGTGGATCAACTTTGGTAATCGACAGCGGGCGATAGACGCCATAGCTGCCAATCGTTGCGTAGACTCGTGCTAACTGTAACGGGGTTACCATTAGCCCATAGCCGAAAGAGAAGGTGGCCCTCTCTATGTCAGACCACCGTTGTTTTTGAGGATATAAGCCACTGCGTTCTCCGACCAACCCCAAATTGGTCGCCTTTCCCAGTCCAAAACGTGAGTAAGTCTCTACTAACGCTGAGGACGGCATCGCTAACGCCAGCTTTGAAACACCGACGTTACTCGACTTCTGTAACACCCCGGTCAGGGTCAATTCGCTGTAGCGCGCCACGTCTTTTATCTCGTGGCCGTTAATACGGTATGGGACAGTGTTCAGGACCGTGTTTTCATTGACAATACCGCGCTGGAGCGCGGTCATCACCACCATCGGCTTCACCGTGGAGCCGGGTTCGAACACGTCGGTAATTGCCCGGTTACGCATGGCATCTTTTGCGGTGCCGGTAAAGTTGTTCGGGTTGTAGGACGGGCTGTTGGCCATCGCCAGCACTTCACCGGTGCTGACATCCACCAGCACGGCGCTGCCTGACTCCGCCTTGTTGAACGCCACCGCGTTGTTCAACTCGCGGTAGACCAGCGCCTGCAGGCGCTCGTCGATACTCAGGGCCAGGTTATGCGCTGCCTGACTGTCCGTGGAAGAGATATCTTCGATGACGCGCCCGTAACGGTCCTTACGCACGATTCGCTCGCCCGGCTGGCCGGTGAGCCACTTATCGAAGCTTTTCTCAACGCCCTCAATCCCCTGGCTGTCGACGTTGGTAAAGCCAATGAGGTGAGCGGTTACTTCGCCGGATGGGTAGTAACGGCGGGATTCTTCACGCAGATGAATACCCGGCAGCTTCAGTTTGCGAATGTAGTCCGCCATGTCAGGGTTAACCTGACGCGCCAGATAGATAAAACGTCCTTTCGGGTTCGCGTTAACGCGGGAAGCCAGCTGATCCAGCGGCATTTTCAGCGCATCAGACAGGGCTTTCCAGCGGTTATCAAGGGTAATGCCACCGGCGTCGTGCAGCTCTTTCGGATCGGCCCAGATCGCTTTCACCGGCACGCTCACCGCCAGCGGACGACCGGAGCGGTCGGTGATCATCCCGCGGGACGTGGAAACCTCCTGAACGCGAAGAGAGCGCATATCGCCCTGACGTACCAGCATGTCAGGGGCGACGATTTGCAGCCAGGCCACGCGGCCCAGCAGAAAACCCAGCGCCAGTAAAATGCAGCCGCAAAGCAACGCAAAACGCCAACTGATAAAGTTGGCCTGTTCTTCCTGACGTTTTGGTTTTAGCGTTTTTGCCGCTGCTTTCATGCGTCGCGTTTTCCCTTATTTTTGTACTACGATATTTTCCTGTGAAGGATCAACATGCTGCAGCTGCAGCTTTTCCGTTGCGATCCGTTCAACCCGGCTGTGATCGCCGAGCGCGTTTTCTTCAAGGATCAGATTTCGCCATTCAATATCCAGCGCATCGCGTTCCAGTACCATCTGCTCGCGTTGCGCAGTCAATAAACGTGTGTGGTGGGCGGTGGTGACCACCGTCACAGCCGTGACAATGATGCAAATGAACAGACAGAGTGGCAGTTTCCCAAACCGCAAAAGATCGTCGCCGATCACGCCAGGCAAGGCATGGCGCTCGTTGCTTCCTAACGAATCCTTAACTTTGCTTAGGGTCTCTGTCACTCTGCCGATCATGCGTTCGTCCTCTCTGCAACACGCAGCACTGAACTACGGGCGCGTGGATTCTCTGCCACCTCTTCTTCGCCCGGCATCAACTTGCCTAATGCTCGCAACTGACGGCCACCCAGCTTCCTGAGTTGTTCTTCCGTCATCGGCAGCCCCGCGGGTACCTGTGGACCGCGGCTTTGTTCACGCATAAAGCGTTTCACAATACGGTCTTCCAGCGAATGGAAGCTGATGATGGATAACCGCCCACCCGGGGCCAGCACGTCGAGCGAGCTTTTTAGCGCCAGCTCTATTTCCTCCAGTTCACTGTTTACCCAGATGCGAACCGCCTGGAAGGTACGGGTCGCGGGATGTTTGTGCTTATCCTTCACCGGCGTTGCCGCCGCGATCACCTCGGCCAACTCTTTGGTGCGGGTCATCGGCTCAATGCGATTGCGCTCAACAATGGCGCGCGCAATACGTTTGCCAAAGCGCTCTTCGCCGAAGGTTTTGATGACCCATGCAATATCCGCTTCATCAGCGGTCTGTAACCACTCGGCGGCAGACTGGCCGCGAGTCGGGTCCATACGCATGTCCAGCGGACCATCGCGCATAAAGGAGAAACCGCGTTCAGCATCATCAAGTTGGGGTGAAGAGACGCCAAGATCGAGAAGAATCCCGTCGATCTTGCCCGTCAGGCCGCGCTCAGCCACATAGTCCGCGAGCGCAGAAAAGGGTCCATGCACGATGGAAAAGCGTGGGTCATTGATAGTCTGTGCAACGGCAATTGCCTGCGGATCGCGATCGATTGCCAGCAGACGCCCCTCCTCACCCAGTTGGGAGAGGATCAAACGCGAGTGACCACCGCGACCAAAAGTGCCATCAATGTAGATGCCATCCGGACGAATATTCAGGCCGTTAACGGCCTCGTCCAGTAACACCGTTTTATGTTTATAATTTTCCATCATATTTATAGAGACAAGTCCTGCAGCCGTTCCGATAATGTCGCGGAATCAGACTGCTCAGCGTCGATATCTTCCTTGACCTGTTGATACCAGGTCGTTTCATCCCACAGTTCAAATTTGTTGAACTGCCCGACCAGCATCACTTCTTTGGTCAGACCGGCATGTTGCCGTAACACAGGGGCAATCAGTAATCGTCCTGCGTTATCCATCTGACATTCACTGGCATGTCCCAATAACAACCGCTGCACGCGGCGTTCCTGCGGGTTCATGCTCGACAGTCGCGACAGCTTTTGCTCAATAATTTCCCATTCAGGCAGGGGGTAAAGCAGCAGGCAGGGGGAGTTAATGTCAATGGTGCAAACCATTTGACCCGCAGCGTTCTCAATCAGCTGGTCGCGGTATCGGGTTGGTACCGATAAACGCCCTTTACTGTCGAGATTGACTAACGTAGCTCCACGGAACATGCCAGTCTCACCCCTCCTCACCACTTTAACCCACAAATTCCCACCTAAAGGAGTTTACGGAGCGAGGGAAAAGCTTGTCAAGCCAGGACTCTCGGCATAAGGACTCGAAAGCCTTCTATTTACAGAGATAAACAGTCCTGGTTAATAACTGCACAACTGGCGAGGCAAAATTAACGTTATGAATATTTGTAAGAAAAAAACCGAATATGCACACTAGCGTTAAGGCTCACTCAATATCATCGCAGATAAATATAAAGTGTCAGTTTGCGACGCGGGCAGCATTTTATGACAGATTCTCAGGGGATGACAGCGCCAGATTCACTCAGGCGAGCGGTAAGCGCAGTGGTTATCGCGTAAGCTGTCAAAGGAAGAGGAAAAAACGTCTGAATATTCATCGACCGAAGAGGGTTTGTAACAAAATAATACAAAGAGTGCCGTTTAAAATCGCTGAGATGTTGTTTAAAGGGCAATTTAAAAGCCAAAATGAATAAAAAAAAATAGGCGATTATGATCTCCCAAGAATTATCCTAATTTCTTTCCGGGAATTATCTGCACGAATTATTGCAGCAAAAAGGGGCAGATTTCACCGCCCCGGTCATTTCATTTTTGGCGGCTCAAAATTCCGCGATGGTAGAGGTTACGTTTGATACGCGTCAGGCCCGGCTTCGGTTTGCGGGGTTCATCCAGACTTGCCAGCACAATCTCCAGCACGCGTTCAGCCACATCGCGATGGCGCTGTGCAACCGCCAGCACCGGGCACTGAAGGAAGTCGAGCAGCTCATTATCCCCGAACGTGGCAATCGCCAGATCGGAAGGCAGTTTACCTTCACGACGTAAGGTCACATCCATGACACCCTGCAAGAGCGCAAACGAGGTAGTGAACAGCGCCTGAGGCATTGGATGCGTTTCCAGCCATTTTTCGAAAAGCTGCGCGGCGGCTTCACGTTCGTAGCTGTTGGCATAGAGGTAGTGAACCTCGCGCGGATCGTCTTTCCATGCCGTTCTGAATCCCTGCTCGCGCAGGAAGCTCACGGAAAGTTCAGGCAGCGCGCCAAGATACAGCACCGTTTCCGCCGGGAACGTCCGCAGCTCTGCGGCCAGCATTTCGGCATCATCCTGATCGGCACCCACCACGCTGGTGAAATGCTCGCGATCGAGGGCACGGTCAAGCGCAACGATCGGGAACGGATCATTCGCCCAGCGCTGGTAGAAAGGATGCTCCGGCGGTAAGGAGGTCGAAACAATAATGGCATCCACCTGGCGCTGAAGCAGATGTTCAATGCAGCGCATCTCGTTATCAGGCTGGTCTTCCGAGCAGGCAATCAGCAGTTGATAGCCGCGCTGACGCGCCTGACGTTCAAGATAGTTGGCGATACGGGTATAGCTGGTGTTTTCCAAGTCCGGGATCACCAGACCAATAGAGCGGGTGCGCCCGGCGCGCAGACCGGCTGCGACAGCATTCGGATGGTAGTTATGTTCACGAACCACCGCCATAACTTTTTCAACGGTCTTGTCGCTGACACGGTACTGCTTTGCTTTACCGTTAATCACATAGCTGGCCGTTGTTCGTGACACGCCGGCTAGCCGGGCGATTTCATCCAGTTTCACAATTGCCCCTTAAAAAAAGAAAAGAGTCCATGGCCCTGTCAAGGTTATGGTTAAATCTTTTAACATCTAAACGCAGAAAAGCCTTCGCGGCAACCGCTTTTATCTGCGTTGTCGGCTGATTACGCAAAAAAAAGCCCGGCTTTGGTGACCGGGCAGAAAGAGGCGAACCTTTTTGACAACTAACGCATGATTTTCTCGCCGCGTGACAGACCCACAACCCCCGATCTCGCCACCTCGACAATTTTTGCGACATCCCGTACGGACGCCAGGAACGCATCCAGCTTGTCGCTCGTCCCGACCAGCTGAACGGTATAAAGAGAAGGCGTGACGTCGATAATCTGTCCGCGGAAAATATCCGCATTGCGTTTGACTTCTTCACGCCCGTAGCCGCTGGCCTGAATTTTCACCAGCATGACCTCGCGTTCAACGTAGGCCCCTTGCCCCAGCTCGCTCACGCGCAGCACGTCGACCAGCTTGTGCAGCTGTTTCTCAATCTGTTCAAGCACCTTAGCGTCGCCGACGGTTTGGATCGTCATGCGCGACAGCGTTGGGTCTTCCGTCGGGGCGACGGTCAGGCTTTCAATGTTATAGCCGCGCTGCGCAAAAAGGCCAATGACGCGCGACAGTGCGCCAGACTCGTTTTCCAGTAAAACTGATAATATCCGGCGCATATCAGGTTCTCTCCGTTTTGCTTAACCACATTTCATCCATACCACCACCCCGAATATGCATCGGATAGACGTGCTCGGTTCCATCAACAATCACATCCATAAAGACGAGGCGGTTGTTTTTAACGTGCTCAAGCGCTTGTGCGAGCTTCGTTTCCAGCTCGGCCGGATCGGTTACCCGCATGCCAACATGGCCGTAAGCTTCAGCAAGACGAACAAAATCCGGCAGCGATTTCATGTATGACTGTGAGTGACGGCCAGAATAAATCATATCCTGCCACTGCTTCACCATGCCGAGGTAGCCGTTATTCAGGTTCAGCACGAGAACCGGCAGTTCATACTGCAGCGCGGTAGACAGTTCCTGAATGTTCATCTGGATACTTCCGTCTCCGGTCACGCAGACGACGGTTTCATCCGGCAGCGCCAGCTTCACGCCCAGCGCGGCAGGCAGACCAAAGCCCATGGTGCCTAAGCCACCCGAGTTGATCCAGTGTCGCGGTTTATCAAACGGATAATACAGGGCAGCAAACATCTGGTGCTGGCCCACGTCTGAGGTCACATACGCTTCACCTTTCGTCAGTCGCCACACCGCTTCGATGACCGCCTGCGGCTTAATGTTTTCGCTCTGCGTGTCATATTTCAGGCACTGACGCGCGCGCCACTGTTCAATCTGCTGCCACCAGTCGCGGATCTCATCCAGCGGCTGGGTCGCTTTCTCCTGGGCCAGCAGATCCAGCATCTGTTCCAGAACCTGACGGGCATCACCGACGATCGGCACATCAGCCGACACCGTTTTAGATATTGACGTCGGATCGATATCAATATGCAGCACGGTGGCATTCGGGCAATATTTCGCCAGGTTGTTGGTGGTACGATCGTCAAAACGCACACCGACGGCAAAGATCACATCGGAGTGATGCATCGTCATGTTGGCTTCATAGGTACCGTGCATACCCAGCATACCCAGCGCCTGGCGGTGGGTGGCGGGAAACGCCCCCAGCCCCATCAGCGACGACGCAACAGGAAGGTTGAGTTTTTCAATCAGTTCACGAAGCTGGGCTTCACAGGCTGCGTTGATCGCTCCGCCCCCGACATAGACGACCGGTTTCTTGGCTGCCAGAAGCGTTTGCAACGCCCGCTTGATCTGACCTTTATGCCCCTGCGTTGTCGGGTTGTAAGAACGCATGCTCACCGATTCCGGCCAGACGTAAGGCAGCTTGTTTGCCGGGTTCAGAATGTCTTTAGGCAGATCGACCACCACCGGTCCCGGGCGTCCGCTTGCCGCCAGCCAGAAGGCTTTTTTCAGTACGCCGGGAATATCTTCGGTTTGCTTAACCAGGAAGCTGTGCTTCACCACGGGACGCGAAATCCCGACCATGTCGCACTCCTGAAAAGCATCGTAGCCAATCAGCGAGGTGGCTACCTGCCCGGAGAGGATCACCAGCGGGATAGAGTCCATATACGCCGT
Organism: Enterobacter cloacae complex sp. IR5422; assembly: GCF_049238165.1. NCBI lineage: Bacteria > Pseudomonadati > Pseudomonadota > Gammaproteobacteria > Enterobacterales > Enterobacteriaceae > Enterobacter > Enterobacter cloacae complex sp. IR5422. Next base: position 179,793 of record NZ_JBMKHT010000001.1, on the reverse strand, counting down.
CGCAATGCCGGTAATGGCGTTTGTCGCGCCGGGGCCGGACGTGACTAACACCACGCCCACTTCACCCGTCGCACGCGCCAGGCCGTCGGCCATGTGTACGGCCGCCTGCTCGTGACGTACCAGAACATGGTCAATGCCCCCTACCGTATGGAGGGCATCATAAATATCGAGGACCGCGCCGCCAGGGTAGCCGAACACTTGCTTTACGCCCTGATCGATCAGCGACCGGACGACCATTTCCGCGCCAGACAACATCTCCATGCTTTGCCTCCAGGCATTTTGTTATAGACGGACTGCCGAATTCATTTCCGCACCGTCTTACGATTGGGATGAACCAATCTTATATTTTGCAGAGTGTTCTTTACCTTAACCGCTCGTTATGAGGCAGGCAATTAGCAAACCCGGGGAGATAAACGGTGCGTAAAGCAGAAAACGCAGCCGTTAACAGAAGATATGGTTAATTCCTCTGAGAATAGAGGACGGTGTGATAAATCATCGCTGAAAAGCAGGACAATGCAGGAAATCATCTATTTTTGCGTGCCGAAGAGCCGCCCGAAAAAAAGACTCACAGAACAAAATAGCAACTATCCAAAAAAACTCAGGATAAATCACATGATCCGATGCGATTTATCCCGATGCGTTTACCGGCGACAGATACCAACCAGCAACTCTTCCATCCACTGGTGTCCTTTATCCCGTCCGGCCGCTTCATGCCAGGAGAGATAACAGGTTCGGCTATTTAACTTAAGCGGCAATGGCAAAATTTGCAGATTTAATGGGTCAGAAAACTCTTCTGCCAGCCAGCGCGGTGCAATCGCCACCAGCTGTGTCTGGGAGACCACGTTTAATACGCTGACCATAGCCATGCCCTGATAAGCCACGCACGCCTGTTTATCCGCAGTGTCATACCACGGCAGGCTAAAGGAAGCATATCTGTCGAGAGCAACAACGGCGTGCTGTTCGTTATAAACATCGTGTTCTCGCAGCGGAGAATTCAGACGTGGGTGTTTTTTACTGGCGACAAGAACCATTTCATCTTTAAAGAGCGATACGCAGGAAAATTCCGGACGACGGAACTCTTCATACCCCAGAACGAATTCGATCTCCTGATAGCGTAACTGATGTTCCGTGTTTTGATTCAGGGATGATTTAAAAACCAGATTGATATTTGGTGCGATTTCTTCGACTTTATTATAAATAATCGACGTTAAATAATTATCTAATGGACTGCAGACACAAAGATGGAATACGCGCTCGCTGCTCAAGGGTTCAAAGCCCGATCCCGGCAGCTCATTTTGCACCAACTGCAACGCCTGGCGGATGGAACCGAACAGCTGGAATGCGCGCGCCGTAGGCTGGATCCCCCTCCCGTAACGAACGAATAATTCGTCGTTAAACATGAGCTTGAGTCTGGCAACGGCATTACTCACAGCAGGTTGCGACATCCCCAACGCCTGGGCGGCACGGGTGATATTCTGTTCCTGCATGACCGCATCAAACACCGTCAGAAGATTAAGATCCACCGTGCGTAACTGCGGTTTAATCCCATCAGTAGCTTGAGGTTGTTTAATATTATTTTCTGGCACTTCTGACTCCACTGTCACGCTAAACTCCCTTTGCCAACGTACGCTAATCATCTCGAAAAATATGATTTATCATGCAAATACGATCAGCGAAAGAGAATTATTTAAAATTCAGAATATATAAAGACGCTATATAAACGAAAAGAAAATAGCGCAAATGATATGTTTGACTTTAGGATTGAAATGAAACCATAAACCAAACAAATACACAATGACCGCCAGGTTAATGATGACTTAAGTATTATTAAACTGTTATCGCCACCGCTCTGCAGTTAGTTAATAACATGTTATCTCTTTTCGTTTTTCAGCGAAGCGCAATAGATTCACCATAATTATAACTTAATGATATTAAAACCCTTTACGTACAGAACATTCTCAGTAACCCGCGTCACTCATTTGAAACAATTATATTTATTTGTTTCTGCAACTGTTTTCTTCAGTCCAAAATTAGACAATTAGTCGGGTCATAAAAGCCAAAACCAGCACAATTAGCTAAAGTAATTATCCTGCTGATTACGCCCGTCGGGCCCGTTTTTATCATCAGGGGTTGACATCAACTGGCGTATCCAGTACCACTAAAAGCATATTGAATTTAACGGAGCACGATTCATGATTCGCACCATTCGTTTCACCGGTCTACTACTACTAAACGCATCCACTGTGCGCGGTAGACTGGCGGGCGAAATTCAGCGTTGAATCGTCACCAGTAAGACTAAAAACCCGCGCCACTGCGCGGGTTTTTTTATGCTCGTAGCAAGGCGCCCTAAGACTGACAAGGACCTAACCCATGAGCCAGCAAGTCATTATTTTCGATACTACTTTACGTGACGGTGAACAGGCATTACAGGCAAGCCTGAGTGTAAAAGAGAAACTGCAGATCGCGCTGGCTCTCGAACGTATGGGTGTCGACGTGATGGAGGTGGGTTTCCCGGTCTCGTCTCCGGGCGATTTCGAATCCGTCCAGACTATCGCCCGCACCATTAAAAACAGCCGCGTGTGCGGTCTGGCACGCTGTGTTGAAAAAGATATCGACGTCGCGGCCGAGTCGCTGAAAGTGGCCGAAGCGTTCCGTATCCACACCTTTATTGCCACCTCACCTATGCACATCGCCACCAAGCTGCGCAGTACGCTGGATGAGGTGATTGAGCGCGCGGTATATATGGTCAAACGCGCACGCAACTACACCGATGACGTTGAATTCTCCTGTGAAGATGCGGGCCGCACGCCGATTGAAGATCTGGCCCGTGTGGTGGAAGCCGCCATCAATGCCGGCGCCAAAACCATCAACATTCCGGACACTGTCGGCTACACCATGCCGTTTGAGTTCGCCAATATCATCACCGGCCTGTATGACCGCGTACCGAACATTGATAAAGCGATTATCTCCGTCCACACCCACGATGATTTGGGTCTGGCCGTGGGCAATGCCATCGCAGCCGTCCACGCTGGCGCGCGTCAGGTAGAAGGCGCGATGAACGGTATCGGTGAACGCGCGGGCAACTGCTCGCTGGAAGAAGTGATCATGGCTATCAAAGTGCGCAAAGACATCATGGACGTGCACACCCGCATCAATCACAACGAGATCTGGCGCACCAGCCAGACCGTCAGCCAGATTTGCAACATGCCGATTCCGGCCAACAAAGCGATCGTCGGCACGGGCGCCTTTGCGCACTCCTCCGGCATTCACCAGGATGGTGTGCTGAAAAACCGTGAAAACTACGAAATTATGACCCCGGAATCCATTGGCCTGAATCAGGTCCAGTTGAACCTGACCTCCCGTTCCGGCCGTGCGGCGGTGAAGCACCGCATGGAAGAGATGGGTTATAAGGACAGCGATTACAACATGGATCAGCTGTACGACGCTTTCCTGAAGCTGGCCGATAAAAAAGGTCAGGTGTTCGACTACGACCTGGAAGCGCTGGCCTTTATTAACAAGCAGCAGGAAGAGCCAGAGCACTTCCGTCTGGATTACTTCAACGTGCAGTCCGGCTCCAGCGACATCGCCACTGCCTCTGTCAAGCTGGCCTGCGGTGATGAAATTAAGGCCGAAGCGGCGAACGGAAACGGCCCTGTGGATGCCATTTATCAGGCGATCAACCGCGTCACCGAGTACGACGTTGAGCTGGTGAAATATGACCTGACGGCCAAGGGCCACGGCAAAGATGCGCTGGGCCAGGTCGACATTGTTGTGACCCACAATGGCCGCCGTTTCCATGGCGTGGGCCTGGCGACCGATATCGTTGAATCCTCCGCGAAAGCGATGGTGCATGTGCTGAACAACATCTGGCGCGCCGCCGAAGTCGAAAAAGAGTTGCAACGCAAAGCTCAGAATAAAGAGAACAACAAGGAAACCGTGTAATGTCGAAGAATTACCATATTGCTGTGTTACCGGGCGACGGTATTGGCCCGGAAGTGATGGCACAGGCGCTGAAAGTACTGGAAGCCGTTCGCGCGCGTTTTGCGATGAAAATCACCACCAGCCACTACGATGTGGGCGGTATTGCGATTGATAACCACGGTACGCCACTGCCGAAAGCGACCGTGGAAGGCTGTGAAAATGCCGATGCCGTGCTGTTTGGTTCCGTCGGTGGCCCGAATTGGGAACACCTGCCGCCTGCAGAGCAGCCAGAGCGCGGCGCGCTGCTGCCGCTGCGTAAACATTTCAAGCTGTTCAGCAACCTGCGTCCGGCGAAGCTGTATCAGGGCCTGGAAGAGTTCTGCCCGCTGCGCGCGGATATCGCCGCCAACGGCTTCGACATTCTGTGCGTGCGTGAACTGACCGGCGGGATCTATTTCGGTCAGCCAAAAGGGCGCGAAGGCAGCGGCCAGCATGAGAAGGCGTTCGACACTGAGGTCTATCACCGCTTCGAAATTGAACGTATCGCCCATATCGCCTTTGAGTCAGCGCGCAAGCGCCGCCATAAAGTGACCTCCATTGATAAAGCGAACGTGCTGCAGTCTTCCATCTTGTGGCGCGAGATCGTCAGCGAAGTCGCGAAGCAGTACCCGGACGTTGAGCTGTCGCACATGTACATCGACAACGCGACGATGCAGCTGATCAAGGATCCGTCTCAGTTTGACGTCCTGCTGTGCTCCAACCTGTTCGGCGACATTTTGTCAGACGAGTGCGCGATGATCACCGGCTCTATGGGCATGCTGCCATCCGCCAGCCTGAATGAAGAAGGTTTTGGCCTGTACGAGCCGGCAGGCGGTTCCGCGCCGGATATTGCGGGCAAAAACATCGCTAACCCGATTGCGCAGATCCTCTCTCTGGCCCTGCTGCTGCGCTACAGCCTGGATGCAGGCGATGCAGCAACCGCGATTGAAAATGCCATTAACCGGGCGTTAGAAGAAGGCGTTCGTACCGGTGATTTATCACGCGGCGCGGCGGCAGTCAGTACCGATGAAATGGGCGACATTATTGCCCGCTATGTCGCTGAAGGGGTGTAATCATGGCCAAAACGTTATACGAAAAATTGTTTGATGCGCACGTTGTCTACGAGGCACCAAACGAAACCCCACTGCTGTACATTGACCGTCATCTGGTACACGAAGTGACCTCTCCTCAGGCATTTGACGGCCTGCGCGCGCACAAGCGCCCGGTACGTCAGCCGGGTAAAACCTTCGCGACGATGGATCACAACGTTTCCACCCAGACCAAAGACATTAATGCCTCGGGTGAGATGGCGCGTATCCAGATGCAGGAGCTGATCAAGAACTGCAACGAATTTGGCGTTGAGCTGTACGATCTGAACCACCCCTATCAGGGCATCGTTCACGTGATGGGTCCAGAGCAGGGAATTACCCTGCCGGGCATGACCATCGTCTGCGGCGACTCCCATACCGCAACCCACGGCGCGTTTGGCGCCCTGGCGTTCGGGATTGGCACGTCTGAAGTTGAACACGTGCTGGCGACGCAGACCCTGAAGCAGGGCCGCGCCAAAACGATGAAGATTGAAGTGAAGGGCAAGGCGGCACCTGGCATTACCGCGAAAGACATCGTGCTGGCGATCATCGGTAAAACCGGCAGCGCAGGCGGTACCGGCCACGTCGTTGAATTCTGCGGCGACGCGATTCAGGCGCTGAGCATGGAGGGTCGCATGACCCTGTGCAATATGGCCATTGAGATGGGTGCCAAAGCCGGTCTGGTCGCGCCAGATGAAACGACCTTCAACTATGTGAAGGGCCGTCTGCACGCGCCGAAAGGCCAGGATTTTGACGACGCGGTAGCGTACTGGAAAACCCTGAAAACCGACGACGGGGCAACGTTTGATACCGTTGTCACGCTGCAGGCAGAAGAGATTGCCCCTCAGGTGACCTGGGGAACCAACCCGGGCCAGGTAATTTCCGTCAACGACGCCATTCCCGATCCGGCCTCCTTCGCCGATCCGGTCGAGCGCGCCAGTGCGGAAAAAGCGCTGGCCTATATGGGGCTGAAACCCGGCGTACCGTTGACCGACGTGACCATTGATAAGGTATTTATCGGCTCCTGCACCAACTCCCGTATCGAAGATTTGCGTGCGGCGGCAGAGATTGCCAAAGGCCGTAAAGTCGCACCGGGCGTGCAGGCGCTGGTGGTTCCAGGCTCCGGTCCGGTGAAAGCCCAGGCGGAAGCCGAAGGTCTGGATAAGATCTTTATCGAAGCAGGATTCGAGTGGCGCCTGCCTGGCTGCTCCATGTGCCTGGCCATGAATAACGATCGCCTGAATCCGGGTGAGCGCTGTGCCTCCACCAGCAACCGTAACTTTGAAGGCCGTCAGGGCCGCGGTGGGCGCACCCATCTGGTCAGCCCGGCAATGGCCGCCGCTGCGGCAGTCACCGGCCATTTCGCCGACATTCGCAGCCTGAAATAAGGAGACAATCATGGCAGAGAAATTTACCCAACATACGGGCCGTGTTGTCCCGCTGGACGCCGCTAACGTTGATACGGACGCGATCATTCCTAAGCAGTTTTTGCAGAAGGTGACCCGCACCGGCTTTGGCGCGCACCTGTTCAACGACTGGCGTTTCCTGGACGATAAAGGCGAGGTGCCTAATCCGGAATTCGTTCTGAACTTCCCGGAGTACAAAGGCGCATCCATCCTGCTGGCGCGGGAAAACTTTGGCTGTGGTTCATCCCGTGAACATGCGCCGTGGGCGCTCACGGACTACGGCTTTAAAGTGGTCATTGCCCCCAGCTTCGCGGATATCTTTTACGGCAACAGCTTCAACAACCAGCTGCTGCCGGTGACGCTGAGCGACGAACAGGTCGATGAATTGTTCACGCTGGTTAAGGCGAACCCGGGCATGGCGTTTGAAGTGGATCTGGAAGGGGAAGTGGTGAAAGCCGGGGATAAAACCTACAGCTTCAGCATTGATGCGTTCCGCCGCCACTGCATGCTGAACGGTCTGGACAGCATTGGTTTGACGCTCCAGCACGAAGACGCCATCTCCGCGTACGAGAAAAAACAGCCTGCGTTTATGGGCTAAAGACAATGGCCCGCAAAAAGCGGGCCATTGATTTGTTTCGTAAAGCCGCCTTCCAGAATCAGACATCCTTAACCCGGCAAGTCAGCCCAAGCGTAACCACCGAAATCGCCGCAATCATCCAGTAAACTGAGCCATGCCCGTAACTTTGCGCCAGCGCCCCCTGAATCACCCCCGCCAGGATCACTCCGGTCGAAATGCTGTTGGTAAAAAGCGTGGTCGCCGACCCGGCGCGGCCCGGCATTAAATCCTGGAACCAGAGCATGCCGATCCCGGCAACGATGCCAATAAACACAGCATTAAACAGCTGCAGCGCCAGCAGCGCTTCACGCGAATGGAAAAGGATCAGCCCCGCGTAGAACAGCACCCCGGCCGCCACGGCGACGATCATCATCCGACGCTTCCCAAAGCGCTTAACGTAATAACCCGCCAGAATCATCGCCGGAATTTCCAGCCCGGCAGCGGTGCCCATTAAGATCCCCGCGAGCTTGTCCGGTAAGCCCAGATCGCTGCTGATCCACAGCGGCATGTCGATGATGTACATGGTGTTGCAGGTCCACATCAGCGTGGAGGCAATAAACAGCATGCGGACGTTTTTGTCCTGCCAGCCGCTCACCTGGGTGAGCGGTTTATCCGCTGTCTGTTCGACGCGCGCCACGGACGGCAGTGCGAAGGCAATCAGCGCCAGGCTGATGACAAAAATCCCGGCCGCGATGGAGAACATCGCGGTAAAGCCGTAGTTCAACGCCAGCATGAAGGCCAGCGGCGGGCCAATGACCCACGCCAGCGAGAGCTGGGCACGCATCACCGAGCTGAACATCACCACTTCCCGCGCCGAGCTATCCGCATATTCCCGGGCCAGCGCGAACAGCTGCGGCATGGCGGTGTTCGCAAGAGAGGCGAGCAGCACGCCGCAGGTAATGAGCGTCAGGTAATGACGATTGAAAGCAAAGAGCAGCGCGTTACCCACGGCCATGGCGCAGCAAAAGAGGATCAGCTTACGACGATCGCCCTGGCTGTCCGATCGCTTCGCCAGCGCGAGGCTGACCAGGATCCCGGCTATCGCGTTGACGGTATAAAACAGCCCCACCCAGAACGGCTGTGCCCCCACCTCGCGGCTGAGAAACAGGCTCAGCGTCGGCGCCTGCAGCGCTCCCGCCACGCCCATCATAAAGGCCACCAGCATAAAAGCGGCATACACGCCGTTCAGGCGTCGCCCCATCGTCATCAACCACAGCATGCGCAAGTCCTTGTGAAAGCGAATCGAAATTGGGTGAAAGAATAAACGAAAAAAGCCAGCAAAAACATTTTGCTGGCGGGTGATTAGCACCAATACTCAGTCACACATGATCGAGGCGAGTCAGCGAGAAGAGGCCGGTTTCGTAACGTCCCACTGCATCAGTTCTTCTAACATTTTCAGCCGTTGCTCTGCACACGGGCGGGCCAGCCAGGACGATCCTTTTGTCGCTGAAAAGTACTGCTGATAAAACTGACGTGCGGTAGACCTCTTCATCATTTACCTCCTCGCTTCATCGGGAAGCATTATTGGCCTAATATAGGGATTAATAAATTGCTGGTTTTTTGTCAGGAGTTCCTCTTTTATGCCTTCCGGTCGTCTGCAGCAACAATTTATCCGCCTCTGGCAGTGCTGCGAGGGGCAATCGCAGGAAACCACGCTCAACGAGCTGGCTGACCTGCTTAGCTGTTCCCGCCGCCATATGCGCACGCTGCTCAATACCATGCAGCAGCAGGGGTGGTTAAGCTGGGAAGCGGAGGCGGGACGCGGGAAACGCTCGCGGCTGACCTTTCTCTACACCGGGCTGGCATTGCAGCAGCAGCGTGCAGAAGACCTGCTCGAGCAGGACCGTATCGATCAGCTGGTCCAGCTGGTGGGCGACAAGGCCGCCGTGCGCCAGATGCTGGTCTCCCATCTCGGACGCAGTTTTCGTCAGGGCCGACACATTCTGCGGGTGCTCTACTACCGTCCGATGAAAAATCTGTTGCCCGGCACGGCGTTACGGCGTTCTGAAACCCACATGGCCCGACAAATCTTCAGCGGCCTGACGCGGATAAATGAGGAAAACGGGGAACTGGAGGCGGATATCGCGCACCACTGGCAGCAGCTTTCCCCGCGCCACTGGCGCTTCTTCTTACGCCCCGGCATCCACTTTCACCACGGTCGCGAACTGGAGATGCACGACGTCATCGCCTCTCTGGAACGCGCCCGCAGGCTGCCGCTCTACTCGCATATTTCGCGCATCCACTCCCCCACGGCCTGGACGCTGGATATCGAGCTGGCGCAGCAGGACAAGTGGCTTCCCTGGCTGCTGGGCTATGTGCCGTCGATGATTTTGCCTGCCGAGTGGGAATCACTGAACAATTTTGCCAGCCTGCCGATTGGCACCGGGCCCTACTCCGTCTCCCGCAATAACAGCAACCAGCTGAAAATCCGCGCGTTCGATGACTACTTTGGCTATCGGGCGCTGATCGACGAAGTGAACGTGTGGGTATTGCCGGATCTCAATGAAGACCTGAGCTGCGGGCTGACGCTTGAAGGCCCCACCACCGGAGAAAAGGCCGTGGAGAGCCGCCTGGAGGAGGGCTGCTACTATCTCCTCTTTGACCGCCGCACCCACCGTGGGGCAAACCCGGCTGTCCGCAAGTGGATCAGCCACGTGCTGTCTCCTTCCAATCTTATCTACCATGCGGAAGAGCAGTACCAGACATACTGGTTCCCGGCGTACGGCCTGCTTCCGCGCTGGCACCATGCCCGACCAACGCGCTGCGACAAACCCGCAGGGCTGGAGTCCATCACCCTGACCTACTACCGCGATCATGTTGAGCATCGTTTTATCGCGAGGATCATGACCCGCCTGCTGGCAGCGGAAGGAGTCAGGCTGGACATCAGGGAAGTGGACTATGACGAATGGCATCAGGGGGAAATCGCCAGCGATATCTGGCTGAACAGCGCCAACTTCACCCTGCCGCTCGATTTTTCCCTCTTCTCGCATTTGTATGAAGTCCCGCTGATCCAGCACTGCATCGACCGGGACTGGCAGCAGGATGCCGCTCAGTGGCGTGCGGGCGAGATGAATCTTGCCGTATGGTGCCAGCAGCTGCTGGCCGAGCAGGCGATCGTCCCGCTGATCCACCACTGGCTGATGATCCAGGGCCAGCGCAGCATGCGCGGCCTGCGGATGAACACCCTGGGCTGGTTTGATTTTAAATCCGCCTGGTTTGCGCCCCCGGAGCCATAACGCTTTCGTAATATTCACCAAATCATTACAATAGCGCCGTTCTCAACGGGGTGCTGCATCACAGATGTGCGCTGAGATAATACCCGTCGAACCTGATCCGGATAACGCCGGCGAAGGGATTTGAGGCTGTTGCTCAAAATCCTTTGCCACTCAACCCTGAGGTGCAAAGTGTTAAAAAAAGTTCTCCCCCTGCTGGCGCTGTTCGCGCTGCCCGCTTTAGCCAAGCCCGTTCTGACGGTCTACACCTATGACTCCTTCTCTGCCGACTGGGGCCCTGGCCCGGTTGTCAAAAAAGCCTTTGAAGCCGACTGCAACTGCGAGCTGAAGTTCGTGGCGCTGGAAGATGGCGTTTCGCTGCTCAACCGCCTGCGCATGGAAGGGAAAAACAGCAAGGCCGACGTGGTGCTCGGACTGGATAACAACCTGCTGGAAGCCGCCTCGCAAACCAACCTCTTTGCCAAAAGCGGCGTCGCGGCAGAGGCCGTTAACGTGCCGGGCGGCTGGAAGAACGACACCTTTGTCCCGTTCGACTACGGCTACTTTGCTTTCGTCTACGATAAAAACAAGCTGAAAAACCCGCCGAAGAGCCTGAAAGAGCTGGTGGAAAGCGACCAGAAGTGGCGCGTGATTTACGAAGACCCGCGGACCAGCACGCCGGGCCTGGGCCTGCTGCTGTGGATGCAGAAAGTCTACGGCGATAAGGCGCCGGAAGCGTGGCAGAAGCTGGCCGCCAAAACCGTCACCGTGACCAAAGGCTGGAGCGAAGCCTATGGCCTGTTCCTGAAAGGCGAAAGCGATCTGGTGCTGAGCTACACCACCTCCCCGGCCTACCACATTATCGCCGAGAAGAAAGACAACTATGCTGCGGCTGATTTTGCGGAAGGGCACTATCTGCAGGTGGAAGTGGCCGCGCGTACCGCCGCCAGCAAACAGCCGGAGCTGGCCGAGAAGTTCCTGAAGTTTATGGTTTCACCGGCATTCCAGAACGCCATTCCAGCGGGCAACTGGATGTATCCGGTCACCAGCGTTGCGCTGCCTGCAGGTTTTGAACAGTTGACCAAGCCGAAAACCTCGCTGGAGTTTACGCCGCAGCAGGTCGCCGCGCAGCGTGCCGCATGGGTAAGTGAATGGCAACGCGCCGTCAGCCGTTAATTCCCGGCTGGTTACTCCCCGGATTGCTCGCCGCCGTCGTGATGGTGGCGGTCAGTCTGGGAGCCTTTCTTGCGCTGTGGTTTAACGCACCGGAGAGCGACCTGCTCGCCCTCTGGCACGACAGCTACCTCTGGCACGTTATCCGGTTCTCCTTCTGGCAGGCGTCTCTTTCTGCCCTGCTGTCGGCGATCCCGGCTATTTTTCTTGCTCGCGCGCTCTATCGGCGGCGTTTCCCCGGCAGGCAGGCCCTGCTGCGCCTGTGCGCCATGACGCTGATCCTGCCGGTTCTGGTGGCCGTTTTTGGCATTCTGAGTGTCTACGGTCGTCAGGGCTGGCTGGCCTCGCTGTTCGGCCAGCTTGGTATTGAGTGGTCATTCTCGCCTTACGGGCTGCAGGGCATTCTGCTGGCGCACGTGTTTTTCAATATGCCGATGGCAACGCGCCTCTTTTTGCAGGCGCTGGAGAATATTCCCGGCGAGCAGCGGCAGATTGCCGCCCAGCTCGGCATACGCGGCTGGTCGTTCTTCCGTTTTGTCGAATGGCCGTGGCTGCGCCGCCAGCTCCCGCCCGTGGCGGCATTAATCTTTATGCTCTGCTTTGCCAGCTTTGCCACCGTGCTGTCACTTGGCGGCGGGCCGCAGGCCACCACCATTGAGCTGGCGATTTACCAGGCGCTGAGTTACGACTACGATCCCGGTCGCGCCGCGCTGCTGGCGATAGTCCAGATGGCGTGCTGTCTGGTGCTGGTGCTGTTGAGCCAGCGGCTGAGTAAAGCCATTCCCGCAGGTAGTCATCAAATAACCGGCTGGCGCGATCCGCAGGACAGCCTGCACAGCCGCGTCAGTGATGTTATCCTGATCGCGCTGGCGCTGCTGCTGTTGCTGCCGCCGCTGCTGGCCGTTATCGTTGACGGCCTGAACCTCAATCTTATGTCCGTCCTGCAACAGCCCGTTCTCTGGCAGGCGACCTGGACCTCGGTACGCATAGCGCTGGCTGCCGGATTGCTGTGCGTTATGCTGACCATGATGCTGCTGTGGAGCAGCCGTGAGCTATACGCCCGCCAGGCGCAAAAAGCCGGACAAATGCTGGAACTGACGGGCATGCTGATACTGGCGATGCCGGGTATCGTGCTGGCAACGGGCTTCTTTTTACTGTTCAACAGCACCCTCGGCCTGCCGGAAAGGGCCGATGGCATTGTGATTTTCACTAACGCCTTAATGGCCATCCCCTACGCGCTTAAGGTGCTGGAAAACCCGATGCGCGACGTCAACAGCCGCTACGGTTTGCTGTGTCAGTCGCTGGGCATGCAGGGCTGGCAGCGGCTGAAGGTTGTGGAACTGCGCGCGCTAAAACGTCCGCTGGCTCAGGCGCTGGCGTTTGCCTGCGTGCTCTCCATTGGAGACTTTGGGGTCGTGGCGCTGTTCGGTAATGACGATTTCCGCACGCTGCCGTACTGGCTTTATCAGCAAATCGGCTCTTACCGCAGTCAGGACGGCGCGGTTACCGCGCTGTTACTGCTGCTGCTGTGCTTTGCCTTATTTACCGTTATCGAAAAACTCCCGGGGCGTGATGTTAAAACTGACTGATGTAACCTGGCTCTATCAGCATCTGCCGATGCGCTTTACGCTCTCCGTTCAGCAGGGCGAGCGTATTGCGGTGCTTGGCCCAAGCGGTGCCGGGAAAAGCACCTTGCTCAATTTGATCGCCGGTTTTCTGCAACCTGCCAGCGGGTCGATAGCCATCGATAATCGTGATTTCACCAACGCCCCTCCGGCTAAACGCCCTGTGTCGATGCTGTTTCAGGAAAACAACCTGTTTACCCATCTGACGGTGCGGCAAAACATCGCGCTGGGAATGCATCCGGGGCTCAGGCTGAACGATGCCCAACGCGAAAAACTTGAAGTGATTGCCGCACAGATGGGGATCGCTGAATTCATCGACAGGCTGCCGGGCGAGCTCTCCGGCGGCCAGCGTCAGCGCGTGGCGCTGGCGCGTTGTCTGGTGCGCGAGCAGCCGCTGCTGCTGCTGGATGAGCCGTTCTCGGCGCTCGATCCCGCGCTGCGTCAGGAGATGCTCGCCCTGGTGCAGGAGGTCTGCCAGCGCCAGCAGCTGACGATGCTGATGGTGTCGCACAGTATCGAAGATGCCGCACGGATTGCGCCGCGATCGGTGGTGATCGCGGAGGGACGCATTTTGTGGGATGGAGCAACAGAAGCATTAATGAGCGGAAAAGAAAGCGCTTCTGGATTATTGGGTATAAAACCGTAGGCCGGGCAAACGCAGTGCCGCCCGGCGCTTAACGGCTCACAACTTTCAACAGGATCTCGCCATACACCGGCATCAGCGGGTGGCGAATCAGCGCGACCAGGGCCACCACGGCCACACCCAGCGTCAGCGGGGCCAGCCACAAAAGACGAGAGCGCGGGAGATAGCGCGTCAGGCGATCGACGCTCGCTTTCGCGCTGCGCCACAGCCGCCAGCAGAGCCAGACCGCCAGCCACAGCAGGACCGCCGTGCCCAGCAGCAGCCACTTGAACTCACCGCTTTGCATACCGTCAGGAATATCGATGGCCGCGCCCGCCAGGATCCCCGGCAGGAAATAGAACGGCGGCCAAAAGACGCAGCCGATGATGTTCGGCACCACAAACTTCGCGACGGGGAGATCCAGCATCCCGGCCACCATCGGCACCAGCGGACGCGTTGGCCCAACAAAGCGGCCCACGAGGATGGTAAACATGCTGTGCTGGTGCAGCGCATGCTCGGTTTTATCGAGCAACGCTTTGTTCTTTTTCATGAACGACCAGCGGTGCAACGGCTTCTTAAAGCGCCAGCCCAGCCAGAATGAGATCCAGTCCCCCAGCAGACAGCCGATAATCCCGGCCAGCCATGCCTGCCAGAAATTGACCTCACCGCTGCCGATAAGCGCCCCAAGCCCCGCCATCATCACGGTGCCGGGCAGGATTAACCCGACAAGCGCCAGCGATTCCAGAAACGCCACCAGCGCCACGGCGATGAGCGAGTACATAACGGACTGGGTAATAAAGTGTTCCAGCAATGCCTGCATAACTATTCCGGTCAGAAAACGAATCAGCGATTCTGCTTAGCGCCCCGCACCGCGTCAAGGCAACAATTGTCTGAATAGTTTACAGGTTGCTTCCCGCATTCACCTGTTTGTTTATCTTTTTTTACCGTTTATTCACATCCCGCGCGGAATTCACTGGGGCTGGCACCGGTGCATTTTTTAAATACGCGGGAGAAATAGAGCTGATCCTCAAAGCCCACGTTGCGCCCCACGGTGGCGATGGGCATCCGGGTGGTGCTGAGCAGCAGCTTCGCCTGGCTGATGCGCTGATCCTCGCGCCAGCTCAGTACGCTGACGCCAAGCTGCTGGCGGAACAGGTGCGACAGCCGCGACGGCGACAGGCAGACGTGCTGGGCAACGCTGGCGATATCAAACTGGCTATCGGCCAGGTGGTCGCTGATGTACTGGCAGGCGTCGCGCACGCGGTTATCCAGCGGCGGATTCAGCGACGCGTTAATCGCCTCCATCCGTCGCAGCAGCAGCTGTTCAAGGAGGTTTATCGCCAGCAGTTCGGCATAGCGTCCACCAGCCTGCCCCGCCTCGATAATCTGCGCAAAAAGCTCGCGAAACTGCGCCAGATGCACCTCATCCGGGCGATAAAACCCGGTGTGTGCAAAAATAGCCGGCCAGGAAAGCCACTCCTGCCAGTAGGCGCGCGGACGGAAGTAGACCCACTGGTGATACCACTCTTTGGCATCCGGATGACGGCCATAGTGGTGGATCTCCCCCGGCGGGAACAGCAGGATATCCCCCGGGCGGCAGACGAACTGCTGGTCACCGTTCTTGATGATCCCTTCCCCCCGCACGGTCAGGTTGAGGATATACCCTTTCATCCCGAGCGGTCGGTCGACGTAAAAGTCGAGATATCCCTCAGCCTCGATAGGGGTCAGCCCCGCCACAAGGTGCGCGTTAAACGAGTATCCCGGCAGCAGGGGATCGTTCTGCGTTTCGGCCATAGATTCAGTTCTCCCAAGGGTCCTGAAGGAAACCAATTGTCCATATCACTAAATGCAGGTTAAAAATGGCCCGCGAAAAGATCCAAAAAGCATCACGCCGCTTTTACGTCCGCCATGTTTCAGCCTTTCCCCCTGATTTCTCCGCCAGAGCAGGCAGATAACCAGTAACAAAAGTGTCTATAAGTGCGGCAGAAATGTCCACATTGAATATTTGCACGGCGTCACACTTTCCGTTGTAACAGCAATTTAGTCCATAAGATTAGCGGATCCTGCCTGACGACTTTTGTCCCCAGTCTCTAATGTTCTTCCATACCTGTTTTTTCGATGGAGCAACACCATGGCAATTGCGATTGGCCTCGATTTTGGCAGCGATTCAGTTCGCGCGCTGGCAGTGGACTGTACGTCCGGCCAGGAGATAGCAACCAGCGTTGAGTGGTATCCGCGCTGGCAAGAGGGGCGCTACTGCGATGCGCCAAACAACCAGTTCCGTCACCACCCGCGGGACTACATCGAATCGATGGAAGCGGCGCTCAAAACCGTTCTGGCGGACCTGACCGACGCCCAGCGGGCCGATGTTGTGGGGATTGGCGTCGACAGCACCGGCTCTACGCCTGCCCCTGTCGATGCCGAAGGCCGCGTGCTGGCACTGCGCCCGGAGTTTGCCGACAACCCGAACGCCATGTTCGTGCTGTGGAAAGACCATACCGCCGTGGAAGAGGCCGAAGCCATCACCCGCTTATGCCATCAGCCGGGCAAAACGGACTACTCACGTTATATCGGCGGGATTTACTCCAGCGAGTGGTTCTGGGCCAAGATCCTGCACGTCACCCGCGCGGACGCGTCTGTCGCACAGGCAGCGGCGTCATGGATTGAGCTATGCGACTGGGTTCCCGCCCTGCTCTCCGGCACCACGCGCCCGCAGGATATCCGCCGCGGCCGCTGCAGCGCCGGGCATAAATCCCTGTGGCATGAAAGCTGGGGCGGCCTGCCTCCGGCCGCGTTCTTTGATGAGCTCGACCCGATCGTCAACAAGAGCCTGTCATACCCGCTGTTTACCGACACCTTCACCGCCGATATTCCCGTCGGCACCCTCTGCGAAGAGTGGGCGACGCGTCTCGGCCTGCCGCAGAACGTAGCTATCTCCGGCGGTGCGTTTGACTGCCATATGGGCGCCGTGGGCGCGGGCGCACAGCCAAACACGCTGGTAAAAGTGATCGGCACCTCCACCTGCGACATCCTGACGGCAGATAAAGCCACCGTAGGCGACCGCGCGGTAAAAGGCATCTGCGGCCAGGTTGACGGCAGCGTGGTGCCAGACTTTATCGGCCTCGAAGCCGGTCAGTCCGCGTTTGGCGATATCTACGCCTGGTTTGGCCGCGTGCTCGGCTGGCCGCTGGATCGGCTGGCGGCGGCACATCCTGAACTGAAAACCCAGATCGCCGAGAGCAAAAAACAGCTCCTACCGCAGCTTACCGACGCCTGGGCTAAAAATCCGTCTCTCGACCACCTCCCGGTGGTGCTGGACTGGTTTAACGGCCGCCGCACGCCGTTTGCCAACCAGCGCCTGAAAGGGGTGATTACCGACCTCAACCTGGCGACCGACGCGCCTGCGCTGTTCGGCGGTCTGATTGCCGCCACCGCCTTCGGCGCCCGCGCGATTATGGAGTGCTTCACCGAGCAGGGCATCGACGTGAATAACGTGATGGCGCTGGGCGGCATCGCCCGTAAAAACCCGGTGATCATGCAGGCCTGCTGCGACGTGCTGAACCGTCCGCTCCAGATTGTGGCCTCCGATCAGTGCTGCGCGCTGGGGGCGGCAATTTTCGCCGCCGTAGCCGCTGGCGTCCATGCGGATATCCCCACCGCGCAGCAGCATATGGCGAGTGCCGTCGAAAACACCCTTCAGCCGCGTGCCCAGCAGGCACAACGCTTTGAACAGCTTTATCAGCGCTACCAGCAATGGGCAAAAAGCGCCGAACTTCACTATCTCCCTGTCGCCGCCCCGGCCAAAAGCACCGCGGACACTACGGCAACCCTGACCCATTAAGGACACGATGATGACCATTTTTAATAACTATGAAGTGTGGTTTGTGATTGGCAGCCAGCATCTTTACGGACCGGAAGCGCTGCAGCAGGTAACGAAACACGCGGAGCACGTCGTTAACGCGCTGAACGCGGAAGCCAAACTGCCGTGCAAACTGGTGCTGAAACCGCTGGGCACGACGCCGGACGAAATCACCCACATCTGCCGCGACGCCAACTACGACGATAAATGCGCCGGTCTGGTGGTGTGGCTGCACACCTTCTCACCGGCAAAAATGTGGATCAACGGCCTGTCTATCCTCAACAAACCGCTGCTGCAGTTCCATACCCAGTTCAACGCCTCCCTGCCGTGGGACAGCATCGACATGGACTTTATGAACCTGAACCAGACCGCACACGGCGGCCGCGAGTTCGGCTTCATCGGCGCGCGTATGCGTCAGCAGCACGCGGTGGTCACCGGCCACTGGCAGGATGGCAAGGCGCAACAGCGTATCGGCGCCTGGATGCGTCAGGCGGTCTCTAAGCAGGATACCCGCCACCTGAAAGTGGTGCGTTTCGGCGACAACATGCGTGAAGTGGCGGTCACCGACGGCGATAAAGTGGCCGCGCAGATCAAGTTCGGCTTCTCCGTGAATACCTGGGCGGTGGGCGATCTGGTGCAGGTGGTAAATGACATCAGCGATGGCGACGTGAGCGCGTTAGTGGACGAGTACGAAAGCCGCTACCGCCTGACGCCTGCGGCACAAATCAACGGCGACAAGCGCCAGAACGTGCTGGACGCGGCGCGCATCGAGCTGGGCATGAAGCGCTTCCTGGAACAGGGCGGCTTCCACGCGTTTACCACCACCTTTGAAGACCTCCACGGTCTGAAACAGCTGCCGGGTCTGGCGGTACAACGCCTGATGCAGCAGGGCTACGGCTTTGCGGGCGAAGGCGACTGGAAAACTGCCGCTCTGCTTCGCATCATGAAGGTGATGTCGACCGGTCTGCAGGGCGGCACCTCCTTTATGGAGGACTACACCTACCACTTCGAAAACGGCAATGACCTGGTGCTCGGCTCGCACATGCTGGAAGTGTGTCCTTCCATCGCGGTAGAGGAAAAACCGATCCTCGACGTGCAGTACCTCGGCATCGGCGGTAAAGCCGATCCGGCGCGTCTGATCTTCAACACCCGCACGGGCCCGGCCATCAACGCCAGCCTGATCGATCTGGGCGATCGTTTCCGCCTGCTGGTGAACTGCGTCGATGCGGTTGAAACGCCACACTCCCTGCCGAAACTGCCGGTCGCCAACGCCCTGTGGAAAGCACAGCCGGATCTGCCGACCGCGTCAGAAGCCTGGATCCTGGCCGGCGGCGCGCACCATACCGTCTTCAGCCACGCGCTGGATCTGAACGACATGCGTCAGTTCGCCGAGCTGCATGATATCGAGCTGACCGTGATTGATAACGATACCCGCCTGCCCGCCTTTAAAGACGCGCTGCGCTGGAACGAAGTCTATTACGGTTCAAAACGCTAAGCCCTGAATGCCCGGTGGCACCGCGTTTACCGGGCCTACGGTTCTGTAGGCCGGATAAGCGAAGCGCCATCCGGCACTGGAGACAACAATGTTAGAAGAGCTCAAACGCCAGGTGCTCGAAGCCAACCTGGCGCTGCCGAAACATAATCTGGTCACCCTGACCTGGGGCAACGTCAGCGCCGTTGACCGCGATAAAGGCGTGTTTGTGATCAAGCCTTCCGGCGTCGATTACGCGGTGATGACGGCGGACGATATGGTGGTGGTCAGCATCGAAACGGGTGAAGTGGTGGAAGGGAACAAAAAGCCCTCCTCCGATACGCCAACTCACCGCCTGCTCTACCGCTCATTCCCAACCATCGGCGGTATCGTGCATACCCATTCACGCCATGCCACCATCTGGGCGCAGGCGGGCCAGTCCATCCCGGCGACCGGCACCACCCACGCGGACTACTTTTACGGCACCATTCCCTGTACGCGTCTGATGACCGATGCGGAGATTAACGGTGAGTACGAATGGGAAACCGGGAACGTGATCGTCGAAACCTTTGAAAAACAGGGTATCGACGCGGCGCAAATGCCCGGCGTGCTGGTGCACTCCCACGGCCCGTTTGCCTGGGGGAAAAACGCAGAAGACGCGGTGCATAACGCCATCGTGCTGGAGGAAGTCGCCTACATGGGGATCTTCTGCCGCCAGCTGGCGCCGCAGCTGCCGGACATGCAGCAGACCCTGCTCGATAAGCATTATCTGCGCAAGCACGGCGCGAAGGCCTATTACGGACAATAAACTGTATATATCCCCAGCATAAAACATTCAACCAGGCTATAATCAGGCCTGGTTTTGTTTTGTGGGATAGCGGCGTGACGCAGGCGCAAGAAGGCTTTTTACTGACCCGACACTGGCGGGATACCCCTCAGGGCACCGAGGTCGCGTTCTGGCTGGCAACCGATAACGGTCCGCTATACGTTACGCTGCCCCCGCAGGAATCCGTGGCCTTTATTCCTGAAGCGCACGTCGAAAAAGTGAAACAGCTGCTGCGCGGTGAAAACGGCTGGCGCATTACCCCGCTTGAACTGAAAGATTTCCACCGTCAGCCGGTTTATGGCCTCTACTGTCGCGCCCATCGTCAGCTGATGCGCTATGAAAAACTGCTCCGTGAAGCAGGCGTGACGCTCTACGAAGCGGATATCCGCCCACCCGAACGCTTTCTGATGGAGCGGTTTATTACCGCGCCCGTCTGGGTCGATGGTTCTCCGCAAAATGGCGGTCTCATCAACGCGCGGCTAAAGCCGAACCCGCATTACCGCCCGCCGCTGAAGTGGGTCTCCCTGGATATCGAAACCACCCGTCACGGCGAACTGTACTGCATAGGACTTGAAGGCTGCGGCGATCGGGTTGTCTATATGCTCGGGCCACCGAATGGTGATGCCTCCGCGCTGGATTTCCGGCTTGAGTATGTTACCAGCCGGCCGCAGCTGCTGGAGAAGCTCAACCAGTGGTTTGCCGACTTCGATCCCGACGTTCTGATCGGCTGGAACGTGGTGCAGTTCGACCTGCGCGTGCTGCAAAAACACGCCGAGCGTTACCGCATCCCGCTGATGCTCGGGCGCGGCAACAGCGAGCTTGAGTGGCGCGAACACGGTTTTAAGAACGGCGTTTTCTTCGCACAGGCGAACGGCCGCCTGATTATCGACGGCATCGAGGCGCTCAAGTCCGCCTTCTGGAACTTCTCGTCATTCGCCCTCGAAGCGGTGGCGCAGGAGCTGCTTGGCGAAGGCAAATCCATCGACAACCCCTGGGACAGAATGGACGAGATCGACCGGCGCTTTAACGAAGACAAGCCCGCGCTCGCCACCTATAACCTGAAAGACTGTGAGCTGGTCACGCGGATTTTCCACAAAACCGAGATCATGCCCTTCCTGCTGGAGCGCGCGACGGTGAACGGACTCGCGGCGGACAGGCACGGCGGCTCCGTGGCGGCCTTTAGCCACCTCTATTTTCCCCGAATGCACCGGGCAGGATACGTTGCCCCCAACCTCGGGGACGTGCCGCCGCAGGCCAGCCCCGGCGGGTACGTCATGGATTCCCGACCAGGACTGTATGACTCCGTTCTGGTCCTGGACTACAAAAGCCTCTACCCGTCGATAATTCGCACCTTCCTGATCGATCCCGTCGGGCTGGTTGAGGGGCTGGCCCAGCCGGATGATGAACACAGCACCGAAGGCTTCCTCGGCGCACGCTTCTCGCGGGAAAAACACTGCCTGCCCGACATCGTAGGCAACATCTGGCACGGCCGCGACGAGGCCAAGCGCCACGGCAACAAGCCCCTCTCACAGGCGCTGAAAATCATCATGAACGCCTTCTACGGGGTGCTGGGCACCAGCGCCTGTCGCTTCTTCGACCCGCGGCTGGCGTCGTCGATCACCATGCGTGGGCACGAGATCATGCGTCAGACTAAAGCGCTGATTGAATCCCGGGGCTATGACGTCATCTACGGCGACACGGACTCCACCTTTGTATGGCTTAAGGGCGCGCATTCCGAAGACGATGCCACGCAAATCGGCAAAGCGCTGGTTGCCTTCGTGAACGACTGGTGGCAGGAACATCTGCAGAAAGCGCGGTTAACCAGCGCGCTGGAGCTGGAATTTGAAACCCATTTTGCCCGCTTCTTAATGCCCACCATCCGCGGTACCGATCAGGGCAGCAAGAAGCGCTATGCCGGGCTGATTCAGGAAGGCGACGCGCAGCGGATGGTCTTTAAAGGGCTCGAGACAGTGCGTACCGACTGGACGCCGCTGGCCCAGCAGTTCCAGCAAACGCTCTATCTGCGGGTATTTCGCAATGAGCCGTATCAGGACTACGTGCGCGAGACGATAGCCAGCCTGATGGCAGGCGAACTTGACGCGCAGCTGGTGTATCGCAAACGCCTGCGCCGCCCGCTCGCGGAGTACCAGCGTAACGTTCCTCCGCACGTTCGCGCCGCGCGCCTCGCGGACGAAGAAAACGTCCGCCGTGGCCGCGCGCCGCAGTATCAGAATCGGGGAACCATCAAATACGTCTGGACGATAAACGGTCCGGAACCGTTGGATTATCAGCACTCGCCTCTGGATTATGAACACTATCTGACGCGTCAGCTTCAGCCGGTTGCCGACGGAATTTTGCCCTTCATCGACGATGATTTTGCTACACTAGTGACAGGGCAACTTGGCCTATTTTGACGCGTGACGAAATGGCTGCCATCCAGTACCATAGCGCCCTTTCCATTCCCGGACCCATTTTTCGATGACCGTCTTTTTTGACGGTAGTCGAACTATTGCCTGCAATTAAAGATTAGAGCCGAACAACTATGCCTTTTACACTTGGTCAACGCTGGATCAGCGATACAGAAAGCGAACTTGGATTAGGAACCGTCGTTGCCGTTGATGCGCGCATGGTTACCCTCCTCTTCCCTGCCACCGGTGAAAACCGCCTGTACGCCCGCAATGACTCCCCTGTAACCCGCGTGATGTTTAATCCGGGTGACACCGTGACCAGCCACGACGGCTGGCAGCTCAAGATTGAAGACGTAAAAGAAGAGAATGGACTGCTCGCCTACATCGGCACTCGCCTGGACACCGACGAGGCCAATGTCATCCTGCGCGAAGTGCTGCTCGACAGCAAGCTGGTGTTCAGCAAGCCGCAGGACCGCCTGTTTGCCGGGCAAATCGACCGTATGGATCGCTTCTCCCTGCGCTATCGCGCGCGTAAGTTCCAGAGTGAACAGTACCGCATGCCCTGGAGCGGCCTGCGCGGCCAGCGCACCAGCCTGATCCCCCACCAGCTGAACATCGCCCATGACGTGGGCCGTCGCCATGCGCCGCGCGTGCTGCTGGCAGATGAAGTGGGCCTGGGTAAAACCATCGAGGCGGGCATGATCCTGCACCAACAGCTGCTTTCCGGCGCTGCCGAGCGCGTGCTGATTGTGGTGCCAGAAACCTTACAGCACCAGTGGCTGGTTGAGATGCTGCGCCGCTTTAACCTGCGCTTCTCTCTGTTCGATGACGAACGCTACGCCGAAGCCCAGCACGATGCGGACAACCCGTTTGAAACCGAACAGCTGGTGATTTGTTCTCTCGACTTCGTGCGCCGCAGCAAGCAGCGTCTTGAGCATCTGTGCGATGCCGAGTGGGACCTGATGGTCGTCGACGAAGCGCACCACCTGGTCTGGAGCGAAGACGCGCCGAGCCGCGAATATATGGCTATCGAGCAGCTTGCCGAGCGCGTGCCTGGTGTCCTGCTGTTGACCGCTACGCCGGAACAGCTGGGTCTGGAAAGCCACTTCGCCCGTCTGCGCCTGCTCGATCCAAACCGTTTCCACGACTTCTGGCAGTTTGTGGAAGAACAGAATAACTACCGTCCGGTTGCGGATGCCGTCGCGCTGCTGCTGGCGGGCAAGCGTCTTTCTGATGACGAACTCAACACCCTGAGCGATCTGATTGGCGAGCAGGATATCGAGCCGCTGCTGCAGGCCGCTAACAGCGACAGCGACAACGCGGAATCCGCGCGTAAAGAGCTGATCGACATGCTGATGGATCGCCACGGCACCAGTCGCGTCCTGTTCCGTAACACCCGTAACGGTGTGAAAGGGTTCCCGAAACGCGAGCTGCATACCATTAAGCTGCCGCTGCCGACGCAGTATCAGACGGCAATTAAAGTTTCCGGCATCATGGGCGCGCGCAAAACGCAGGAAGAGCGCGCCCGCGACATGCTCTACCCGGAACAAATCTACCAGGAATTTGAAGGCGATACCGGCACCTGGTGGAACTTCGATCCGCGCGTAGAGTGGCTGATGGGCTACCTGACCGCGCACCGCTCCCAAAAGGTGCTGGTGATCTGCGCCAAGGCGGCCACCGCGCTGCAGCTGGAGCAGGTCCTGCGCGAGCGCGAAGGCATTCGCGCCGCCGTGTTCCACGAAGGCATGTCCATCGTTGAACGCGACCGCGCCGCGGCGTGGTTTGCCGAAGAGGACAGCGGCGCTCAGGTTATGCTCTGCTCTGAAATCGGTTCTGAAGGCCGTAACTTCCAGTTCGCCAGCAACCTGGTGATGTTCGATCTGCCGTTCAACCCGGATCTGCTGGAGCAGCGTATTGGTCGTCTGGATCGTATCGGTCAGGCGCACGATATTCAGATCCACGTGCCGTATCTGGAAAAAACGGCCCAGTCCGTGCTGGTGCGCTGGTTCCACGAAGGTCTGGATGCGTTTGAACATACCTGCCCGACGGGCCGCACCATTTACGATCAGGTGCACGGCGATCTGATCGGCTATCTGGCCGCGCCGGAAAACACCGACGGCTTTGACGATCTGATTAAGTCCTGTCGTGAGAAGCACGACGCGCTGAAAGCGCAGCTTGAACAAGGCCGCGACCGTCTGCTGGAGATCCACTCCAACGGCGGTGAAAAAGCGCAGGCGCTGGCTGAGAGCATTGAAGAGCAGGATGATGACACCAGCCTCATCAGCTTCTCCATGAACCTGTTCGACATCGTTGGCATTAACCAGGACGACCGCGGCGAGAACCTGATTGTCCTGACCCCGTCCGATCACATGCTGGTGCCGGATTTCCCGGGCCTGCCGGAAGATGGCTGCACCATCACCTTCGAGCGTGATGTGGCGCTGTCCCGCGAAGATGCCCAGTTCATCACCTGGGAACACCCGCTGATCCGTAACGGGCTGGATCTGATCCTCTCTGGCGATACCGGCAGCAGCACCATCTCCCTGTTGAAAAACAAGGCGCTGCCCGTAGGCACGCTGCTGCTGGAGCTGATCTATGTTGTGGAAGCGCAGGCGCCGAAACAGCTGCAGCTCAACCGCTTCCTGCCACCAACGCCGGTGCGTCTGCTGCTGGATAAAAACGGCACGAACCTCGCAGGACAGGTTGAATTTGAGAGTTTCAACCGCCAGCTGAGCGCGGTGAACCGCCATACCGGCAGCAAGCTGGTCAATGCGGTGCAGCAGGACGTGCATGCCATTCTCCAGCAGGGTGAAACCCAGATTGAAAAAGCGGCCAGAGCGCTGATTGACGCCGCGCGCGGTGAAGCCGACGAGAAACTGTCTGCAGAGCTGTCGCGTCTGGAGGCGTTGAAGGCCGTGAACCCGAACATCCGTGACGACGAGCTGGCGGCGATTGAAAGCAACCGTCAGCAGGTGCTGGAAAGCCTGGATCAGGCAAGCTGGCGTCTGGATGCCCTGCGTCTTATCGTTGTGACGCATCAGTAAACGGAGCGCAAGATGGTGATGGAGCCGTACAATCCGCCGCAGGATCCCTGGCTGGTCATTCTGTATCAGGATGAACACATTATGGTGGTCAACAAGCCCAGCGGGCTGTTGTCCGTGCCGGGTCGTCTGGACGAGCACAAAGACAGCGTGATGACGCGCATTCAGCGCGATTATCCTCAGGCGGAGTCGGTCCATCGCCTGGACATGGCGACCAGCGGCGTGATTGTGGTGGCGCTGAACAAAGCGGCAGAACGCGAGCTGAAGCGCCAGTTCCGCGAGCGCGAGCCGAAGAAGCAGTATGTCGCCCGCGTCTGGGGTCACCCGGCGCAGGCGGAAGGGCTGGTGGATTTACCGCTGATCTGCGACTGGCCGAATCGGCCAAAGCAGAAGGTGTGTTATGAAACCGGCAAGGCCGCGCAAACCGAGTATGAAGTGCTTGAGTACGCGCCGGATAATACCGCGCGCGTCCTGCTTAAGCCGATTACCGGACGTTCACACCAGCTGCGCGTGCATATGCTTGCGCTGGGTCATCCGATTCTGGGCGACCGCTTTTACGCGCCGCCTGAAGCGCTGGCCTTAGCGCCACGTCTGCAGCTGCACGCGCAGACGCTTACCATCACCCATCCGGCCTTCGGTAACGCGATGACGTTTAAAGCCCCGGTCGATTTTTAAATTCCTGATGTGAATATTTACTGTTAGCTCACTGTCGACGGTAAATATTCACACAGCATATATATCTCCCCAGCTCATCTGAAAACCCGCCCAAGTTCATTCACGATAATTATCTCTTCCTTAAATAACACTCAGTATTTTTAGAAAGACTAAGGTTTGGATTAAAAAATATTAAATTGAACACGATGCAATTTATTACTGATAATCCAGCTCATTTTAAGGAAATACTAACTCTACCCTATCCAAACGGAGTTATTTTTCTACTCAACAGCCACACTTAGTTTACTCATTGATTCACAAGGAAGTGTATGAACCGTTCGTATAACATCGTCTGGAATTGCGCCAGAAATATGTACATCGTTGCCTCGGAGTTTTCAAAAGGGGACAGCAAAGTTAAATCCTGCGTACGCGCCGGAAGCGCGATCGCAACGTTTATCTTGACAGGTGTTGTGGGTACCGCACACGCCAGTGACACGACGTTTGTTGCAGTCCCGGGTAGTAATACCATCAGTGGTGAATATTCAACGACGAGCCCTAATACCTCGGCGGTATCCGCCTCTGGCTCTGATGTCATCGTCACCGATAACGGCGCCTTAACGATATCCACAACCGGGGACGCAGGCATGGGGCTATCCGTGTCGAATGGAGCGAAAATCACGCTCGATGATTCGGGATCCACAATCCGCACTTCCGGGGAAGGCAGTCATGCGATAACCATTGTCGGTGATAACTCAGAAGCCATGTTGAACAACCTTACCGTTTCGACGGAAGGCGAGATCGCATCTGCCGTATTGTTTAGCTCTAATGCAAAAGGCACCATTGACGGGGGGAGCTATACGGCGACGGGAGAGGGTTCTTATGGTGTTGAGATATTGAATGGCGCAGACCTGACGATAAAAAACGCGACCATTACGACTTCCGGGTATGGCATGGCTCGGGCTATTGTTAACCGATATGCCACCCTTTCATTAGACAATGTGAATATAAACACCACGGGAGATTTTGGTAATGCAGGTATATATAACGACGGTGAATTGACCGGCTCAAACGTCACGATTACCACTACCGGAAGCCAGAGCTTTGGTATTCAAAACTATACCAACACATTTAATTTAGCGGCATCCCACGTTGAAACTTACGGTGAGCAGTCAGTTGGCATAATGAATACCGGACGCGCAGAACTCACTGACACTCATATCGTCACTCATGGGAAAAATGCTGACGCAATATCTTCTGACGGGGCAAAGAGCACATTCGTACTGAATAACGGTTCAACGATCGCGTCCGGAGAAAATTCGCGGGCAGTGGCGATGACTCACGGTGGAGCCCTTGAGGCGAACAGCACAGATATCACCAGCGAACAATCTGCTGCCATTGCCTTAGAAAGCGCCAGCAGCGCGACCGTCACCCACAGCAACGTTTCCGGTAGCAATGTCGCCTTCTCGTTCAGCGGTGGAAAAAATGTCGCTACGATTGACGGAGGGAGCATTACGGCAACCGCGTCAGGAGGAAGTGCTTTTGCGGTGGATTCCGGATCTGCCGATATTAACGTGAAGAATGTGCAAACGATGAACGCAGACAATCTGCTCACCGTGGCCAATACCACTGATGCAGTCACCCTTCGCGCTGAAAACAGCAAGCTGTCCGGCGCCGTTAAGGCCAGCGGTGATAACGTCAGCATGACGCTGGATGCGAACAGCCAATGGCTGCTGACGGCCGATTCCAGCGTCGGTAATCTTACCAGCAGCGGACGCATCACACTCGGCGATGAAAACGGCAGTACTGGTACACTCAATGTCGGTAATTTCACCCTTCTGGCTAACAGCCAAACTGATGTCTATCTTGACGCAAACGCGACCAGTGCACCTATTGTCGCTCAGAATGCGACGCTTGATGGCACACTAAATATTACAGGTTACGGTAGTGCCAGCACGCTTTCCGCGGATAGCGCCTTCACGGTGATTGACGCTGAAAATGCAATCAATGGCAATTTTACCAACCTCACCGTCGCGGGCATGGCATCTGGCTCCGTTGACTTCATCACCTTTAGCGGCACCATTGATCCCGCCGACGTGACCAATTACGTCCTGACACCGTCATTAACCTGGTATGCCAGCCAGAACCCAGCGGCAACAGCGGCTCACGGCACTTTCACTCTGAACAATCCTGACGGCAGCTTTACGCTGAGCACGGCGCTTGTCGATCAAAATGCCGAAGCCACGACCGGATGGGACGGAAAATCGCTGAACAAAGAGGGGCAAGGTACGCTGATCCTTAATGCCGCAAATAGTTACAGCGGCACAACGGATGTGAACCAGGGCACGCTCTGGCTGGACGAGGCTGGCGTTATCGGCGTACAAAACAGCGAGCAGGCCGTGAATGTCGCGGCAGGCGCCACGTTTGGCGGTTCCAACGGTGTGGTGAACGGCAATGTTAATAACAAGGGCACCGTTCAGTTCAACGACACGCTCACGATCAATGGTGATCTGAGCAACGCAGGCAGCATTGTCAGCGGCAATATTGAGGGAACCAATGGTGCGACGACCGGCAACACGCTGATCGTAAACGGCGATTACACCAGCAACCAGGGTTCTGTGACGCTAAATACGCAGTTAGGCGACGACACGTCTCCAACCGATATGCTTAACATTACGGGGAATACGTCCGGGAACACCACCCTGTACATTAACAACGTTGGTGGTCAGGGCGCACTGACCCAAAACGGTATTGAAGTGATTAAGGTAGGCGGTGAATCAAACGGCACCTTTGTTCAGGGTAATCAGGTCCAGATTAACGCCTACGAATACCGCCTGTATCAGGACTCAGGGGACTGGTATCTTCGTTCCCAGGCCACGAGTGATAATGGCGACGTAACGCCTCAGTATCGTGCCGATATCGGTTCATACCTCAGCAACCAGTGGCTGGCTCGCGATCTGCAAATGCAGACCCTGTCAGACCGAGAAGGCAGTCAGTTCAAATCGGAAAACGGCACGACATGGGCGCGTTTCAAAGCAGGTAAGAACCAGTCTACTGCAGCAGAGAGCAATATTGATATCGACAGCAACTACTCCCAGTTCCAGATTGGGGGCGATGTTGCCGCCTGGAACAACGGCGAACAAAGCCTGGTGGTCGGGGTTATGGGTAGCTATATGAACGCCAGCAGCGACAGCACTGGCAATAAAGGTGCTGACGGCAGCCGCTTTAGCGCTGACGGTAAAGTCGATGGCTATAACCTCGGAATCTATGCAACGTGGTTTGCCGATGCCCAACAGCATCAGGGTTTTTATGTCGACAGTTGGTATCAGTATGGGATGTACCACAACAGCGTAGATAACGGTGACGTTGGCTCAACGGATTACGATTCAAACGCCAACGCCGTTTCGCTGGAAACAGGCTACCGCTACGATATCGCACTCGGCGACAACACGTTGAGCCTCACGCCGCAGGCACAGGTCGTCTGGCAGGATTACAGTGCGGATGATATCAAAGACAGCAGCGGCACGACGATTGATGGGCAAAACGGCGAAAGCTGGACCACCCGTTTAGGCCTGCGCATTGACAGCAAGATGAATAAGTCGAACGACGCGGTTATCCAGCCGTTTGCGGAGGCCAACTGGCTGCATACCTCTGAAGACACGGCAGTCAACTTTGGTGACACACAGATCAAACAGGACCTTCCTGCCGATCGTGCGGAGCTGAAAGCAGGTATTCAGGCAAATGTGAGCAAGCAATGGAGCGTTATTGCCCAGGTCTCCGGACAGAAAGGTGATAATGATTACAGCGATGTAAACGGTAGCCTGAACGTGCGCTACAGCTGGTAACCCTGTATAAAGGGCCTGGCAGCTCATGCCGTCAGGCCCTTCATCATTCTAAAAAGGGGCTTATTTGAAGCCTTTCTTCTCTTTAATCAGCTCGTACGCTTTCTGAATTTCCTGCGCTTTTTGCTTCGCCATCTCCATCATTTCAGGCGGTAAGCCTTTTGCAACGAGCTTGTCTGGATGGTGCTCGCTCATGAGCTTACGATAGGCACGTTTGATGGTGGTCTGATCGTCAGAGGGTTTTACGCCAAGCACGTTGCAGGCATCTTCCAGCGTCGGACCACGCTGCGCCTGCTGCCAGGCACCGCCAGAAGACTGCTGGTGATACCCGCCGCCAAACTGCGCGCCACCCTGCATCATGCGCAGGAACTGATCGAACTGCATACGGGAGATACCCAGCTCTTCCGCAATCACGTATAAAACATCGCGTTCGTTAGGGTGAAGCGAGCCGTCGGCGAAGGCCGCCTGAATCTGGATTTCCAGAAACATCCGAATTAAATCAAAACGGCCGAAGCAGATGCTGCGGAACTGGCGCATTTTTTCGCGAAGCGGGTAGTTATCGGATTTCCCGATGCGAAACGCATTTTGCGCCTCCAGGCGGGAGTCACCGTGCAGATTCATGCGATCCATAAAGACGCTGGCAATCTGAATATCGGCTTCCGTGACGCGCCCTTTGGATTTGGTTAAATGCCCCATCACCTCAAAAGTGGTGGAGAAAAAGAGTGACTGGCGCTCGCGCTGGTTGGCAAACCAGGCCATTTTACGGCTGCGCGCCTTATCAAACATATGGCCAATAATAAGCCCCAGCACTATTCCCCAGAACCCGGCACCCATGATGATGGCGAACGCAACGCCGATTATTTTACCCCAATACTGCATATACTCCCCGGATAGTCATATTCCTGGCCGACGCAACGTCATCATCACTGTGTTCAAGTCACGGTCAATTGAAGGACATCGCCTATAATTTGCTTTATCATACTCGTCATTCGATAGCGAGCCTAACACTCTGGCACGCAAACGGGCAGGATTAACGCTGGTACTGCGCAGATGAGTAAGATAGTCTCTGAGCGTTTGTAAGCCGTAGCCACTGATGACGGAACAATAAAATACAACGTATGAAAAAACGTATCCCCACCCTCCTGGCCACAATGATTGGCACCGCCCTGTACAGTCAACAGGGGCTGGCGGCCGATCTCGCCTCGCAGTGTATGCTTGGCGTCCCAAGTTATAATCGCCCACTGGTGAGTGGCGATACCAATAGCTTGCCGGTAACCATTACTGCCGACAGTTCAAAAGGGACTTACCCTGACAATGCCACCTTTACAGGCAATGTCGATATTAACCAGGGCAATAGCCGCCTGCAGGCAGATGAAGTGCAGTTGCACCAGAAGCAGCCGGAAGGTGCGGCCGAGCCGGTACGAACGGTGGATGCGCTGGGTAATGTGCACTATGACGACAATCAGGTCATCCTGAAAGGTCCGAAAGCCTGGTCAAACCTGAATACCAAAGACACTAACGTCTGGAAAGGTGATTACCAGATGGTGGGTCGCCAGGGGCGCGGTGACGCGGACCTGATGAAACAGCGCGGTGAAAACCGCTATACGATCCTGGAAAATGGCACGTTCACGTCGTGTCTGCCGGGTTCAAATACCTGGAGCGTGGTCGGGAGCGAAGTTATCCATGACCGCGAAGAGCAGGTCGCAGAGATCTGGAACGCCCGCTTCAAGGTGGGTCCGGTCCCCATATTCTACAGCCCTTATCTGCAGCTTCCGGTGGGTGACAAACGTCGCTCCGGTTTCCTGATCCCGAATGCCAAATACAGCACCACGAACTACTTTGAGTTCTACCTGCCGTATTACTGGAACATCGCGCCTAACATGGATGCGACGATCACGCCGCACTATATCCACAAGCGCGGTAACGTCATGTGGGAGAACGAGTTCCGCTATCTGACTCAGGCAGGTGCGGGTCTGATGGAGCTGGATTATCTGCCGTCGGATAACGTTTACAAGGACGACGCCAGAAACGTTTCTGGTGATAACCGTCACCGCTGGCTGTACTACTGGCAGCATTCCGGGGTGATGGATCAGGTGTGGCGCTTTAATGTTGATTACACCAAAGTCAGCGATTCGGCTTATTTTAATGACTTTTCGTCCAAATACGGCTCGAGTACTGATGGCTATGCTACGCAGAAATTCAGCGTAGGCTATGCGGTGCAGAGCTTTGATGCAACCGTCTCGACCAAGAAATTCCAGGTGTTTTCTGACCAGTCCACGCCTACCTATGGTGCTGAGCCACAGCTGGACGTCAACTGGTATCAGAATGATGTAGGTCCATTCGACACCCATGTTTACGCTCAGGCGGTGCATTTCGTTAACACGGATTCGGATATGCCTGAAGCCACGCGTGTTCACCTTGAGCCGACGATCAATCTGCCGTGGTCTAACGACTGGGCAAGCCTGAATACCGAAGCCAAGCTGATGGCGACTCACTATCAGCAAAAAAATCTTGATAATTACAACTCAACTAACAGTGCGCATCTGGAAGAGTCGGTCAACCGAACGCTCCCTCAGTTTAAAATGGACGGCAAGCTGATTTTCGAGCGTGATATGGCCCTGCTGGCGGATGGTTATACCCAGACGCTTGAACCGCGTATGCAGTATTTGTACGTGCCATACCGCGACCAGAGCAACATTCAGAACTACGACTCCTCTTTACTGCAGTCTGACTATAGTGGTCTGTTCCGTGACCGTACTTACGGTGGTCTGGACCGTATCGCCTCAGCGAACCAGTTAACGACCGGCGTCACAACACGTGTTTATGATGATGCAGCCGTTGAACGTTTTAACGTTTCTGTGGGTCAAATCTACTACTTCACAGAGTCTCGCACGGGCGATGACAATATTCAGTGGGAGAAAGACAACAAAACGGGATCGATAGTTTGGGCGGGAGATACCTACTGGCGTATGACTGACCGTTGGGGCCTGCGTGGCGGTGTGCAATATGACACGCGTCTCGACAATGTTGCTAACAGTAGTGCCGCCATAGAGTATCGTCGTGATGAAGATCGCATGATTCAGGTAAGCTATCGCTACGCTAGCCCGGAATACATTCAGGCAACGCTACCGAAAAGCAATGACCAGAACAGCATCAACTACTGGAAATCACCGCAATATTCGGATGGTATTTCTCAGGTCGGTGCGGCAGCGAGTTGGCCTATCGCCGACCGTTGGTCAATCGTAGGCGCTTACTACTTTGACACTAACACCAATAAAGCTGCTGACCAGATGGTAGGTCTGCAATATAACTCCTGCTGCTACGCGCTGCGTGTCGGTTACGAACGTAAGCTTAACGGCTGGGAAAACAATCAGAGCAAATACGATAACGTGATTGGCTTTAACTTCGAGTTACGCGGCCTGAGTTCCAACTACGGTCTGGGTACGCAGAAAATGCTGCGCTCGAACATTCTGCCTTACCGCAGTTCCTTGTAATGTGCTTGATTTGCAACGTAATCCGCTTTGCGGTTAATTGAAATGGAAAAAGTATGAAGAACTGGAAAACGCTGCTGCTCGGTGTCGCTATGGTTGCGAATACCAGCTTCGCGGCCCCCCAGGTTGTTGATAAAGTCGCTGCTGTGGTTAACAACGGCGTCGTGCTTGAAAGTGACGTTGACGGTCTGATGAAATCGGTGAAGCTCAATTCGGGCGAAGCGGGTCAGCAGCTTCCGGATGACGCCACGCTGCGCCACCAGATCCTGGAGCGTCTGATCATGGATCAGATCGTTCTTCAGATGGGGCAGAAAATGGGTGTGAAGGTCACTGACGAGCAGCTCGATCAGGCGATCGCTAACATCGCGAAGCAGAACAATATGTCTTTAGACCAGATGCGCAGCCGTCTGGCCTATGACGGTATCAGCTACGCTACCTACCGTAACCAGATCCGTAAAGAGATGCTGATTTCGGAAGTGCGTAACAACGAAGTGCGTCGCCGCGTCACTATCCTGCCTCAGGAAGTGGACGCGCTGGCAAAACAGGTGGGTAACCAGAACGATGCAAGCACAGAGCTGAACCTGAGCCACATTCTGATCCCACTGCCAGAGAACCCTACGTCCGATCAGGCTGCGGAAGCAGAAAGCCAGGCGCGTTCAATTGTCGAACAGGCGCGTAACGGCGGTGACTTTGGCAAGCTGGCCATTACCTACTCCGCAGACCAACAGGCGCTGAAAGGCGGCCAGATGGGCTGGGGACGTATTCAGGAGCTGCCATCCCTCTTTGCTCAGGCACTGAGCACGGCTAAAAAAGGCGATATAGTCGGTCCAATCCGTTCAGGCGTGGGCTTCCACATTCTGAAAGTGAACGATCTGCGCGGCCAGAGCCAAAATATCTCCGTTACCGAAGTTCACGCTCGCCACATTCTGCTGAAGCCGTCACCAATCATGACTGACGATCAGGCGCGTGCGAAGCTGGAACAGATTGCGGCAGATATTAAGAGCGGTAAAACCTCGTTTGCGAAGGCAGCAAAAGAGTTCTCTCAGGATCCTGGCTCTGCTAACCAGGGTGGCGATCTGGGCTGGGCAGCGGCGGATATTTACGATCCTGCCTTCCGTGACGCGTTGATGAAACTGAACAAAGGCCAGATCAGCGCGCCGGTCCACTCTTCGTTTGGCTGGCATCTGATCGAGCTGATGGACACCCGTAACGTTGATAAAACGGATGCAGCACAGAAAGACAGAGCCTACCGCATGCTGTTTAACCGTAAGTTCTCTGAAGAAGCAGCCACCTGGATGCAGGAACAACGCGCCAGTGCTTACGTGAAAGTGCTGAGCAACTAATGAAACAGCATCGTGTTGTTATCACGCCCGGCGAACCCGCCGGGATTGGGCCTGACCTCGTTGTCCAGCTTGCCCAGCGCAGCTGGCCAGTAGAACTGGTTGTCTGCGCCGATGCAACACTGTTACAAGACCGGGCAGCGCTGCTCGGTCTGCCTTTAACGCTCATCCCTTACGTTGAAGGTCAACAGCCTGCACCGCAGCAAGCCGGTACCCTCACCCTTCTTTCTGTTCCCCTTCGTACGCCGGTCATTCCTGGCCAGCTCAGCACGGAAAACGGCCACTATGTCGTTGAAACCCTTGCGCGCGCCTGCGACGGTTGCCTGAAGGGCGAATTTGCCGCCCTGATTACCGGCCCCGTCCACAAAGGCGTCATCAACGAAGCGGGTATACCGTTTACCGGGCATACGGAGTTCTTTGAAGAGCGCTCGCACAGTCCGAAAGTGGTGATGATGCTGGCGACGGAAGAAATGCGCGTTGCGCTGGTGACCACCCATCTGCCGATCAAAGCGATTCCGGATGCGATCACGCCTGAACTCCTGCGCGAGATCATCGGGATTTTGCATCACGATCTGCAGACAAAATTTGGGATCCCGCAGCCGCATGTGCTGGTCTGCGGGCTGAATCCGCACGCCGGCGAAGGCGGGCACATGGGTACCGAAGAGATCGACACCATCATTCCGGTACTCAACGAAATGCGGGCGAAGGGGATGAATCTCAGCGGTCCGCTGCCTGCTGATACCCTTTTCCAGCCGAAATACCTGGATAATGCCGACGCCGTGCTCGCGATGTACCACGATCAGGGCCTGCCCGTGCTAAAATACCAGGGCTTTGGCCGCGGCGTGAATATCACCCTCGGTTTACCCTTTATTCGAACGTCCGTTGACCACGGTACTGCGCTGGATCTGGCAGGCCAGGGGAAGGCGGATGTCGGCAGTTTTATTACGGCGCTTAATCTCGCCATCAAAATGATTGTTAATACTCAATGACTAATCGAGTCCATCAGGGCCACTTAGCCCGTAAACGTTTCGGGCAAAACTTCCTTAACGATCAGTTCGTGATCGAAAGCATTGTCTCGGCTATTAATCCACAAAAAGGCCAGGCGATGGTCGAAATCGGCCCGGGTCTTGCCGCGCTGACCGAGCCGGTAGGCGAACGCCTCGACGAACTGACCGTCATCGAACTGGACCGCGATCTGGCCGCACGCCTGCAAACGCACCCGTTCCTCGGGCCGAAGCTGACCATCTATCAGCAGGACGCCATGACCATGAACTTCGGCGAACTGTCAGAAAAAATGGGTCAGCCGCTGCGCGTGTTCGGCAACCTGCCGTATAACATCTCCACGCCGCTCATGTTCCACCTCTTTAGCTATACTGATGCCATTGCCGACATGCACTTCATGTTGCAAAAAGAGGTGGTTAACCGCCTGGTTGCAGGCCCGAACAGTAAAGCGTATGGTCGTTTAAGCGTGATGGCGCAATATTACTGCAACGTGATCCCGGTACTCGAAGTACCGCCGTCAGCGTTCACACCACCACCGAAAGTGGATTCAGCGGTTGTGAGCCTTGTGCCGCACAAAACGAAACCGTACCCGGTAAAAGATCTGCGTGTACTGAGCCGCATCACCACTGAAGCCTTTAACCAGCGTCGTAAAACGATCCGTAACAGCCTCAGCAATTCCTTCACCGTTGAGGTGTTAGCTGAGCTTGGGATCGACCCGGCAATGCGTGCGGAGAACATCTCCGTAGAGCAGTACTGCAAGCTGGCTAATTACATCAGCGAAAATGCGCCGCCGAAGGAGAGTTAAGCCATGATTGATTCGCCCCGCGTATGTGTCCATGTACAAAGCGTTTATGTTGAATCACAGTCCTCACCGGATGAAGAACGTTTTGTCTTTGCTTACACCGTGACCATTCGCAATCTGGGGCGGACGCCCGTGCAGCTGCGCGGACGCTACTGGCTTATCACCAACGGCAATGGCCGCGAAATCGAAGTCCAGGGGGAAGGTGTGGTCGGTGAACAGCCTCATATCGCCCCTGGCGAAGAGTACCAGTACACCAGCGGCGCGGTGATTGAAACGCCGATGGGTACCATGCAAGGCCATTATGAAATGGTCGACGTCGATGGCAATGATTTCCGCGTTGCCATTCCTGTGTTCCGTCTCGCCGTAACCACACTCATTCATTAATCTAATGTCTACATATCTGATTGGCGACGTTCACGGTTGCTACGATGAACTGATCGCATTATTAAAACAGGTCGACTTTACGCCAGGACAGGACACACTCTGGCTGACGGGCGATTTAGTCGCGCGTGGCCCCGGCTCCCTTGAAGTATTACGTTTCGTCAAATCGCTAGGCGACAGCGTGCGCATGGTGCTGGGCAATCACGATCTGCACCTGCTGGCGGTGTTCGCCGGGATCAGCCGCAACAAACCTAAAGATCGCCTCACCCCGCTGCTGGATGCGCCAGATGCCGACGATCTGATTAACTGGCTGCGCCGTCAGCCGCTGCTGCAGGTCGACGAAGAGAAAAAGCTGGTCATGGCGCATGCCGGGATCACGCCACAATGGGATCTTGAGACGGCGAAAACCTGTGCGCGTGACGTTGAGGCGGTGCTGGCGAGCGACTCCTATCCTTTCTTCCTCGATGCCATGTACGGCGATATGCCGAACCACTGGAGTGAGGATCTCAGCGGTCTGGCGCGTCTGCGCTTTATTACCAACGCCTTCACCCGCATGCGTTTCTGCTTCCCGAACGGACAGCTGGACATGTATTCCAAAGAGACGCCGGAGAGCGCGCCCGCTCCGCTAAAACCGTGGTTTGCCATTCCGGGGCCGGTGACAAGTGAGTACAACGTGGTATTTGGTCACTGGGCTGCACTGGAAGGAAAAGGAACGCCGGAAGGGATCTACGGCCTGGATACCGGATGCTGCTGGGGCGGAGAGTTAACCTGCTTACGCTGGGAAGATAAAACTTACTTTGTTCAGCCGTCCAACCGACAGCTGGATTTAGGGGGAGACGAGGCGGTTGCCTCCTGATATGCACTTCCCTCTCCCGGCCGGGAGAGGGAAAAAATCACTTAACGACGTTCCAGAATCTCGAAGCAGTAGCTGTGGGAGTTCTGTGCATCCGCGTCGTGGAATTCACTGAACACCGATTCCCACTCGTCCGGATCGTAGTCAGGGAAATGGGTATCCCCTTCCACTTCCGCATCAATGTGGGTCAGATACAGCTTCTGCGCTTTTGGCAGGAACTGCTCGTACACGCGCCCGCCGCCAATCACCATGATCTCTTCGGCATTGCCGCATGCAGCAATCGCCTCGTCGACTGATTTTACCCATTCGACGCGATCGTCAGTGCCCGGCTGGCTGCTGATAACGATATTTTTACGGCCCGGCAATGGACGACCAATCGACTCCCAGGTCAGGCGGCCCATCACTACCGGCTTGTTTAACGTAGTACGTTTAAACCATGCGAGATCGGCAGGCAGGTTCCACGGCATGGCATTTTCCATACCGATAACGCGGTCCACCGCCAGCGCTGCAATCAGACTGATCATTGAAAATTTCCCGGATGCAAAAAATTGCCGCCACTATACGGAAAGCTTAATCTTTCGTCGACTGGCGGCAGGGTAAAGATAAAGAAATTTTTTATTATTGCTGGCAACTCCACTTCACGCGGAAGGTTTACTCTCCGGTTCGTCAGCCGGATCCCCGGTATGCTTGCCCTCTTCCGTTCCCTGCCAGCCGTGACGCTGGATCAGCGACAGGTGATTACGGTCCTCGTTAATGATTTCCGTCAGCATCGCGCTGGTGCGTTTAAACACCGCCGCACGCTCGGTGGCCGTACTCCCGGCCATCGCCGCCATCTCTTCCACCATCTCAGTATTAAAGCGGCGGAACAGGTCCGCACGCTCGCGCGCTTCGTACGCGCCGAGCCCCAGATTTTCCAGCGCCATGCGGCCAGACTTCAGCGCGCCTTCAAAGGTTTCACGCTCCGGTGCTTCTACCCCCGCCTGCCGCAGCCGGATATAGTGATCCACATCGCGGGCGCGGGAAATGATGGTCAGATTCGGGAAATGTTCTTTCGCCATTTCCACCATCTGCATGCTGGTCTCCGGATCGTCAATGGCGTTAATCAACACCTCCGCTTTTGCCGCCCCGGCAGATTCCAGCAGATCGACGCGGGTTGCATCGCCGTAAAACACCTTCATATCAAATTTTCGCAGGGTATCGACATGGTCGGGGTCGTGATCGAGGATAACCATTTTCACCCCGCTGGACAGCAGCAGACGGCCAACGATCTGCCCATAGCGGCCAAATCCGGCAATAATGACGCGCGGCTGCTCTTCGTCAATTTCATCGGCTTCGCGCTCCTGCTCGCTACCCGATTTTTCCAGACGCGTCAGCACCACCAGCAGAATAGGCGTCGCGGCCATCGACAGCGCGACCGCGAGCGTCAGCGCTTTCGCCCATTCTGGGTCGAGGACGTTTGCCATCTGTGCTGCGCCAAAGACCACAAACGCAAATTCACTCCCCTGCCCCAGCAGAACCGCAAACCAGCTGCGCTGCTTATTCGGCACCTTCAGCGGACGCGCAATCAGCCACAGCATCGCCATTTTAATGATCAGGAAGCCGACCAGCAGGATGACGATCCGCAGCGGGTGCGTCACCAGCGTGCCGAAGTCGACGGACATCCCCACGCCGATGAAAAACAGCCCCAGCAGCAAGCCTTTAAACGGCTCAATATCGCTTTCCAGCGCGTGACGGTATTCGGAACTCGCCAGCAGAACGCCTGCGAGGAACGCCCCCATCGCCATCGACAGCCCGGCTTCCTCCAGCAGCAAACCAAAGCCAAACACCAGGAAGAGCGCCACGGCGCTGAACACTTCGCGAAGGCCCGAGCGGGCAACGAACCGCAGCAGTGGACGGGTGACGTAGCGACCAAGCAGCACCACCAGCGCCAGCGCCCCCACGACTTTTAATGCCGACAGCGCGAACGCCCCCAGCGTCGTGGCGGAACCGCTGGCCGCCAGCAGTGGGATCATCGCCACCAGCGGGATAGCGGCAATGTCCTGGAACAGCAGCACCGAGAACGCGCTGCGTCCCATCTGGGAGACCGTCAGATTGCGCTCGTTCATGGCCTGCATGGCAATGGCGGTCGAGGAGAGCGCCAGCGTCATGCCGATAAGCTCTGCCACTTTCCAGTCCATGCCCAGCAGGATGCAGAACCCACCCAGCAGCAGGCCGCAGGACACCATCTGCAGCGCCCCGCCGCCAAACACCGAGGCGCGAAGCTTCCACAGGCGCTGCGGATCGAGTTCCAGACCAATCACAAAGAGCATCAGCACAACACCGATTTCAGCGAAATGGAGGATTGCCTCTGCATCCGTCACCAGTCGAAAGCCCCACGGCCCAATGACGCAGCCCGCAATCAGATAGCCGAGAACAGAGCCCAGTCCCAGGCGAACCGCCACGGGCACAATCAGCGCCGCCGCGCCGAGGTAAATCAGCGCCTGTATCAGCGTATGGCTATCCATGGTGCGCCTCCTGCCACTCAAGTAAGCGTTGTTTATAATGGCGCGCCTGCGCCTGCAGCGTTTCATCGTCGCAGACAAAGGTGCAGTGCATCGCAAAAGGCGGGAGCCAGTTCAGCCCGCAATAAAGTGCGGTCGCCTGCAGCGGCTGTGCCAGAACCTCAAACCCCGGGAATGAACCAATATCAAAGTGGCTTTCCCCTCCACCCGTGGTGACCGCCCACATCAGGCTTTTCCCTTTTAGGGCATGGCCATTGTGGCCATACGCCCAGCCGTGGGAGAAGACTTTATCAATCCACAATTTCAGGAGTGGGGGCGTGCTGTACCACTGCATAGGATGCTGCCAGACGATCAGATCGGCACGGGAGAGCGCCTCCTGTTCGGCGGCAATATCGATGTTGAAATCGGGATAGAGTTGATAGAGGGAACGTATCTCGACGTTTTCAAGCGTCCTTACCTGCTCAAGCATCCGCTTATTCGCATGCGAGTGCTGCGGATAGGGGTGCGCATAAATTATCAGAATCATGAATATGCCTGTCTTTTACTTTTGTTGTAGTAATGAGTGTAAACAGTTAACACCCCGACTGAAAGGGGCTATCTAACGCTTCAAAGTAAAATGCAAGTATTGACAACCGCCCCCGCTTTAGCCGCAACAGTGGCGCAAAACAAGAAGAGCCATGTGCGCGATAAATTCACCCCACAAAATAGTTATGCCTACTCATATTATCAGCAGATATTTTTAGAGAGGCTTAAGTCATTATTTAACAAATCAACCTGTACATAACCCATTGAAAATATAATAATTTTATGCTTTTTGTTTTGAGCTTACGCTTTAAGACGGCCAATATACGTTTTCGCACGTTATCTGATGTTCCTTCTCTCTCAAATGGATGTGTACATGAGCAACAAATTCTTCAAATTAAATAATACAACCAAAACTCTGGGGAAGATATTTCCTGCCTTGTTGATATTCACCCCTACGGTTGCGTTTTCTGCAACGATTGAGCAATCAACTTCTGTTCCTCAAGATTTCTCAGTCGATGCTGAATATATTATTAATAAAGACGTGACAATCTCCTCCGCCGATAGTGAAGCTGCGGTATCTATCTCTGGGTTTACCATCACAAATGCCACTAATAATGGGAATATTTCTGGCACGGGAAATGGCCTGGATATTAATACTAGTGTACAGCGCATTGTAATTAATAACGGCATCGGTGCAAATATTTCCTCCACCACCGCGAATGCAGTTAACATTCAGTCAATACTCGGGGACTTTAATAACAGTGGAAACATTATCGGTGCGGAAAATGGCATCTTTGTCAGCGAAAACTCATCCGCAGTAAACATTATCAACACCAGCACTGGAATGATAAAAGGAAAAACAGATTTAAGTACGCAGGTTGGTATTGGCATTAATAACAGTGGCAAAGTTATCGGTACAAACGGTGATGCTATTATGGCAACTAATGGCAACACCAAGGTGTTTAACAGTGCCACTGTGCAGGGAACCCAGAACGGTATCAATGTAAAAGATACTGCAAAATTAGATATAAAGAATAGCGGAACGATTAGTGGTGAAAAAAATGCCATTATGTTTGCCAGCGATAAAAATAACGCGTT
Organism: Enterobacter cloacae complex sp. IR5422; assembly: GCF_049238165.1. NCBI lineage: Bacteria > Pseudomonadati > Pseudomonadota > Gammaproteobacteria > Enterobacterales > Enterobacteriaceae > Enterobacter > Enterobacter cloacae complex sp. IR5422. The sequence continues at coordinate 138,003 of NZ_JBMKHT010000001.1, read as the reverse complement.
ACTTCTCGACACTGGCTCCAACCTCATCGGTGACGTAATTTCCACAAATTCCAAAGGAAATACCCTGGAATTGCTCGGCATGGGTTCGGAAGACAGTAACTTTACTGGTCTGAATGAAGGCGATGGTTTTGCCAGTGTCACAATGAACGGCGAAAGCTGGGCACTGTCAGGCAAGCTTGACATAATTGGCTCAGGCGACTCCTTGCTGATAAACACGGGCGCATTAACCCTGTCTGGCGCGGTATCGAATACCGGTATTACACGGGTGGCCAAAGACGCCTCGCTGCAACTTGGTGATGGCGAAAAAACAGCGACGCTCAGCGGTGGACTCACCAACAACGGTACCGTCACTTTTAATCAGGGAAGCAATTTCACTTTCGCCACCAATATGACCGGTAGCGGTAACGTCGAAAAAGTTGATTCCAACACGCTGACCCTGACGGGCAAAAATAGCTATACAGGGGATACGGTTCTTCACGGCGGCACTACGCTGGTATCTTCAGGAGCAACACTCGGTGTCAAGGGCAGTAACGCCACCGTGACCATTGATAACGGCGCGACCTTTGCAACCGCAGGTGAAGTGAACAATAACATTGCCATTCTTAACGGCGGTACGCTGGCGGCATGGAATGCAGTCCAGGGTAACGCCACGCTCAGCGCTGCCGGCGTTGATACTATCAACGGCAACGTGGCTAATGGCGGCAAACTGTTGCTCAGCGCCGCCAATAACAGCGTTGGCAACAATTTCACCATTAACGGCGACTATACCGGCTCCGCGGGCAGCCAGATCGTGTTAAACAGTACGCTCGGTGAGGATAATGCACCAACCGACCATCTCACCATCACCGGGAGCAGCTTTGGCCAATCCGGGGTCAGCGTCAGCAACATGGGGGGGCTGGGCGCGCAAACCGTAAACGGGATGGAAATTGTCAGAGTTGGCGGCAGTTCAGAAGCTCAGCTCACCCTGGCAAAACCGGTTGTTGCGGGTGCGTATGAGTATAATCTTTATCAGCACGGCGACGGAAACTGGTATCTGGAATCGAAGGCAACGCCATCAGACATTCCGGCAGACGATACCGATACCGACAACGGCAATAATACCGACAACGGTGGTAATACCGACAACGGTGGTAATACCGACAACGGCAGTAACACCGACAATGGCGGTAATACCGACAACGGCAGTAACACCGAAAACGGCAGTAACACTGACAACGGTGGTAACACCGATAACGGCAGCAATAGCGGTCCCGAAGTCATGGCTCCTGAGGTCGGCGCTTACTTAGGTAACTATCTTGCCGCGCAGAGCATGTTCCTGCACAAGCGTGACGATCGCGATCAGATCACCTTCCGTAACGAGGAAGATCTCAACACCTGGATGTACGTCAAAGGTCGCTACCATGAAAACAATGCGGGCGGTGACAAAGTCAGCTATGACACCACCACCACTGTCCTTCAGGTAGGCAGCGACTTCATGAGTAAGCCAATGGACAACGGCATCCTGCGTGCGGGTGGCATGTTCGGGGCAGGCCAGGCGAAGACCCACTCTGATGCAAAACACAACGTACGTGATGCGCAGGGCAAAGTGGATGGCTTTAACGTCGGCCTGTATGCAACCTGGCAGGAAGATCAGAAGCTGCGTCTGGGCAGCTACGTTGATACCTGGGCCGCCTATAGCTGGTACAACAATAAAGTAACCAGCAACCGTAATGATGAAGATTACAACAGTGAAGGCTTCGCGGCATCCGTCGAAGTGGGCCATGCATGGGTGATTGATTCAGAAAATGAGCGCACCTGGAAAATCGAACCTCAGGCGCAGGTTATCTACAGCTATCTGGATCAGGAAAACCATACCGATCGCGACGGCGTGCGGATTACCACGCTGGACAACGACGGTCTGTTTGGTCGTCTGGGCGTCAAATCAAGCTACTTCGAACAGAAAGACGTGAAAGCCTGGCAGCCGTACGTTGCCGTGAACTGGCTGAAAGGCGCAGGTCAGAACGATCTGGCGTTTAACGGCGAGACCGTCAGCAACGATACGCCGGAAGATCGTGGTCAGTTAGAGCTGGGCGTCACCGGCAACCTGAACGAAACCACGACGCTCTCCCTGCGCGCCAGCGGCGAGTGGGGTGAGAACAGCTATGCTGCTTATGGCGGTCATATCCTGCTGAACCACCGCTGGTAATCGTTCCTGAAAGACTAAAAGCCGTGGCAAACGCCACGGCTTTTTTTATTAGTTATCCAGCTCGCCCATTGATTTCACCTGATCGCGGTTGATCTGCTCGGTCTGACCCGTTTCCGCATTTTTATACGACACCAGACCGGTATCGTCATCGACCTGTGGTTTTCCGTCGGTGACAATGGTTTTGCCATCGGTGGTTTTCACTGCCTGGTTAGAGGAACAGCCCGCGACGGTAAACGTTGCAGTAGCGGCAAGAAGGGTGGCGATCAGTAATTTATTTTGCATGGTGTTTTCCCCTGCTCTCAGTTGAATTTCGTTATCGACCTAACAATTTTAGGCTAACTGACTGAAAGAGGATGAAAAACCAGAAGGTTCTGAAGATAGATAAAGAAAAAAGTAGGGCGGGTAAGCGAAGCGCCACCCGCCATTTGCCCGGCGGCGCTACCGCTTGCCGGGCCTACACAGATTACTTGCTAATCTGCGCGTGCATTTCCTGAACCGAAATCACCTTCTCGGTAGCATCCGCATTCAGCGCCATGGCCGTTGCGAAACCGCCGTTCAGGGTGGTGTCGTAGTGCACTTTGTACTGCAGCGCGCTGCGGCGAATCAGCTTGGAGTCTTCAATCGCCTGGCGGCCTGCGGTGGTGTTGATGATGTAGGTGTATTCGCCATTCTTGATACGATCCTGAATGTGCGGACGACCTTCATGCACCTTGTTCACCAGACGCGGGTTGATACCCGCTTCGCCCAGCACAATTGCCGTACCGTGGGTCGCGTCCAGCTCAAAGCCCTGCTTCAGCAGCTTGGCCGCAAGGTCAACCACGCGCTCTTTATCGCCTTCGCGAACGGAGAGCAGCGCACGGCCCGATTTTCTCATGGTAGAGCTGCTGCCCAGCTGCGCCTTGGCAAACGCTTCTGCGAAGGTGCGACCCACGCCCATCACTTCCCCGGTGGAGCGCATTTCTGGCCCTAACAGCGGGTCAACGCCCGGGAATTTGTTGAACGGCAGCACCACTTCTTTCACCGAGTAGTACGGTGGAATGATCTCTTTGGTCACGCCCTGCTGTGCCAGCGTCTGGCCTGCCATCACGCGCGCCGCCACTTTCGCCAGCGGAATACCGGTGGCTTTAGAGACGAACGGTACGGTACGTGCCGCACGCGGGTTGACTTCAATCAGGTAGACTTCGTTATCTTTCACCGCGAACTGGACGTTCATCAGGCCGCGAACCTGCAGCTCGAAGGCCAGCTTCTGTACCTGCTGGCGCATCACGTCCTGAATTTCCTGGCTCAGGGTGTACGCTGGCAGAGAACAGGCGGAGTCGCCGGAGTGTACGCCCGCCTGCTCGATATGCTCCATGATGCCGCCAATCAGCACCATTTCGCCGTCGCAGATGGCGTCAACGTCCACTTCCACCGCGTCGTCAAGGAAGCGGTCGAGCAGCACTGGCGCATCGTTGGAGACGCTCACCGCCGTCTGGAAGTAGCGGCGCAGGTCGGCTTCGTCGTAGACGATTTCCATCGCGCGGCCGCCCAGGACGTAGGAAGGACGCACCACCAGCGGGTAGCCAATCTCTTTCGCCTTCTCTACGGCCTGTTCGATGGCCGTCACCGTGGCGTTCGCCGGCTGTTTCAGCTTCAGACGGTCAACCGCCTGCTGGAAACGTTCACGGTCTTCCGCGCGGTCAATCGCATCCGGGCTGGTACCGATAACCGGCACGCCTGCCGCTTCCAGCGCGCGCGCCAGCTTCAGCGGAGTCTGGCCACCGTACTGCACGATAACGCCTTTTGGCTTCTCGATGCGCACGATTTCCAGCACGTCTTCCAGCGTCACCGGCTCGAAGTAGAGGCGGTCAGAGGTGTCGTAGTCGGTGGAGACGGTTTCCGGGTTACAGTTGACCATGATGGTCTCGTAACCGTCTTCACGCAGCGCCAGCGAGGCGTGTACGCAGCAGTAGTCGAACTCGATGCCCTGGCCGATACGGTTTGGACCGCCGCCCAGCACCATAATCTTGTCGCGGTCAACTGACGGATTTGCTTCGCACTCGTCTTCATAGGTGGAGTACATGTACGCGGTGTCGGTAGAAAACTCTGCCGCACAGGTGTCGACGCGCTTGTAAACCGGGTGCAGGTCGTACTGGTCGCGCAGCTTGCGGATCTCCGCTTCGCGCACGCCCGCCAGTTTAGCCAAGCGCGCATCGGCGAAGCCTTTACGCTTCAGCATGCGCAGGAAGTCTGCGTCCAGGCCGTTGATGCCCAGCTCTGCCACTTTCTCTTCCAGACGCACCAGCTCTTCAATCTGTACCAGGAACCAGCGGTCGATGTTGGTCAGGTTGAACACGCCGTCGACGGACAGGCCGGCACGGAAGGCATCGGCGATGTACCAGATGCGCTCCGCACCCGCGTCTTTCAGCTCGCGGCGGATTTTGGTCAGCGCTTCAGGGTCGTCCAGGCTCACTTTCGGGTCAAAGCCGGTCGCGCCCACTTCGAGGCCACGCAGCGCTTTCTGCAGGGATTCCTGCTGCGTGCGGCCAATCGCCATCACTTCACCGACGGATTTCATCTGGGTGGTCAGACGGTCGTTGGCGCCGGCAAATTTCTCGAAGTTGAAGCGCGGAATTTTGGTCACAACGTAGTCGATGGACGGCTCGAAGGACGCAGGGGTGCGGCCACCGGTGATGTCGTTCATCAGCTCATCGAGGGTATAACCCACCGCCAGTTTCGCCGCCACTTTCGCAATCGGGAAGCCGGTCGCTTTAGAGGCCAGCGCGGAGGAACGGGACACGCGCGGGTTCATTTCGATAACAATCAGACGGCCGGTTTTCGGGTTTACGGAGAACTGTACGTTAGAACCGCCGGTTTCCACACCGATTTCACGCAGTACCGCCATCGAGGCGTTACGCATGATTTGGTACTCTTTGTCGGTCAGCGTCTGGGCTGGCGCAACGGTGATGGAGTCGCCGGTGTGGATACCCATCGCATCGAAGTTTTCGATGGAGCAGACGATGATGCAGTTGTCGTTTTTATCACGCACCACTTCCATCTCGTACTCTTTCCAGCCAATCAGCGATTCATCAATCAGCAGCTCTTTGGTTGGGGAAAGATCCAGACCGCGTTCGCAAATTTCTTCGAACTCTTCGCGGTTGTAGGCAATACCGCCGCCGGTGCCGCCCATGGTGAACGATGGACGGATGATGCACGGATAGCCCACTTCAGCCGCAACGGCCAGCGCTTCTTCCATGTTGTGTGCGATACCGGAGCGCGCGGTGTCGAGGCCGATTTTCTTCATCGCCACGTCGAAGCGGCGACGGTCTTCGGCTTTATCAATCGCGTCGGCGGTCGCGCCAATCATGGTCACGCCGAACTCGGCCAGCACGCCCTGACGCTCCAGCTCCAGCGCGCAGTTCAACGCCGTCTGGCCGCCCATGGTTGGCAGCACCGCGTCCGGACGCTCTTTTTCGATGATTTTACGCACCACTTCCCAGTGAATCGGCTCAATGTAGGTTGCATCAGCCATTTCCGGGTCGGTCATGATGGTCGCCGGGTTAGAGTTCACCAGGATAACGCGGTAACCCTCTTCACGCAGGGCTTTACACGCCTGCGCGCCGGAGTAGTCGAATTCGCAGGCCTGGCCGATAACGATCGGGCCAGCGCCAAGGATCAGGATGCTTTTTATGTCTGTACGTTTTGGCATTGTCTTCTCGGCTCCTGATTATTTAGCGGTCTTACGGTATTGCTCGATGAGTTCGATGAAGTGATCGAACAGCGGTGCGGCGTCGTGTGGGCCCGGGCTCGCTTCCGGGTGGCCCTGGAAGCTGAACGCTGGCTTATCGGTGCGATGAATCCCCTGCAGGGTGCCATCGAACAGCGACTTATGGGTCACGCGCAGGTTAGCCGGCATTGAGGCTTCATCGACGGCAAAGCCGTGGTTCTGCGCGGTGATCATCACCGTGTTGTTATCGATGTCTTTCACCGGGTGGTTACCACCGTGGTGGCCGAACTTCATCTTAACGGTGTTCGCACCGCTCGCCAGCGCCAGCAGCTGATGGCCGAGGCAGATGCCGAATACCGGGATATCGGTTTCCAGGAAGGACTTAATGGCGGCGATGGCGTAATCGCACGGCGCCGGGTCGCCAGGACCGTTGGACAGGAAAATACCGTCCGGATTCATCTTCAACACGTCTTCGGCAGACGTTTGTGCAGGCACCACCGTCAGGCGGCAGCCGCGGTCAACCAGCATGCGCAGGATGTTGCGCTTGGCGCCAAAATCGTAGGCCACCACGTGGAACGGCAGCTCGCTCTCTTTTTTCGCTTCCGGCAGGTCGCCTTCCAGCGTCCAGCTACCCTGAGTCCAGCTGTAGGCTTCAGCGGTAGTCACTTCTTTCGCCAGGTCCATGCCGTTCAGGCCCGGGAAAGCTTTCGCTTTTTCCAGCGCCAGCGTCGCATCGAGGTTATCACCTGCGATGATGCAGCCGTTCTGTGCACCCTTCTCGCGCAGCAGACGCGTTAACTTACGGGTATCGATATCGGCAATCGCCACGATGTTATGGCGCTTCAGGTAAGAAGAGAGATCTTCAGTGTTGCGGAAGTTGCTGGCAATCAGCGGCAGGTCACGAATGACAAGGCCTTGCGCATGTACCTGAGAGGATTCTTCGTCAGCCGCATTGGTGCCGACATTGCCGATATGAGGATAAGTAAGAGTAACGATTTGGCGAGAATAGGAAGGATCAGTGAGGATTTCTTGATAACCGGTCATTGAAGTATTGAAAACGACTTCCCCAACCGCCGAACCCGTTGCCCCTATGGCCCGACCGATAAACTGGGTTCCGTCTTCCAGAACCAATAGCGCTGACTTAATCAAAACACCCTCCAGAGAATATTCACTCACTTTATTTGCATATTAATTCATAACCATGTCATGGATCAATGCAAATGTGTTGCCAGCGGATTTTTGGCAAACGGCGGCATTCTGGAGATTTGGTGGGTAAAAGTCAACTTAAAACCGATATTTTGTTTAGTCTTTTGCGTATCTGGCGAGGCGAGTGAAGCTTAAGCGACAAAAAGATCAGGTAAATCACTGCGGAAAACGCTTGCGCGCCGGGTTTAATGAAAAATGAGTGGACGCAGCATCAAAAAGTGGACCAAATGGTCAAAATTTACATTTCTATAACGAGAATCAAGAGGAATAGCTATACTTTCAAGGCTAAATGCACAAAATAATCACGAAACATATAAAATAAAAGGGCAATAAATTATTGCCCTATGCAATCAAATAATTACGACTGCAATAACCACATCACGATGGGTAATAATGCTTACAAATTGTTGAGATCCAGCACATCTCTCATATCAAAAAGACCATTTTTTTTCTCTTTCAGCCACAAAGCGGACCGAACGGCACCATTGGCAAACGTCATTCGGCTAGACGCTTTATGTGTAATTTCGACGCGCTCGCCAATATCGGCGAACATCGCGGTATGTTCGCCGACGATGTCACCCGCCCGGACGGTTGCGAAACCAATGGTGCCTGGCACGCGTTCCCCGGTGTGGCCTTCGCGGGCATAGACCGCACAGTCTTTTAAATCTTTATCAAGTGCATGAGCAATCGCTTCGCCCATCGCCAGCGCCGTGCCGGATGGCGCATCAACCTTATAGCGGTGGTGAGCTTCAACAATCTCAATATCGGTGTAGTTGCCCATCACCTTCGCGGCCTTCTCCAGCAGCTTCAGCATGACATTAACCCCCACGCTAAAGTTTGCGGCGAAGACAATCGCAATCTCTTTGGATGCATCCTGGATAGCCTGCTTGCCCGCATCGTCAAAACCGGTGGTGCCGATCACCATCCCCTTGCCGTGCTGGCGGCAAAATGCCAGATGCGCGAGCGTCCCTTCCGGGCGGGTAAAATCGATGAAGACATCGAAGTCCTCTTTAACCGCCTCCAGGCTGCTTTGTACGGTGACGCCGGTCTTTCCCGCGCCCGCCAGCTCACCAGCATCGGTCCCCAGAAGTGATGAACCGTCACGCTCCAGCGCCGCGCCAAGTGCTACGCCATCCATCTGAAGTGCCGCCTGAATCAGCTGACGGCCCATACGTCCACCCGCGCCCGCAATGGCGACACGGATCTGTGCATCATGCATAGTTATTCTCTTACGTTAAAATGATGTAAACCGTTTTCAGATTAACCAGCCTTTCTGAGCACTGCCAACTGAAAACACCAATAATTAGAATTTAACGTGAAACCGACTTAAATATCAGTAAAAGACATGATTTTGTCGTCACGATAAAGTAACGGGTAAAAAAAAGGCCAGCACAGGAGGTGCTGGCCTTTCATCAGAAAAGGGACTATTCGACTTCGCGGGCGTCGATTCTCAGTTCTTTCGGTACTTCGAAAACAATGTTCTCTTCACGTCCTTCCAGCGGCACCGCTTCGCCGCCGCCCAGCTCCTGCAGGCGGGAAATGACGTTTTGTACCAGAATATCCGGCGCGGACGCCCCGGCCGTCACGCCAACGCAGGCCGCGTCTTTAACCCACGCTTCCTGAATATCCGTGGCATCGTCGATCAGGAACGCCGCCTTCCCCATTCGCTGTGCCAGTTCAGCCAGACGGTTAGAGTTGGAGGAGTTCTTAGAGCCGACCACCAGCACCACGTCCGCCTGTTCAGCCAGCGCGCGCACCGCTTCCTGACGATTGGTGGTGGCGTAGCAAATGTCATCCTTGCGCGGCCCGACGATTTTCGGGAAGCGCTGACGCAGGGCGTCAATCACGTCTGAGGTATCGTCGACAGAGAGCGTCGTCTGGGTCATAAACGACAGGCGCGCTTCGTTTTTCACGTTCAGCGTCAGGACATCTTCCGGCGACTCCACCAGGTACATTCCCCCTTCCGGGTTGCTGTACTGGCCCATGGTGCCTTCAACTTCCGGGTGGCCGGCATGGCCAATCAGGATCGACTCTTCACCACGGCGGCTGGCGCGCGCCACTTCCATATGCACTTTTGTCACTAATGGACAGGTGGCATCGAAGACGGTCAGATCGCGACTTTTCGCTTCGTTACGGACCGCCTGAGAGACGCCGTGCGCGGAGAAAATCAGGATCGCACCGTCAGGCACTTCGCTGATCTGCTCGATAAAGATGGCACCGCGATCGCGCAGGCTGTCGACCACGTAGCGGTTATGCACCACTTCGTGACGCACATAAATCGGCGCGCCGTAAATTTCCAGCGCGTTTTCAACAATGCTGATAGCGCGGTCTACACCGGCGCAAAAGCCGCGCGGGTTAGCCAACAGGATCTGCATCTCAGGCCTCCAGTGCCGGATCGATTTCCAGCACTTCAATATCAAAATGAACGGTACGCCCGGCAAGCGGATGGTTGAAGTCAACGGTAATCGAGTCGCCGTTGATTTCGCGGATCACGCCAGGCATTTCGCTGCCGTCCATAGCGGTAAAGAGCATAATTGCCCCGATCTCCGGTTCACCCGCGTCCATAAACTCACGACGGGAGAAGTACTGGATCAGATCCGGGCTCGGGACACCAAACGCGGCATCCGGCTCCAGCGAAAAGGCTTTTTTCTCACCCTCTTTCAGACCCAGAAGCTGCTGTTCAAGGCCTTCAGACAGGGAGGTATCACCAAGACGAAACAGGGCCGGTTTGCCGTTGTTGCGGGTGGATTCGGCCGTGGAGCCGTCATCCAGCTTCAGCGTAAAGTGAACGAGAACCGCGCTGTTGCTCTGTACGGATTTAGACATGCAAATTGCTCGCTTGTTTTGGGTCACCTGTTGCCCGGTGGCGCTACGCTTACCGGGCCTACGGGAAGCCACAAATTCGGTAGGCCGGGTAAGCGTAGCGCCACCCGGCATTGATGCTTACGCCTGCTCTTTCGCGGCCGGTTTCGGCAAGAAGCCTTCCAGCACGATTAACGCCGCACCGATGCAAATGGCGCTATCGGCGAGGTTAAAGGTCGCGAAGTGCCAGTCGCCGACGTAGAAGTCGATCATATCGACCACAAAGCCGTGCCACAGGCGATCAAACAGGTTGCCCAGCGCGCCGCCAATGATCAGCGCGTAGGCGATGTTATTCAGCTTTTGCGTTGCCTTCGAGCGGTACATCAGCACCGCCAGGATCACGCAGATACCGAGAGCGATACCCGCAAAGAACCAGCGCTGCCAGCCACCGCTGTCGGCAAGGAAACTGAACGCCGCACCGTAGTTGCGCGCGTAGTGCAGGTTAAGCGACGGGAACAGCGGCACCGTCTCCCCCAGAGCGAAATTCTGGAGGATCAGGAACTTGCTGCCCAGATCGATAATCAACACCACCACAACCAGCCACAGCCAGCGCAGTCCTGTTGAACAGAGAGTTTTACTCATCAGGCAAACTTACGTTTTTCGCCGTCACCGGCGACGTTGCTTACACAGCGTCCGCAGATGTCTGCGTGTTCCGCCACCTGGCCGATATCGGTAGTGTAATGCCAGCAGCGCGGGCATTTCTCACCGTCGGCTTTGCTCAGCGCGACTTTCAGTCCTTTGAGCAGTTCGCTCTGCTGAGCATCAGCAGAAGCCTCGGCATAATCCGCAACTTTCGCACCGGAGGTCAACAGGACAAATCGTAATTCATCGCCCAGCGCCGTCAGCTTCGCCGCCAGCTCTGGCTCCGCGTACAGGGTCACTGCAGCTTCCAGAGAGCCGCCGACTTTCTTGTCAGCACGCGCCTGCTCGATAACCTTGTTCACTTCGCCACGCACTTTCAGCAGCTCGTCCCAGAAGGCATCGTTCATCGCTTCGGTGCTGGAGAGATCGAACAGACCTTCGTACCATTCGCCGGTGAAGACATACTTCTCACGATCGCCCGGCAGGTAACCCCAGATTTCATCCGCGGTGAAGGACATGATCGGCGCCATCCAGCGTACCAGCGCTTCTGCGATATGGAACAGCGCGGTCTGGCAGCTACGACGCGCCACGCTGTCCGCTTTCGCGGTGTACTGGCGGTCTTTGATGATGTCGAGGTAGAACGAGCCCATCTCAATGGAACAGAAGCGCATCAGGCGCTGCACCACTTCGTGGAAGTCATAAGACTCATAGGCCTTCAGGATATCTTCCTGCGCCGCTTTCGCGCAGCCTACCGCCCAGCGGTCCAGCACCACCATCTCTTCCGGTTTCACCATGTCTTTTGCCGGATCAAACCCGTTCAGGTTCGCCAGCAGGAAGCGCGCGGTGTTACGGATACGGCGATAGCTGTCGGCAGCGCGTTTCAGGATCTCGTCAGACACCGCCATTTCGCCGGTGTAGTCGGTCGACGCCACCCACAGACGCAGAATGTCTGCGCCCAGCTTGTTCATCACGTCCTGCGGAGAAACGGTATTACCGATAGATTTGGACATCTTACGGCCCTGACCATCCACGGTGAAACCGTGAGTCAGTACCTGACGGTAAGGCGCTTTACCCTTCATGGCGGTGGAGATCATCAGAGATGACATGAACCAGCCGCGGTGTTGGTCAGACCCTTCCAGATACATATCGGCAGCGTGACCGGCAAATTCCGGACGCACGTCAACCACGGAGGAGTGGGTAGACCCGGAATCGAACCATACGTCCAGGGTATCCGGCACTTTCTCGTAGCTGTCCGCATCAGCGCCCAGGATGTCACGGGCGTCGAGATCCCACCACGCCTGAATGCCGTCAACTTCGACGCGCTTCGCCACTTCTTCCATCAGTTCGAGGGTGTTCGGGTGCAGCTCCTGCGTCTCTTTATGCACGAACAGCGACATCGGCACGCCCCAGGTACGCTGACGGGAGATACACCAGTCAGGACGGTTAGCCACCATGGATTCGATACGCGCCTGGCCCCAGTCCGGGATCCACTGCACGCCTTTGATCTCTTTCAGAGACTGCTCGCGCAGGCCCTTCTGATCCATGCTGACGAACCACTGCGGGGTCGCACGGAAGATGATTGGCGTCTTGTGACGCCAGCAGCACGGATAGCTATGCTGCATTTTTTCAACGTGCAGCAGCGCGCCGCTGGTGCGCAGCATGTCGACAATAATGTCGTTCGCTTTGAAGACGTTGATGCCGTCCAGCGCCGGGTAGGTGCCAGGCAGGTAGGAGCCGTCCGGCCCCACCGGGTTAGCGATTTCCAGACCGTACTTCAGGCTGATGTTGTAGTCGTCAGGACCGTGGCCACCGGCGGTATGTACCGCACCGGTACCCGCGTCCAGCGTTACGTGGTCGCCCAGGATCGCCGGAACGTCGAAGTCCAGGAACGGGTGTTTGAAGCGCATCAGCTCAAGCGCGTCGCCTTTTACTGTGCCCAGCACGGTGTAGTCGGCGATATTCGCGCGCTTCAGCACGCTTTCAACCAGATCTTTCGCCAGGATAACCGCCTGGCCGTCAATCTGCACCAGCGCGTATTCGAACTCACCGGATAGGGAGATCGCGCGGTTGGCTGGCAGGGTCCACGGGGTGGTGGTCCAGATCACCAGCGAGATCGGGCCGTTAACGGACGACACGCCAAATTTGGCTTTCACCGCATCCTGATCGACGGCGTGGAACGCCACGTCGATAGATGGAGAGGTTTTGTCGTAATACTCCACTTCCGCTTCTGCCAGCGCAGAACGGCAGTCCACGCACCAGTGCACCGGCTTCGCGCCTTTGTGCAGGTGGCCGTTACCGATAATTTTGCCCAGCGCACGGATGATGTTGGCTTCGGTTTTGAAGTCCATGGTCAGGTACGGATGCGACCAGTCGCCCAGTACGCCCAGACGAATGAAGTCAGCGCGCTGACCGTCAACCTGGGTGGCTGCGTATTCGCGGCACTTCGCACGGAACTCGGCGGCGGTGAATTTCTCACCAGGCTTGCCAAATTCCTGCTCAACTTTCAGCTCGATTGGCAGGCCGTGGCAGTCCCAGCCCGGAACGTAAGGCGAGTCATATCCCGCGAGTCCTTTGGACTTCACGATAATGTCTTTCAGAATCTTGTTTACAGAGTGACCAATATGAATGCTGCCATTCGCATAGGGAGGGCCATCATGCAGAATGAAGGTTTTTTTGCCTTTTTTGGCTGCACGAATGATGCCGTACAGGTCATCATCGGTCCAACGCGCCAGCATTCCCGGTTCACGCTTGGCGAGATCGCCGCGCATCGGGAACCCTGTTTCCGGCAAATTCAGGGTTGATTTATAGTCACTCATCAGATTCTCGGTTCCGTATTTATCACGTAGGCAGTTAAGCCGGGTTCAAAGCCCAAAAAACTCGCGGGCTGTTAATTCATCTCGCGCAATTTGCGCTTTGAGTTCATCCAGCGAACCAAATCGCTGCTCGTTGCGTATTTTTTTACGCAGTATCACATCTATATGGCGACCATACAGGTCCATTACAACGTCCAGCAGGTGCACTTCTAACTGTTGACGCACACCGGCGACGGTCGGACGCGTGCCAATGTTGGCGACGCCGTAGAACGGCTTATCGCCCAGTCCTGCCACTTCTACCGCATAGACCCCTTTAACCGGGGAAACCTGACGACGCAGCGGTATATTCGCCGTCGGGAAACCTATCGTGCGGCCCAGCGCATCGCCATGGACCACGCGACCAGAGATGGTGAACGGATGTCCCAGCAGGTTTTCTGCCGTATCCAGTTCATCGTTGGCCAGCGCCTGCCGCACTGCCGTGCTGCTGACGCGCACGCCGCCTTCACAGAAGGTCATCGCGCTGGTGACGTCAAAACCGTACTCCAGACCAGCCTTCTGTAATAGCAAGAAATCACCCTGACGACCAGCGCCAAAGCGGAAATCATCGCCCACGGCAAGAAACTGCACGCCAAGACGCTTCACCAGCAGGTCGCTGACGAAATTTTGTGCTGTCAGCGCGGCAAAGCGGCGATCGAAACGTACGCACAATACATAGTCCACGCCGGACTGAGCCAGATAGCGCAACTTCTCGCGCAGGCGTGTAAGACGGGCGGGAGATTTGTCGCCCGCGAACAGCTCCAGCGGCTGCGGTTCGAAAATCATCACTACAACGGGCAGGCCGCGAGCCTCCCCTTCTTTACGCAATCCCTGCAACAGCGCCTGATGACCACGATGCACGCCGTCGAAATTACCAATGGTCAGCACGCACCCGTGCGGGGCTCTGCTGAGATTATGTATGCCGCGTATCAGCTTCATGTCTGGCTCAAAACAGTGAAAATCGCCAAAGTATACCTTGTACAGCGGTTAAGGTTAACCGGCGATTGTTCGTGCAAAACAGAAAGCCGTAATGATTTCATCAGGCTGACCTTTCGCAGCGAAAAAATCTGCTCGCGAACTGCGATTTTTATGCCGAAAAGCTGTATTCACGGACAACAAGCTGGTAGAATCCTGCGCCATCACTACGTAACGTAGCGTCGCCACATTAACGGCGCTTATTTGCACAAATCCATTGACAAAAGAAGGTATAGAGGGCATATTCCTCGGCCTTTGAATTGTCCACATAGATCATATTTGGGAGTTGGACCTTGGCTAATATCAAATCAGCTAAGAAACGTGCTATTCAGTCTGAAAAGGCTCGTAAGCACAATGCAAGCCGTCGCTCTATGATGCGTACTTTCATCAAGAAAGTATACGCAGCTATCGAAGCTGGCGACAAAGCTGCTGCGCAGAACGCATTTAACGAAATGCAACCCATCGTGGATCGTCAGGCTGCTAAAGGTCTGATCCACAAAAACAAAGCAGCGCGTCATAAAGCAAACCTGACCGCGCAGATCAACAAACTGGCTTAATGGCCGCTTGTTGTTGCTTGTTTTAAAAGAACCCGCTTAACGCGGGTTTTTTTATATCTTCAGATTGCCGGTGGCGTAAACAGCGCCGAGTAGTCACGGTTACAGATTCGCTGTACCGCCGGATGCTGAATCATCCTTTCAGCAAAGATGGCGTGATACTCCTCCATCACGTTATCCACTCTGCCTATCTCCGTAATCTTGTCGTCCGAATAGAGATCGTGCGCGTAGAGCGTTGGCGCAACGAAGATGGCGTTGTGCGCTTCACCAAAGGCTTTCATCAGCGCCGCATCGTCAAATTCGCCGAGGATTTCCACGTTCAGCCCCTGCGAGTTAAACCAGTTCAGGAGCTTGCGCCCCAGCATGGAACGCCTTCCCGGCACCAGCAGTCGACGCTCTTCCAGGCAGGCCGGGAAGGGTTTCTCCGGCGGCGGATTAATGCACCAGAAGCTCACGCCGCATTCCCCAATTTTCACCGAGAACAGCCCTTCCTGCTGCGTCGAGTCGATCGGACAATCCGAGATAATCATATCCAGTTTGTGCTGGCTCAGCTGTTCCAGCAGCATCTCGTGGGTGGATTCAAAGCAGCGAAGATGAATTTGTTCATCTTCAACCACCGCCGCATCCAGCACGCCGCTCACCAGCCGTTTGGACAGCGCATCCGCCACGCCAACATCAAAGAGCAGGTTCGACTCTTTGCGGTAGTTGACGATATCCAGCATCTCCTGGCTAAGGGTAAACATTTTGTCCGCGTAGCGGAAAACCAACTCACCCAGCTCGCTGGGTTCAATCCCGCGCCCCTTACGCTTGAACAGCTTGCCCTGCAAACGTTCTTCCAGCGCCTTGATTTGCCCGGTGATGGTTTGCGGCGTCAGGTAGAGCGCCTCTGCAGCCCCGACCACCGAGCCCTGTCTGTAGACGTGCCAGAAGTAGTAAAGATGGTTGTAATTCAAATGAGACATCGCGTCTTCGCTCCTTGAGTGTGTTTCGGGAGAAGGATCGCCTCCTCCCGGTGTTCCGTTATGCCTGGACGGCCTGTCCGGACAATTTCACCTTCAACAAGGTATAACCAATTACGGCGGCCAGTAATGACCCGATGAGAATGCCGAGTTTCGCCCAGACGATCAGCTCAGGCGCATGCGCGCCAAATGCCAGCGTCGAGATAAAGATCGACATCGTAAATCCTATTCCACACAGCACGCCGACGGCCATAATCTGCTTAAACGTGGTGCCGTGCGGCAATGACGCCAGCTTCAGTTTCGTCGCCAGCCAGCAAAAGAGGCTAATACCCAGCGGCTTACCGATAAACAGACCGGCAATAATGCCCAGCGGCAGCACGGACGTCAGCCCGTCCAGCGTCACGCCGCCCAGCGAAACCCCGGCGTTAGCAAACGCAAACAGGGGCAGGATCATAAAGGCGACCCACGGGTGCAGCACATGCTCCAGCTGTTTGGCCGGCGACTTGCCGTCCTGCGGCTTAAGCGGTACGAAGAAGCCGACGATCACCCCAGCCAGCGTGGCGTGCACGCCGGATTTCAGCACCGCCGTCCACAGCACCATCCCCACGAGGATGTAGATACCGATGCGGCGCACATTAAAGATGTTCAGCAGCGCCAGCACCGCAATCGCGCCTGCGGCCACGCTCAGAGACAGGATCGACAGATCGCTGGTGTAGAACAGCGCGATAATCACAATGGCGCCAAGATCATCGATGATCGCCAGCGCCATCAGGAAGATTTTCAGCGCAACCGGCACGCGGCTTCCCAGCAAGGCCAGCACCCCGAGCGCAAAGGCAATATCCGTCGCGGCCGGGATCGCCCAGCCGTGACGTGCAACCGGATCCTGCCAGGTGAACGCCAGGAAGAGCAGCGCCGGCACCACCATCCCACCGAGCGCGGCAATGACCGGGAACGCCGCGCGCTGGCGGCTGGCAAGCGAGCCCAGAACCAGCTCACGCTTAACTTCAAGCCCCACCAGCAGGAAGAACACCGCCATCAGCGCATCGTTGATCCACAGCAGCATGTTCTTGTTAATTTCCAGCGCCCCGACCTTCAGCTCAACGGGCGTTTCCAGAAATGCATGATAGAGATCCCGCGTGATGCCAAGATTAGCCAGCACCATCGCGGCCGCTGCGGCAATAATCAGGAGCACGCCACCGGACGCCTCACTGCTAAAGAAACGGTGTAGTAATTTCATTTAAGTTCTCTCTTTTACAACAATACCTCGATAAAACCATAATACCAAGCCAAATAGCTCGGCAAAAACAGATTAATATTGAGTATAGATTCACTTTTACCGAGCAATAACCGTAAATAAAAAAAGCCCGGAATCGCTTCCGGGCTTTTTGAAGATGAAAACCAGCTAACGGATTAGCGGGTCAAATCATCGAAGAATTTTTTGACGCCATCGAAGAAGCTTTTGGAACGCGGGCTGTTTTTCTCACCCGTCGGACCACCAAAGCTTTCCTGCAACTCTTTCAGCAGCTGTTTCTGCTTATCGTTCAGGCCAACCGGCGTTTCCACGACGACGCGGCACAGCAGGTCGCCCTGCGCACCACCGCGAACGGATTTAACGCCTTTCCCGCGCATGCGGAACAGCTTACCGGTCTGGGTCTCGCCCGGGATCTTCAGATTGACGCGACCATCCAGCGTCGGCACTTCGATTTCGCCGCCGAGAGCCGCCATCGCGAAGTTGATCGGCACTTCACAGTACAGGTTGTTCCCTTCGCGCTCGAAGATAGCGTGCTGTTTCACCTGCACCTGAACGTACAGATCGCCTGCCGGTGCGCCGTGTTCGCCAGCTTCACCCTCACCCGCCAGACGGATGCGGTCGCCCGTATCCACGCCAGCCGGGATTTTAACGGACAGGGTCTTGGTTTTCTCAACGCGACCGTGGCCGTGGCATTTGGTGCACGGATCTTTAATCAGCGTACCGCGACCGTGACAGTGAGGACAGGCCTGCTGTACCGCGAAGAAGCCCTGACGCATCTGGACCTGACCGGAGCCGTGACAGGTTGGACAGGTCTGAGGCTGGGTACCCGCTTTCGCGCCGCTGCCGTGGCAGACGTCACACTCTTCCAGCGTCGGAATACGGATCTCTTTGGTAACACCGCGAACGGCCTCTTCCAGCGTCAGATCCATGTTGTAGCGCAGATCCGCGCCGCGCGCCGCGCGCTGACGACCACGACCGCCGCCGAAGATGTCGCCAAACACATCACCAAAGATATCGCTGAAGTCGGCGCCGCCGCCAAAGCCGCCGCCACCGAATCCACCGCCGCCCATGCCGCCCTGTTCAAAGGCTGCGTGACCGTACTGGTCATAAGCTGCACGTTTTTGTGCATCGGTCAGGACTTCGTAGGCTTCTTTGATCTCTTTAAATTTGGCTTCAGCCTCTTTGTCACCCTGATTACGGTCCGGGTGGAATTTCATGGCCAGGCGCTTATACGCCTTTTTGATTTCACGCTCTTCCGCAGTTTTCGGAACGCCTAAAATCTCGTAATAGTCTTGCTTTGCCATTGGTTTTTTTAAGCCCCTTAACATGCGAGCACGGGCGTGGAGAGTTCTCCTACGCCCGTGCCGATTAATTACCCTGCATCAGGGCGATTATTTTTTATCTTTAACTTCTTCGAACTCAGCGTCGACAACGTCGTCGTCTTTCGCATTGTTCGCCGAAGCGTCAGCGCCCGCCTGCTGTTGAGCGTGCTGCTGCTGAGCGATTTCCATCAGCTTCTGAGAAGCCTGTGCCAGTTCCTGCATCTTCGCTTCGATGTCCGCTTTATCTTCACCTTTCAGTGAGGATTCCAGCGCACTCAGTGCAGCTTCGATAGCAGTCTTGTCTTCCGCTGGCAGTTTATCGCCTGCTTCTTCAACCTGCTTACGGGTGCTGTGCAGCAGATGGTCACCCTGGTTGCGGGTCTGAACCAGCTCTTCGAACTTACGGTCGGATTCCGCGTTAGCTTCGGCATCGCGAACCATTTTTTCGATTTCCGCTTCGTTCAGACCAGAAGATGCCTTGATGGTGATCTTCTGCTCTTTACCGCTGTTTTTGTCTTTCGCAGACACGTGCAGGATACCGTCAGCATCGATGTCGAAGGTGACTTCGATCTGTGGCATGCCGCGCGGTGCCGGCTTAATACCGTCCAGGTTGAACTGACCCAGAGATTTGTTATCCGCCGCACGCTTACGCTCACCCTGCAGCACATGGATGGTTACCGCAGACTGGTTGTCTTCAGCGGTAGAGAACACCTGGCTGTGCTTGGTTGGGATGGTGGTGTTTTTGTTGATGAGCGCAGTCATCACACCGCCCATGGTTTCGATACCCAGAGACAGCGGGGTAACGTCCAGCAGCAGTACGTCTTTCACTTCACCGGTCAGTACGCCACCCTGAACCGCAGCACCGATAGCCACTGCTTCGTCCGGGTTAACGTCTTTACGTGGCTCTTTACCAAAGAACTCAGCCACTTTCTTCTGCACCATTGGCATACGGGTCTGGCCACCAACGAGGATAACGTCGTTGATATCAGACACGGACAGGCCAGCGTCCTGCAGAGCAACTTTCAGCGGCTCGATAGAACGGTTCACCAGGTCTTCTACCAGGCTTTCCAGTTTCGCACGGGTCACTTTGATGTTCATGTGTTTAGGACCGGTCGCGTCTGCAGTGATGTACGGCAGGTTCACGTCGGTCTGCTGAGCGGAAGACAGTTCGATCTTCGCTTTCTCAGCGGCTTCTTTCAGGCGCTGCATAGCCAGCGGATCGTTACGCAGGTCAATGCCCTGATCTTTCTTGAACTCGTCAACGAGGTAGTTGATCAGACGGGTATCGAAGTCTTCACCACCCAGGTGGGTATCACCGTTGGTTGCCAGAACTTCGAAGGTTTTTTCGCCGTCAACTTCGTCGATTTCGATAATAGAGATATCGAAGGTACCACCACCCAGGTCGTAAACCGCGATAGTACGGTTGCCGACTTCTTTATCCAGACCGTAAGCCAGAGCAGCCGCGGTTGGTTCGTTGATGATACGTTTTACTTCCAGACCTGCGATACGGCCAGCATCTTTGGTTGCCTGACGCTGAGCATCGTTGAAGTATGCAGGAACGGTGATAACAGCTTCAGTTACCGGCTCACCCAGGTAATCTTCCGCGGTTTTCTTCATTTTTTTCAGCACTTCAGCAGAAATCTGCGGTGGTGCTGTTTTGGTGCCTTTCACATCAAGCCATGCATCGCCGTTATCTGCCGCGATGATTTTGTAAGGCATGATGGAAACGTCACGCTGAACTTCTTCGTCCTGGAAGCGGCGACCGATCAGGCGTTTAATCGCAAACAGAGTGTTTTGCGGGTTTGTCACTGCCTGACGTTTAGCCGGCTGACCAACCAGAGTTTCACCGTCCTGGGTATAAGCAATGATAGAAGGCGTGGTGCGATCGCCCTCGGCGTTCTCCAGCACGCGTGCAGTAGTGCCATCCATAATCGCTACACAAGAGTTGGTAGTACCCAGGTCGATACCAATAATTTTACCCATCTAAACGTCTCCACTAAAAATTCAGTCAACATGTGGTTGTGTACCTGTAATAAGGGCAGAACGTGCTTTTTCAACTGCCCAGATTTGATTTTTTTCAGGTCCACACACTGTGGTTGACTACAAGATGGGGTCGCGACGGCATCCATCAAGGGGCAAGCATAAAAAAAATTTTAATTTCACCCTGATGAGATCATAGACGCCATCGATTGCGCCCATTATGATGCCGCGCCCCGTCAGGGAGAACTGACGCGGGTTTAACCATTTCACCATATTAATGATGATTTTTTTGAGGACTTATGGGCAACACTAAGTTGGCTAATCCGGCTCCGCTGGGCCTGATGGGTTTTGGCATGACCACTATTCTGCTGAACCTGCACAATATCGGGATGTTCCCGATGGATGGCATCATCCTGGCGATGGGCATTTTTTATGGCGGTATCGCGCAAATCTTTGCGGGCCTGCTGGAATATAAGAAAGGCAA
Organism: Enterobacter cloacae complex sp. IR5422; assembly: GCF_049238165.1. Lineage (NCBI taxonomy): Bacteria > Pseudomonadati > Pseudomonadota > Gammaproteobacteria > Enterobacterales > Enterobacteriaceae > Enterobacter > Enterobacter cloacae complex sp. IR5422. Next base: position 117,087 of record NZ_JBMKHT010000001.1, on the reverse strand, counting down.
TACCTTCGGCTTAACCGCCTTCACCTCTTACGGTTCTTTTTGGCTGACCCTGGTCGCCATTCTGCTGCTGCCTAAAATGGGCATGGCAGACGCGGCAAACGCCCACTTCCTGGGCGTCTACCTGGGCCTGTGGGGCGTCTTCACCCTGTTCATGTTCTTCGGTACCCTGAAAGGCAACCGCATGCTGCAGTTCGTCTTCCTGAGCCTGACCGTGCTGTTTGCCCTGCTGGCAATCGGTCACCTGGTGGATAACGAAGGCATCGTTCACGTTGCCGGCTGGATTGGTCTGGTTTGCGGCGCAAGCGCTATCTACCTGGCAATGGGTGAAGTGCTGAACGAGCAGTTTGACCGCACCGTGCTACCGATTGGTGAAAAACACTGATCCCTCTGTCGTGTCCGCCTCGCGGGCACGACATCCCCCCGCCTGACGAAGCCAAAATCCCAATACTAGCCCCATCACCGACAGCGCCAGCACGTACCAGGCCGGAGCCATGGGAGAGACGCCCATCAGGACCGTCACCGCAATCGGCGTCAGCCCACCGAAAATGGCATACGACACGTTGTAGGAAAATGAGATCCCGGTGAAGCGAACCTCCGGCGGGAACGCGCGCACCATGACGTAAGGCACCGCGCCGACTACGCCCACGCACAGCCCTACCACGCCGTACAGCAGGAACAGCTGTTCAGGATGGCTGCCTGCCAGATGGTAAAACGCCCAGCTTGATGCGGCCAGTAGCAGGCTGCCGACAATAAAGGTAACGCTGGCCCCGAAACGATCTGCCGCCAGCCCGGCGGCCAGGCAGCCAAAGCAGAGCATGATTGTCGCGATACTGTTCGCCTGTAGCGTCACGGCTGGGGCGAAACCGTACTGCTTTTGCAGCCACACCGGAGACATCAATATCACCACCACAATCCCGGCCGAGAGTAGCCAGGTGAGCAGCATCGACACCACCACCGCCTTTTTATGACGTACCACAACCGCCTTCACCGGCAGCTCCTGCGCCAGCGCTTTACGCTGCTGCATCTCCAGGAAAATCGGTGTCTCCTGCAGCCAGCGGCGCAGGTACATCGCCACCAGGCCAAACGCCCCGCCCAGCAGGAACGGAATACGCCAGCCCCAGTCGTGTACGGCCTGCTGCGTCATGCTGGTATTTACAATGGTGGCGACCACCGAGCCGAGCAGGATCCCGATGGTCAGCCCCGCGGTTAAGGTTCCACAGGCGATACCAATCCGGCGCGCCGGAACATGCTCTGCGACAAACACCCACGCGCCCGGCACTTCACCGCCAATCGCCGCGCCCTGAAGCACGCGCATCAGCAACAGCAGCAGCGGCGCGAGAATGCCCATCGAGGCATAGGTGGGCAGCAGACCAATGGCCAGCGTGGGGACCGCCATCAGCAGGATGCTGAGGGTAAACATCTTTTTACGCCCAACCAGATCGCCAAAGTGGGCCATAATAATGCCGCCCAGCGGACGCGCCAGATACCCGGCAGCAAAAATGCCGAAGGTTTGCACCTGACGCAGCCACTCCGGTATATCGGCCGGGAAGAAGAGCTCCCCCACTACGGCAGCGAAGAAGACGAAGATAATGAAGTCGTAAAACTCCAGCGCACCGCCTAAGGCCGCGAGCGTGAGGGTTTTGTAGTCCTGTCGATTCAGAGGTCGGGCGTTATGTGACATAGCGAACCATTATGCGTGTATTGTGGATTTATTTTTACAGAAATCGTAAAGAAAAAATTACTATACCGTAAAACCGTTACCACGCTATCGCCGCTTCAGCTTATGTCACATATTGATTAATTTCAGGAGATTGTTTCGCGACGCGCGTTTTTAGGACGAAAAGCTGCTACCACTTTCTCATCGGTTTCGACATACGGGCCGTCAAGCAGCTGTATACAATACGGTACACTTGCAAAGATGCCGTGAACGATGACGCTGCCGTCTTCCGCTTTTAGCCCTTCCAGCGTCTCTTTGATCGACTTCGGCTGCCCCGGGAGGTTCAGAATCAACGCCTGCTTGCGGATCACCCCTACCTGGCGGGAAAGAATGGCCGTCGGGACAAAGTGTAGACTGATCTGGCGCATCTGTTCGCCGAAGCCCGGCATTTCACGATCGGCAATCGCCAACGTCGCGTCCGGCGTCACATCACGGCGCGCGGGCCCGGTTCCGCCGGTGGTTAACACCAGGTGACAGCTCATCTCATCCACCAGTTCACACAGGGTCTGCTCGATAATCGGCTGTTCGTCGGGAATCAGGCGAGTCTGGATCTCAAACGGGGTAGTCAGTGCACTGGCCAGCCACGCTTCCAGAGCGGGGATGCCTTTATCCTGGTAAACACCGCTGGAGGCGCGGTCAGAAATCGACACTAAGCCGATGCGTAAGGTATTCATATCCATTCCATTCAAAGAGTACTGATTAAAGGGAATGATACACGCAGAGAGGAAATTCAGACAGGGTACGAAAGCAGTCGCGTGACCGGGAGCCCGGTCACGCGGAATGATTACAGCAGGTCGCCGATCATTTTTTCCAGTTTTTCCTGGTCAACAGCAAACTTACGGATACCGTCCGCCAGCTTGTCTACCGCCATTGGATCCTGGTTGTGCTGCCACAGGAACTCGGATTCAGTGATGCGCTCTGGGCGTGCTTTCACTTCACCGGTGTAAGACAGTTTACGCTCCAGGGTGCCTTCGCTTTCTGCCAGCTCTTTCAGCAGCGCTGGCGCAATGGTCAGGCGGTCACAGCCAGCCAGCTCGATGATTTCACCGACGTTACGGAAGCTTGCGCCCATAACCACAGTCTCATAGCCATGCTGTTTGTAGTATTCGTAGATTTCAGTCACGGAAATCACGCCTGGATCTTCAGCCGGTGCGTACTCTTTCTTATCGGTGTTGGCTTTGTACCAGTCCAGAATACGGCCCACGAACGGAGAAATCAGGTATACGCCAGCTTCTGCACATGCACGCGCCTGTGCGAAGGAGAACAGCAGGGTCAGGTTACAGTTGATACCCTCTTTTTCCAGCTGCTCTGCCGCGCGGATACCCTGCCAGGTAGAAGCCAGTTTGATCAGGATACGATCGTTGCTGATGCCCGCATCGTTGTACAGTTTGATCAGACGTTTTGCTTTCGCGATAGACGCTTCGGTGTCGTAGGAGAGACGCGCGTCCACTTCGGTAGAGATACGGCCCGGAACCAGTTTCAGGATCTCCAGACCGATGTTCACGGCCAGTTTATCAGTAGCGTCCACAACCTGCTGCGCGCGGTCGTTGCTCTGCGCTTTAGCCCAGGTCACAGCCTCGTCAATCAGTTTGCGATACTCAGGGATCTGTGCGGCGTTAAGGATCAGAGAAGGGTTAGTTGTGGCATCCTGCGGCTGGTACAGCTTCATTGCCGCGATATCTCCGGTGTCAGCTACGACAGTGGTGAACTGACGAAGGGAGGTCAATTTATCCGTCATGATAGTGTTTCTCTTTTAACGTGCCCTGGATAATTCACGCTACCGACAGCATGCCTGCAGCGGAAAAATGACAGGTTTACTTGTTAGGGGGATGTAACCGGTCTGCCCTGATGATAACACGACGGAGGGGTAGCGCAACCGCAGACAGTGCGCTTAGGCAGAGTATGATAAACTCAGAATATTAACAGGCTGCTAAGCAACAGCATGCCCAATCAGTGGTAGCGCTTACATATTCACGTTGGCATCAACAAGAGGGACGTTAATGCCTGATTTCTTTTTCTTTATTAACGAAGTCCTCTGGGGTTCGATAATGATTTACCTGCTTCTGGGAGCAGGTATTTGGTTTACGCTACGCAGTGGGTTTATCCAGTTTCGCTATATTCGCAAGTTTGGCAGAAGTCTGAAAAACAGCGTCACGCCCCAGCCGGGCGGATTAACGTCGTTTCAGGCGCTCTGTACTAGCCTTGCGGCACGCCTGGGCAGCGGGAATCTGGCGGGGGTAGCACTGGCCATCAGCGCCGGTGGGCCAGGCGCGGTCTTCTGGATGTGGATGACGGCACTTCTCGGTATGGCCACCTCCTTTGCCGAAAGTTCGCTTGCGCAACTCTACAAAGAGAAAGATAAGCGCGGCCAGTTTCGCGGTGGTCCAGCCTGGTACATGGCGCGTGGCCTGGGGATGCGCTGGATGGGCGTCCTGTTCTCGCTTTTTTTACTGCTCGCGTACGGTCTTATTTTTAATACCGTCCAGGCGAACTCGGTCGCCCATGCCATGCGCTATGCCTTCTCCTGCCCCGAGTGGCTCGCGGGTCTCGCTTTAGCTTCGATCGTTCTGCTTACCATTTCATTCGGTCTCAAGGGTATCGCTCGCCTGATGCAGTGGCTGGTGCCCATTATGGCGCTGCTCTGGGTTGCCGCGAGCCTGTTCGTCGCCGCACTGCATCTCGACCAGGTGCCGGGCGTGCTTGCCACTATCGTCAAAAGCGCCTTTGGCTGGCGCGAAGTGGCATCCGGCGCGCTGGGCTACACCTTCAGCCAGGCGCTGATGGCGGGTTTTCAGCGGGGCATGTTCTCCAATGAAGCCGGTATGGGGTCAACCCCCAATGCGGCAGCCGCCGCCTCTTCCTGGCCGCCACACCCGGCCGCACAAGGCATTGTGCAGATGATTGGCGTCTTTACCGATACCATTATTATCTGTTCCGCCAGCGCCATGATTTTGCTGCTGGCAGGCCCCGTACCCCACGCGTCGGGAACCGTCGGGATACAGCTTCTCCAGCAGGCGCTGGTGACCCTGACCGGCGGCTGGGGAGCCGGATTTGTCTCGCTCATCCTGATCTTGTTTGCCTTCAGCTCAATCGTGGTGAATTACCTCTACGCCGAAAATAACCTTATTTTCCTGAAACTCGACTCCCGCGCCGCGATCGGAACTCTGCGTCTGGGGGTTATCCTGATGGTGATAGCAGGCTCCCTGCTCAGTATGCCGCTGGTCTGGCAGCTGGCCGATATCATTATGGCGCTGATGGCAATCACTAACCTCACGGCGATCCTGCTGCTCTCGCCCGTGGTGACCCTGATTGCCAGAGACTATCTGCGCCAGCGCAAACTCGGCGTTCCGCCGGTCTTTGATCCCGCCCGCTATCCCGATATCAAGGCGCAGCTTGCCCCCGGCACGTGGGATGATTTGCCGCGGCAATAACAGCTATCGATCAATTCAGGGCGATTTTTTGCTAAAGTCGCTCTAAATTTCCTGCAAGGACTGGATATGCTGATTCTGATTTCACCTGCAAAAACGCTCGACTACCAGAGCCCGCTCGCCACCGAGCGCTATACCCAGCCTGAACTGCTGGACTATTCGCAACAGCTGATCCGCGAAGCGTGTAAGCTCTCTGCGCCGCAAATCGCCTCGCTGATGAGCATCAGCGACAAGCTGGCCGATTTGAACGCGACCCGCTTTCACGAGTGGCACCCGGATTTCACCCCTGCCAACGCTCGCCAGGCGATTCTGGCGTTTAAAGGCGACGTGTACACCGGCCTGCAGGCGGAAGATTTTAGCGAAGCCGATTTTGATTTTGCCCAGCAGCATCTGCGCATGCTGTCGGGCCTGTACGGCGTACTGCGCCCGCTGGATCTGATGCAGCCTTATCGTCTGGAGATGGGGATTCGCCTGGAGAATGCCAAAGGCAAAGATCTGTACCATTTCTGGGGCGATATCATTACCGATAAGCTGAATGCGGCGCTGCGCGCGCAGGGCGATAACGTGGTGATTAACCTGGCGTCCGATGAATACTACAAGTCGGTGAAGCCGAAAAAGCTGGATGCCGACATCATCAAGCCGGTATTCCTCGACGAGAAAAACGGCAAGTTCAAAGTGATCAGCTTCTACGCCAAGAAAGCGCGCGGTCTGATGAGCCGCTACATCATTCAGAACCGCCTGACGAAGCCGGAGCAGCTAACCGCCTTCAACAGCGAAGGCTATTTCTTTGACGAGGCGTCGTCAGGGAAAGGCGAACTGGTGTTTAAGCGCCACGAGCAGTAAAAACAAACCCCGCCGGCTGGCGGGGTTTTGCATTAGTGGTGTTTCCAGTCCGGACCTGGAAGATGATCGTCATGATGATGGTCACGCTCGCGATGCTCATCGTGAGGACGCCAGCGGTTATCGCGCCAGTCATAATGCGCCTTCCACCAGTCATGGTCGCGCCAGCGGCCACCGTCCCAGTAGTGCCCGTTATTATCCCGGTCGCCAATCTGCAGTTTGACCGCAGGTACGAGGGTGATTTCGGATGCCTGAACCGCCATGGGAGCGACCAGCATCAGTGAAAGCGCAATCAGCGCAGGTTTCAGTTTTGACATCGGTGACTCCTTATTATCGTTGCCCAACGTGGGCCGTTGTAAGGAGATTACGCGAGGGGAACGGGGGATGTTATTCTCTGCAATCCTAAACGCTAAGTGACCGCATTTATTGGGAATTTCTGCTTTTTCCCTGCTATTTTTCTCCTTAATTTCTTCACAAAAAAAGCCGGGTGGCGCTTCGCTTACCCGGCCTACGATTTGTTCGTCTTTGTAGGCCCGGTAAGGCGAAGCCGCCACCGGGCAACACAATCACGCACGCGTCATCATCAGTTGTAGGTCGGGTAAGGCGTAGCCGCACCCGACAAAAATCACGCGCGGGTCATCATCAGCTTACGCAGCGCCGCAAAGTCCGCCGGCAGCTCATGGGACAGCAGCGGCAGGTCGGCACGCTCGGCCAGTTCTTTCGGCAGCGGCAGCGTTTCGCCCAGGATCGCCTCCACGCTCTCTTTGAACTTCGCCGGATGTGCGGTCCCCAGGAACAGGCCGTATTCACCTGGGTTAAGCTGGTCGCGCAGCGCGCGGTAAGCAATTGCCGCGTGCGGTTCAGAGGTATACCCCACCGCCTTCAGCTCGCGCATGGTGGATTTGGTGGTCTCATCCGTCACCGCAGCATAGCCCAGGTCACCCAGGCGCCAGATCTTACGGCGGAACAGCTCTTCCACGCGCGGCCAGTTGTTCGGCTGAGACACATCCATCGCATTGGAGAGCGTGGCCTGAGTCGCGTTCGGCGCCCACTTCCCGTCTTTCAGGAAGCGCGGCACGGTGTCATTGGCGTTGGTGGCGGCGATAAAGCGTTTCACCGGCAGTCCCAGGGATTTCGCCAGCAGGCCTGCCGTCAGATCGCCGAAGTTACCGCTCGGCACGGAGATCACCAGCTGGTTACGCGCGTCCTGCGGCAGCTGCGCCACCGCTTCGAAGTAGTAGCAGATCTGCGCCAGCAGACGGCTGATGTTGATGGAGTTGGCGGAGTTCAGACCCAGCGCCACCTTCAGCTCTTCGTCGTCGAAGGCCTGCTTGACCAGCGCCTGGCAGGCATCGAAATCGCCGTCAATTGCCACGGTTTCAATGTTGCCGCCGAGGGTACAGAACAGTTTCTCCTGCAGCGGGCTGATTTTGCCTTTCGGATAGAGGATCACCACGCGGACGTTTTTCAGGCCGTAGAACGCGTGGGCGACCGCCGCGCCGGTATCCCCGGAGGTCGCGGTCAGGATGGTCACCGGCTTGTCGCCACTGATGTGGGTCAGCATCTGCGCCATAAAGCGGCCGCCGAAGTCTTTGAACGCCAGCGTCGGACCGTGGAACAGCTCCAGGCAGCCAACATCAGGCTCAACCTGCTGAACCGGCGCCGGGAAGGCGAATGCCGCGCGTACGCGCTCTTCCAGCAGCTCCTGCGGAATTTCATCGCCGATAAACGCGGACAGAATTTTGGTGCTGCGGGTGACAAAATCCTGCTTCAGCAGGTCATCAATCTCGGTCAGCTGGAATTCCGGCAGGTCATGCGGGAAAAACAGCCCCTGATTTTTGCCCAGTCCCTGAGTCACCGCCTGCGCGAAGCTGACCTGCTCGTTATGATCTTTAAGGTTGTAGAGTTTCATTAATTATCCCAGTACTCGTGCGCCAGCCGTGTCCAGACGGCAAATATGAACAAAGCCTTCCTGATTTTGCAGGTAGTGTTTAGAGAGCCAGTCCGCCACGCGCTGCGCAGTGTCAGGCTTGTCGCACAGGGCGAACAGCGTCGGGCCGGAGCCGGAGATGCCGCACGCCTGCGCGCCGATATCCATGGACGCCTGTCGGGCCTCGTTAAAGCCGGGCAGCAGCTTCGTGCGGTACGGCTCGGCAATGACGTCCTTCATCAGTTTGGCCGCCAGCTGCGGCTGACGGGTGTAGCAGGCGTGGATAAAGCCCGCCAGATGACGCCCGTGGGCGATACAGTCCTGACGGCGATACTGCGCGGGCAGGATCGCACGCGCTTCCGCGGTTGATACCTTGATACCCGGATAGGCCAGCACCCACAGCCACTCATCAAACCCTGGCACCTGCTGGCTGATGATGCCATTTTCTTCGATCATCAGCTGCATGCCGCCGAGGAAGCATGGCGCGACGTTGTCATAATGAATGCTGCCGGAGATACGCCCTTCCAGCTCGCCCATTAAGGCAAGCAGGCGGTTGTTGTTCAGCGGCTTGCCGCAGTGCTCGTTCATCGCCACCAGCGCGGCGACCACCGAGCAGGCGCTGGAACCCAGCCCGGAGCCAATCGGCATACTTTTTTCCAGCGTCATGGCGACCGGCACGTTTTTACCGATCTCCTGACAGAAACGCTCCCAGCACTGATAGACGATATTCTCGCGTGGCTCAGACGGCAGTTTGCTGGCGAAGCGACCCACGTTATTCAGGCTGAAGCTGTCTGCCGCTTCCACCGTCACCGTATCGCCCAGCAGCGAACCGTCCACCGGCGTCACCGCCGCACCCAGCACATCAAATCCGACGCTCATATTCGCGCTGGAAGCCGGGGCATAAACTTTGACCATGTTAAACTCCTAACTTCCATGACAGGGTACGCAGCAGATCGGCAAAGACACCCGCCGCCGTAACGTCGTTCCCTGCGCCATAGCCGCGAAGCACCAGCGGCAGTGGCTGATAATAGTGGCTGTAAAACGCGAGGGCGTTTTCGCCGTTTTTGACTTTGTACAGCGGGTCGTTGCCATCCACTTCGGCAATCTTCACCCGACACACGCCATCTTCTTCAATGTTGCCAACATAGCGCAATACCTTACCTTCATCACGGGCTTTCGCCACGCGGGCGGCAAACGCGTCGTCAAGCTGCGGCAGCTTGGCCATAAAGGCGCTGACGTCACCGCTGCTGTCAAATTCTGCCGGCAGGACCGGCTCAATCACGATATCGGAAAGCTCAAGCTCACGGCCCGTTTCGCGCGCGAGGATCAGCAGCTTGCGCGCCACGTCCATACCGGAAAGGTCGTCACGCGGATCCGGCTCGGTATAGCCCAGCTCGCGCGCGGCGCGGGTGGCCTCCGAGAGGCTCATTCCCTCATCCAGCTTGCCGAAGATAAACGACAGCGAGCCGGAGAGAATGCCGGAGAAACGCTGCAGCTCATCGCCCGCGTTAAGCAGGTTCTGCAGGTTCTCGATAACCGGCAGGCCTGCCCCCACGTTGGTGTCGTAGAGGAACTTGCGGCGCGACTTGCTCGCTGCCAGGCGCAGCTGGTGATAGTAATCCATCGACGAGGTGTTGGCCTTTTTGTTCGGCGTCACCACGTGGAAACCTTCGCGCAGGAAGTCCGCGTACTGGTCGGCCACCGCCTGGTTCGAGGTACAGTCGACGATGACCGGGTTAAGCAGATGATACTCTTTTACCAGACGGATCAGGCGCCCCAGGTTGAACGGCTCTTTTGCCTCATTCATCTCGGCCTGCCAGTTTTCCAGGTTCAGGCCGTGGACGTTGGTCAGCAGCGCTCTGGAATTCGCGATCCCGCAGACGCGCAGGTCGATGTGTTTCTTCTTAAGCCATTCCTGCTGACGCTTCACCTGCTCCAGCAGCGCGCCGCCGACGCCGCCCACGCCAATCAGGAACAGCTCGATAACCTGATCGGTGTTGAACAGCATCTGGTGAACCACACGAACGCCGGTGGTGGCATCGTCGTTATCCACAACAACAGAAATTGAACGCTCTGACGAGCCCTGGGCAATCGCCACGATATTGATATTGGCGCGCGCCAGCGCGGCAAAGAATTTGGCGGAGATACCGCGCAGGGTGCGCATACCGTCGCCCACCACGGAGATGATCGCCAGACGCTCCTGAATCGCGAGCGGCTCCAGCAATTCTTCTTTCAGCTCCAGATAGAACTCTTCCTCCAGCGCGCGGCGGGCGCGAAGGCAGTCAGCCTGCGGCACGCAGAAGCTGATGCTGTACTCGGAGGATGACTGGGTGATCAGCACCACCGAAATACCGTTGCGGGACATGGCCGCAAACACGCGTGCCGCCATGCCGACCATCCCTTTCATCCCCGGACCCGAGACGCTGAACATCGCCATGTTGTTCAGGTTGGAGATGCCTTTCACCGGCAGTCCGTCCTCATCGGTACTCGCGCCAATCAGCGTTCCCGGCGCCTGCGGGTTACCGGTGTTTTTAATCAGGCAAGGGATCTGGAACTGGGCAATCGGGGAGATGGTACGCGGGTGAAGTACTTTGGCGCCGAAGTAGGAAAGCTCCATCGCTTCCTGGTACGACATCGACTTCAGCAGCCTGGCGTCCGGTACCTGGCGCGGATCGCAGGTATACACGCCGTCAACATCAGTCCAGATCTCACAACAGTCCGCGCGTAAACAGGCGGCCAGCACGGCGGCGGAGTAGTCGGAACCGTTACGGCCCAGCACCACCAGCTCGCCCTTCTCGTTACCGGCGGTGAAGCCTGCCATCAGGATCATGTGGTCAGACGGAATTTTGCTGGCGGCGATACGGCGGGTTGATTCGGCAATATCAACGGTGGATTCGAGGTAGTGGCCCACCGCCACCAGTTTTTCAACGGGATCGATCACGGTCACGCTATGGCCGCGCGCTTCCAGCACGCCGGCCATGATGGCGATAGAGAGTTTTTCACCGCGACAAATCAGCGCTGCATTGATGCTGTCCGGGCACTGGCCGAGAAGGCTGATGCCGTGCAGGACATGTTTAATTTGCGCGAATTCTTGTTCAACAAAAGACTTCAGTTGCGCATGCGGGAAGCCAGGCAGCGCTTCTGCCAGGCCTTGCAGTAAGTCAGCGAAGATACGCTCTGCGTCGCTGATGTTCGGAAGTGCATCCTGACCACCGATGGTTTTTTCAATCATCGCCACCAGATGGTTCGTGATTTTTGCCGGGGCAGAGAGCACGGTCGCAACCTGCCCCTGCCTGGCGTTGCTTTCCAGGATATCGGCAACACGCAGAAAACGTTCTGCATTTGCCACTGATGTACCGCCGAACTTCAACACTCGCATGGTTCTACCTCGTTTCCTTTAGCCGAAAAAAAAGCCCGCACTGTTCAGGTGCGGGCTTTTTTCTGTTTTTCCTGTACGCGTCAGCCCGCATCGTTACCTGTGGTAATGATGATGGTTGTGGTAATGGTGGTGATGCTGATGCGTTTCATGGATGTTGTGTACTCTGTCATTATTATCTGTCTGTGCTGTATTCTTTTAGGGTTAAAGGATCGGGCCCCTTAAGTCAATGGATTTTTAATTTGATCACATTTTGGGAGACTCTCAGGTCCCGCTGCGTGCCGCTTTATTTTCATCCGATTACCCCAAACGCAACCCGTTCAGACAGACTTATTCGCCATAGTAAAAACTTATGGCAGTATTTTACTCGGCCAATTTTTTTTCAATATCGTGCAGCAAACGGTGCAACATGGCGGTGTCCCGTTGCTCAAGACGACCAAGACGCTGCTGCAGCCAGTCGGCCATTTTCTGATCGTCCGCGACGCCAAGGCTCGATAACAGCCCCTGCACGCGAGTTCGCAGCGCGGCCAGCTGATTTTCATTTGCCGCTTCTGGCTGAGGTTGAGGGATTTGCATTAGGGAGGCTAATTGATAGCAATAGACCATGACCGCCTGGCCCAAATTCAGGGAAGGATAATCGGCCACCATCGGCGCACCGGTAAGAACGTCCGCCAATTCCAGCTCTTCGTTGGTTAATCCGGAATCTTCACGTCCAAATACCAGCGCGGCTTTCTCCAGCCACTGGCTTTTCTCTTCGAGCATGGGTACCAGTTCAGCAGGCGTGGCGTAATAGTGGAACTTCGCTCGGCTGCGCGCGGTGGTTGCAACGGTAAACGAAATGTCATGCAGCGCGTCGGCAAGCGTAGCGTAAGTGGTTATATTATCGAGAATATCTCCCGAACCGTGCGCCACCCACCGGGCGGCTGGCTCCAGATGGGCCGTGCTGTCCACAATACGTAAATCGGTAAAACCCATGGTCTTCATCGCACGCGCCGCTGCGCCTATATTTTCTGCTCTGGCTGGTGCAACCAGTACAATCGACAGATGCATTTATGCTCTCTTTTTAATCAGTTAGCCGGTAAAAATGTGATGCACTTCAACATATTACGCAGCGCGAATTTACAAAATTGCAACACAAATCACCGAAATAGCGTTTCATAACAAATTAAAAACGCTAAACTATTCTGTGTCTGAACAATCAGTTAGAATGTTAACAGAACACTATTATCCCTATGTTTTATAATGATAATAGTGACATGAATACTCTATTCTGATTGGATTCGCTTCGTTTATAAATCAATGTCCGCAACTAGTTGGTTTATTGAAAAATTGTGACAAAGGCTAGCATTCGGCTACGATGATTTCATCAAACTGTTAACGTGCTACAATTGAACTTGATATATGTCAACGAAGCGTAGTTTTATTGGGTGTCTGGTGTCACTTAGCCTGTTATGTTGCTGTTAAAATGGTTAGGATGACAGCCGTTTTTGACACTGTCGGGTCCAAAGGGAAAGTACCCAAGACCAAGCTAATGATGTTGTTGACGTTGATGGAAAGTGCATCAAGAACGCAATTACGTACTTTAGTCACGTTAAGCCGATCATGTTAATTTGCGACATGCATCAGGCAGGTCAGGGACTTTTGTACTTCCTGTTTCGATTTAGTTGGCAATTTAGGTAGCAAACATGCAGACCCCGCACATTCTTATCGTTGAAGACGAGTTGGTAACACGCAACACGTTAAAGAGCATTTTCGAAGCAGAAGGCTACGATGTCTTTGAAGCGACCGATGGCGCAGAGATGCATCAGATCCTTTCTGAAAATGATATCAACCTGGTGATCATGGATATCAACCTGCCGGGCAAAAACGGTCTTCTTCTGGCGCGCGAACTGCGCGAGCAGGCGAACGTCGCGTTAATGTTCCTGACGGGCCGTGACAACGAAGTTGATAAAATTCTTGGCCTGGAAATCGGTGCGGATGATTACATCACCAAGCCGTTCAACCCTCGCGAGTTAACCATTCGTGCACGCAACCTGCTGTCCCGCACCATGAACCTGGGCACGGTCAGCGAAGAGCGCCGTAGCGTCGATAGCTACAAATTCAACGGCTGGGAACTTGATATCAATAGCCGTTCGCTGATTAGCCCGAACGGCGAGCAGTATAAACTGCCGCGCAGTGAATTCCGCGCGATGCTGCACTTCTGCGAAAACCCGGGCAAGATCCAGTCCCGTGCAGAGCTGCTGAAGAAAATGACCGGCCGTGAGCTGAAGCCGCACGACCGTACCGTAGACGTCACCATCCGTCGTATTCGTAAGCACTTCGAATCTACGCCAGATACGCCGGAAATCATCGCCACGATCCACGGCGAAGGGTACCGTTTCTGCGGTGACCTGCAGGAGTAATCCCGCAGTTAACGCAATAAAAAACGGCGCATTTGCGCCGTTTTTTTTATTCCCGCCACGGCATTATCGGCACCGCGCTGATCGCGTTTTTCGGTGAACCTTCCACCACTTTGTCGGAATAGGCCAGGTAAGCCAGCGTATTGCGTTTGGCATCATAGAAACGCACAACCTGCAGCTTTTTGAACACCAGCGAGGTTCGTTTCTGGAATACCACGTCGCCCTGCGCTTTGCCGTTTTTAATTTTATCGCTCAATTCAACCGGGCCCACCTGCTGACAGGAGATCGCCGCATCGGAGGTGTCTTCCGCCAGCCCCAGACCGCCCTTGATACCGCCCGTTTTCGCACGGCTGACATAGCAGGTGACGTTTTTCACGTCCGGATCGTCAAACGCCTCCACCACGATTTTGTGGTCCGGGCCAAACATTTTGAACACGGTGTCGACAGAACCTATCTGTTCCGCCTGTGCCACGCGCCCGGCCATCAACATCAGCGCGGTGAAGAGCAAAGTCTTGTATTTCATATTGTTACCATTCTTTAAAATTACACTGAGCGATTATTCAACACTTTAGACAAAAATGTAGCAAGATCACAGGATTAGAATATATTTGCCCATAATGCCCTACAAAAAGCATGAATGCGCAAAAAAAACACTGAATGCTAAAACATCAAAAAATGCTATTATCCACTAACCTGTTATCAGGCACCTGCTGTTTTAAGGATGAGGATAGTATATGGATCAGGCTGGAATTATTCGCGACCTGCTCACCTGGCTGGAAGGTCATCTCGACCAGCCTTTGTCACTGGATAATGTGGCGGCTAAAGCAGGCTATTCCAAGTGGCATCTGCAAAGGATGTTCAAGGATGTCACCGGTCATGCTATCGGGGCCTATATTCGCGCACGTCGTTTATCGAAATCTGCTGTGGCTCTGCGCCTGACCGCGCGCCCGATTCTGGATATTGCCTTGCAATATCGTTTCGATTCGCAGCAGACCTTCACCCGCGCCTTTAAAAAACAGTTCTCGTTGACGCCAGCGCTGTATCGTCGCTCGCCTGACTGGAGCTCGTTTGGCATGCGTCCGCCGCTGCGTCTGGGCGAGTTCGCGATGCCGAAGTATGAAATTATTACCCTGCCGGAAACCCATCTGATCGGCACGACGCAGAGCTACTCCTGTTCGCTGGAGCAGATTTCCGAGTTCCGTCATCAGATGCGCGTCCAGTTCTGGCGTGATTTCCTGAGCCACGCGCCGGCGATCCCGCCGATTCTGTATGGTCTCAACGAAACGCACCCGAGCCAGGAAAAAGACGACGAGCAGGAGGTGTTCTACACCACCGCGCTGACGCCAGAGATGGCCAATGGCTACATTCAGGGTTCGAAGCCTGTCGTGCTGGAAGGTGGCGAATACGTGATGTTCGCCTATGAAGGGCTGGGAACGGGGGTGCAGGAGTTTATCCTGACCGTTTACGGAACCTGCATGCCGATGCTGAATCTGAATCGCCGTAAAGGTCAGGACATTGAGCGCTACTACCCGGCTCAGGATGCGAAACCGGAAGAAGGCCCAATCAATCTGCGTATGGAATTCTTGATTCCAATACGTCGTTAACGCTGCAGTTCGTCAAGCGCAGGGGCATCGAGATGCGAAATGTCCCCTGCCATCTCCACCACCCAACCTGACGCCAGCCACGCGCTTTCCTGATAATCAATTCGGGAAATAGAGCAGTTGCGCAGACGCAAACGGCGCTCAGCGTATGCCGGTAATCCCAGAATGGTGCTCACCAGGCATCCCAACGCAATCCCATGACTCACCAGCAGCGGACGGCTTCCTGCCGGGAGCTTCAGGCATTCCGCCAGGGCGGCATGCATACGTACGCTGAGCTCCTGCATGGATTCGCCCTCAGGAATACGGCCATCTTCGGTACCGTTTACCAGCGTGCGGCGCCAGCCCTCTTCCGTTTCCGTCAGCGTATCGATATGGCGTTTTTCCAGCACGCCCATATCCAGCTCGCGCAGGCGCGGCTCAAGCATGACGTCACAGCCGCAGGCGTCCGCGATGATGCGCGCCGTCTGCTGTGTGCGACCTAAATCGCTGGTAATCACGTGGGTAATGCCCAGCGTTCTGGCGCGTTCCGCCACCTGCCACGCTTGCTGCACACCCTTCTCAGTGAGAGGACTGTCTGACTGGCCTTGAATACGTCGCTCGGCGTTCCACTGCGTTTCACCGTGGCGAACAAGGTATACCTGTAACATGCTTTTTTTCCGTTATACTGCGATGAGTTTTTTTTGAATCGAGCTTAATTATGCACCATGTTGTCTCTGCTACCACTAATCCTGCCAAAATTCAGGCAATTCTAAGGGCATTTGACGAGATCTTCGGCGCAGGATCCTGCCATATTGAGGCCATCGGCGTCGAGAGTGGCGTTCCTGAACAGCCGTTTGGCAGCGAGGAAACGCGCGCTGGCGCACGAAATCGCGTGGCAAATGCCAGAGCTGCGGCCCCGGATGCGGACTTTTGGGTGGCGATTGAAGCCGGTATCGACGAAGGTGCAACCTTTAGCTGGGTGGTGATCGAAAGCCGTGAACAGCGCGGCGAAGCGCGTTCGGCCACCCTGCCCCTGCCGGAAATCATTCTGGAAAAAGTGCGTGCGGGTGAAGCGCTCGGGCCGGTGATGTCGCAGTACACCGGCATTGATGAGATTGGCCGTAAAGAAGGGGCGATTGGCGTCTTTACCGCAGGCGCGCTGACGCGTTCAGGCGTTTACCATCAGGCGGTGATCCTGGCGTTAAGCCCGTTCCATAACGCGATCTATCGTTAGGCGTTTTTCAACAACACCGCTTCCAGCCACTGGCGCAGCTCAACGGGCGCCGACTTCAGGCTGTTCGATCCACGGGTGATGGTCGCGATGCCCGCGCCCAGCTCGTTTTTCAGCTCGCGCTGGCTCATCTCGCCGCGCAATAGCTCTTCAATGATGCGCACGCGCGTGCCCAGCGCCTCACGCTCGTCCGGCGTGAGCATCAGCTGCATGAGGGGTAGGTGCAAATCCTGCTCGTAAGACTGGCGAAGCAGCTCCACAAAACGAAGCCACTCCTGGTTACGCTGTTCGGCCATCGCCGAGGAATACGGGGAATGCTGGGTCATGTTATGCTGCCTCTTGTACTCTTTAGCGAGTACAGCATAACACAACCCACGCCGATCAGTAACGTCTCTGCCACTCGGCATCGCTCATCAGGGTATCTTTCTGCCCCATGAAGTAGCGATAGTAGGCGTCATAAGCCAGCACGTTCTTCACGTAGCCGCGCGTTTCCGAGAACGGGATGCTCTCGACAAACGCCACGGCGTCGATGCGTCCGGCGCTGTTGCCGAGCCAGGTGCGCACGCGACCCGGTCCCGCGTTGTATGCCGCCGACGAGAAGATGCGGTTATTGCCGAACTGCTGGTACACATACTGCAGGTAGCTGGTACCGATGTTGATGTTGGTATCCGGATCGAGAAGCTGTGACGGGCTACTGTATCGAGGGATGTTAAACATCTTCACCGTGTGCGTCGCCGTGCCCGGCATGATCTGCATCAGGCCGCTGGCACCCACCGGGGAACGGACTTTCGGGTTCCAGGCGCTTTCCTGACGGGCAATCGCCATCGCGTAACTTTGCGGGATATCTTTGCCGCGGGTGTAGCGATCGAACAGATCCTTGTAAGCCAGCGGGAAACGCTCTTCGAGATGATCCCACAGCTTACCGGCGATCGTCGCCTGCACGCTCAGATCCCACCAGTGGTTATCAAACGCATACCGGGCAAGCTGAGCTTTTTCATCGGTGGTGCGGCTGGTCACCAGATTCGCCCACTCGCTGCGCGCGGTGTTGTCCATATTCCAGTACATCAGCTCGCGAACGCGCGCCATTTCTGGCCCCTGGGTCAGCGCCGGATTCGCGTTAGCGGGCGCTTTATCGATGCGGAAGGTGTACTCCTCGCCCAGGCGCTGCGCGGCCGCCATCGGGTAGAACCCGCGCTGCTGCATCAGCGTATGAAGAATTTCTTTGGCCTCATCATCACGACCGCGCTCCAGCAGCAGATCGGCCTGCCAGTAACGCCATTCATCTTTCTCTTTGGCCTCCATAGGCAACCGGGCGAGCCAGGTATTGAGCCCACGACGGTCGCCCGTACCCAGCGCCATTCGCACGCGGCGTTCCACCAGCGACGTGGAGTTCGAACGCATAATCGCATCGTCTCGCCAGCGCGCCTGCTCGTCGGTCACATCGGTGCCCATCAGTCGCCACGCCACGATATCGCGCAGCTCCTGCGTTTGCTCCTCATTAAGCTGCTGCGCCTGCACCAGCTGCGGGATCATCAGCCGCGCGTTTTCCACATCGTCACGCGCCACGCTGGCAAAAGCCACCGCCGCCATCTGGCGGGTAAAATCGGTCGCGCCCGTACTGCGGGCAAAGGTCAGGACGCTGTTGGGATCGTTTGCCAGCGAGATAACTGCCGTGGAAATCGTCTGGTAATCGGACGGCATCTGCCCCGCCAGCGCAGTCACCAGACGCGTATTACCGGCTTTCATCGCCAGGCGGATACGCTCGAGGTAGGACAGCGGATCCTGCTTGCCGGAAGCACGCCACGCGCCGAACAGGGAATCACAGGCGTTCGGCTGGTTTTTCCCGGTCAGCCAGAGCTCTTTCGCCCCGGCCCAGGCCTCTTCCTGCTGGCCGGTCGCCCATTTTGCGTAGTAGTAGTTACACTGCGCTTCGGTGGTATTCGGCTTTTCAGGGCTAAACGCCAGCAGCCCGCGCCAGTCTTCACGTCGCGCCAGTTCGTTCACAAAACGAGACTGAAGATTCCGGGCTGGCGGCAGGGTCGGGTTCGCCTGAATGAAGTTATTCACGGTAACGGTGGGCTGGTTCATGAGATCGTCCGTAATTTGACGATACTCCAGATACGGATACAGCGGATAATCCTTGAGCGTCGGCATCAGCGCCTGCACGGTATCCATCTGCTTGTTGTCCCATGCCTGTTTAATCTGGGCATACCGGTTACGTTGTTCATCCAGTGAATCGGCATGCACCGCCTGGCTTACCGCCATTACGCATACGCTGGCAGCCAGCAGACGCCAGACCACCCGTTTGGCTTTTTCCACAAGCTCTTCCTCATTGTTTTTTCGTCAATTGCAGCGTCTTGCCACGTCAAAGTCTCATTAACTTATGCTAACCAGGCATCCTGCAACGCGCCACGTCATGGACACTTTTTTACCTTTCTTGCGCGTTTTAACACTCCCGACGTTCCTGGCTGGGATTAGGGCGGGAAAAAGGCTACACTTCGAGGCTGAAATTCCTTCTCATTACGATAAAAGAGGCGAAGTCCAACGTGGCTCAATTCGTTTATACCATGCATCGTGTCGGCAAAGTTGTCCCGCCGAAACGTCATATTCTTAAAAATATCTCGCTGAGCTTCTTCCCGGGCGCAAAAATCGGTGTTCTGGGTCTCAACGGTGCCGGTAAGTCCACCCTGCTGCGCATCATGGCCGGCATTGATACAGACATCGAAGGTGAAGCCCGTCCGCAGCCTGGCATCAAGATTGGCTACCTGCCGCAGGAACCTCAGCTGAACCCGGAACACACCGTTCGCGAATCCGTTGAAGAAGCGGTGTCCGAAGTGGTTAACGCCCTGAAAGGTCTGGATGAAGTGTATGCCAAATATGCCGAACCGGATGCGGACTTCGACAAGCTGGCCGCACAGCAGGGCAAGTATGAAGAGATCATCCAGGCGCACGACGGTCACAACCTGAACGTGCAGCTGGAGCGCGCGGCGGATGCCCTGCGTCTGCCGGACTGGGATGCAAAAATCGCGAACCTCTCCGGGGGGGAACGCCGCCGCGTGGCGCTGTGCCGCCTGCTGCTGGAAAAACCAGACATGCTGCTGCTCGACGAACCGACTAACCACCTGGATGCGGAATCCGTGGCGTGGCTGGAGCGCTTCCTGCACGACTTCGAAGGCACCGTTGTGGCGATCACCCACGACCGTTACTTCCTCGACAACGTCGCCGGCTGGATCCTGGAGCTGGACCGCGGTGAAGGTATTCCGTGGGAAGGCAACTACTCCTCCTGGCTGGAGCAGAAAGATCAGCGTCTGGCTCAGGAAGCGTCTCAGGAAGCGGCGCGCCGTAAGTCTATCGAGAAAGAGCTGGAGTGGGTGCGTCAGGGCACGAAAGGCCGTCAGTCTAAGGGCAAAGCCCGTCTGGCACGCTTCGAAGAGCTGAACAACACCGAATACCAGAAACGTAACGAAACCAACGAACTGTTTATTCCACCTGGAGCACGTCTGGGGGATAAAGTGGTTGAAGTGACCAACCTGCGTAAGTCCTACGGCGACCGCGTGCTGATCGACGATCTGACCTTCTCCGTACCGAAAGGCGCTATCGTGGGCATCATCGGTCCGAACGGCGCGGGTAAATCGACCCTGTTCCGCATGATGTCCGGTCAGGAACAGCCAGACAGCGGCTCTATCACCCTGGGTGAGACCGTGAAGCTGGCCTCCGTTGACCAGTTCCGCGACGCGATGGATAACAGCAAAACCGTGTGGGAAGAAGTCTCCGGCGGTCTGGATATCATGCGTATCGGCAACACCGAGATGCCAAGCCGCGCCTACGTTGGCCGCTTTAACTTCAAAGGCACCGACCAGGGCAAACGCGTGGGCGAGCTGTCCGGCGGTGAGCGCGGACGTCTGCACCTGGCGAAGCTGCTGCAGGTAGGCGGTAACGTTCTGCTGCTCGATGAACCAACCAACGACCTGGATATCGAAACCCTGCGCGCGCTGGAAAACGCCCTGCTGGAGTTCCCGGGCTGTGCAATGGTTATCTCGCACGACCGCTGGTTCCTTGACCGTATCGCGACCCACATTCTGGACTATCAGGACGAAGGTAAAGTGGAGTTCTTCGAAGGTAACTTCACCGAATACGAAGAGTACAAGAAACGCACGCTGGGCGCCGACGCGCTGGAGCCGAAGCGTATTAAGTACAAGCGTATTGCGAAATAAGTGCCTGAGTGCCGGGTGGCGGCTTCGCCTTACCCGGCCTACGGTACTGCGCAGTTTGTAGGCCGGGTAAGGCGAAGCCGCCACCCGGCTTTTTTATTTACCCACGTAATACCGCTTCACCTCGTCAAACTGCATTGCAAAGTCGATATAGCTCATCAGCGCGGGTGAGTTGAGCTTACGGCTCGGATAGGCCAGCCACAGGTCGTTTCCTTCAACGTTCCACTCCGGCAGTACCTGCACCAGCGCCCCTTTCTCGACCTTATCTTCCAGCAAAAAAGCCGGAAGGAGCGTAATCCCCGCACCGGCAATCGCACATTCGCGGGCGTATACCAGGTTATCGGTCATGTGCGCGTTATCCGGCAGGTAGCGGTAATCCTCGCTCTCGCTTCGCAGAAGCCACTCTGACCACGCCCGATGCGTAATGCTGCGGTGCTCCACCAGCTGACGGGGATGCGTTAGCGGCCCACGGCGCGCCAGATAGTCCGGCGAGGCCAGCATGTAACGCGGGCAGTGCCCGATCATGCGGCCAATCAGGGAGGAGTCCTGCGGCTTGCCGGTACGCAGCGCCACGTCAAAGCCGGCCTCGACCAGATCCACCACGTCATCAGAGATCGACACGTCCAGCGAAACCTCGGGATAGCGAAGCTGGAACTCGGCATTCATATGCGCCAGCAGCGTCGCGCCAATCCCCGCCGGGCAGGTGATGCGCAGCCGCCCGCTGGGGTTTTCGCGCAGGCGCTGGATGGCGTACTCCGCCCGCTCGCTGGCCGCCAGCATTTCACGGCAGTGCACCAGATAGTGCTCGCCCGCAAACGTCAGGTTCAGCCTGCGTGTGGTGCGGTTAAGCAGGCGAATGCCCACCTGCTGCTCCAGCTGGCTAATCCGCTGGCTTACGCTGGATTTTGGCAGCTCCGCCTTCTGGGCTGCCGCGGTAAAGCTGCCCATCTCGGCCACCAGCGCGAATAGCGCCATATCCTGCAGCTGTTTAAACATGATTGTTCATCCTGCACGAACGCTGAGTTCTTAATTGTCCATCTTATCACGCAGATGGCCACTTAATAGACTAGCCTCAACAAAACGCATGCCATTGAGGAGCACACCATGTCAGTTAAAGCCATCGCCGTTAACCCTGAAAATCCCTCTACTTTCATTGAAATCACTCCACCGATGCCGCAGCCCGGCGAGCACGATCTTCTGGTGGAGGTGAAAGCCGTCTCCATTAACCCAGTCGATACCAAAGTCCACGCGGGCATTGCTAAGAACGGGCTGAACGAGCCGCGTATTCTCGGATGGGATGCCAGCGGGATCGTCAAAGCCGTTGGGGCTGGCGTGACCGGATTCAAACCGGGAGATGAAGTGTGGTACGCAGGCGACATCACCCGTCCGGGCAGCAACACCACACATCAGCTGATCGATGCGCGCATTGTCGGGCACAAACCGTCAAGCCTCGGCTGGGCGGCTGCCGCCGCGCTGCCGTTGACCGCGCTCACCGCGTGGGAAGGCCTGTTTGAACGGCTGAATATTCAGGATGCCGGTACGGACAAAACCCTGCTGATCATCGGCGGTGCGGGCGGGGTGGGATCGCTGGCGATCCCGTTTGCGAAGCACAACAGCAAGGTAAAGGTGATCGCAACGGCGTCCCGTGAAGATTCCGCCCGGTGGTGCCGCGATCGCGGTGCAGATGTGGTGGTGAACTACCGCGATCTGAAAGGCGAACTGGCGAAGCACGGGCTGCCCTTTGTGGATTACATTTTCATCCTCAACGACACCGACGGGCACTGGGATGCGGTCAGCGACCTGATTGCACCGCAGGGGCATATCTGTTCTATCGTGGAGAATGAACACCCGCTGAACCAGGACAAGCTGAAGTCCAAATCCGCCGCCCTGCACTGGGAATTTATGTACACCCGCAGCATGTACCAGACCGCTGATATGGCGCGTCAGGGTGAGATCCTCAATGAGGTGGCGAAGCTGGTGGATAACGGCGTGGTGGAAAGCTCACTGAGTGAAACGCTGCACGGGCTGAGCGTGGAAAGCATTACCGAGGCGCACCGCAAGGTGCTGGACGGGCATATGCGTGGGAAAGTGGTGGTTGAGTTCTGAGTGGACTGATTCCCTCATCCCGGCCCTCTCCCATTGGGAGAGGGTTAGCGTGAGGGGAAAGTTATTAACCCTGCTCCCCCATCATCTCCTTCACCAGTTCGACGCAGCGCAGGAAACGGGAGTCGTAGTCTGACTCTTCAACGTGCACAAACTCAACGTTGTTTTCGTTGAGCATCTCCACCAGCATGGACTGGAATTCCCGCCTGTCCACCGAGCTGCCGAGGCTGCGCATGCCGTCGGCCACCCACGGGGTGTTGTTTTCCAGCAGGATCACCAGGTCAAAGCGATATTCGTCAATCAGCGCCTGCACGAACGGGTGCTCGCGCCCTTCGTATTTTTTGCAGAACGCCTGGGTGGTGACAAAATCGGTATCGATAAATGCCACCTTGTTGGCGTATTTCACCGCGAAATCAATGTACTGGGCATGCCCGAGCGCAATTTTGTCATAGTCGGAATACTGCAGCGCCATCTCGTCGCCACCCAGGTGCGAGAAGACATAGTCACGGCCGTACTCCCACGCGCTGGTGGTGTTGAAGATGTTAGCGAGCTTGTTGACCAGCGTTGATTTACCGCTCGACTCGCCGCCCAGGATCGCGACGGTGCGCACAAAGAACGGCTTCACTTCGGTCGGAATGTAATCCCAGTAGCGGAACGGGTTTTCGCGGATCTGCGCTCCGCTGATGTTCATGAAGGTGCGTTTCGGGTCGATCAGCACCGTCTCAATGCCCAGATGCTCGCGGAACTGCGGCGCATCAGACTCTTCAGAGGTGTAGATCCAGTTAGGCGCAATGCCCTTCTCTTCCATAAACGCTTTGATGCCGTTGCTCCACACGTCCCAGCCGTGCGGGTACGGCTCCATACCCTCTTCGTTAAAGGCATGAATGCGAATGTTTTTCTGGTACTTGAAGGTCTGAAGCAGCCAGCGCAGACGGTCCGGCACGGTCGGCTGCTGCGACATGGCGCTGTCTTCAAACAGCTGACGATCGCGGGTTTCGTCGTACCCCATGATGATGTGCAACTCGTCCACCTGGCTACAGGCGCGCTGGATCAGATAGATATGCCCGGTATGCAGCGGGTAAAACTTGCCAAACACCACGCCGATGTTCTTTTGCATACGCGGGAATTCCAGCCCCAGAAAGCGGTGCAGCGCTTCCAGCTTCTGCGCGCTGGGGCTTTTGATTTTGGCGTTCAGCAGTTGGCTCAGGTAGCCTTTGGTCATGCCGCTGGCGTCTGCCACCTGCTGCAACGTGCAGCCTTTCTGGCGGATAGCGGTCTTGATGTAGTCAAATGATGACATAAATTACGGTGCCTCCTGCAAAATCGAATACGTAATTATAAGTCGTCAAAGACATTTAACGCATCTGCGAGTTTCTTCACGCCAAAGACCTGCATCCCTTCCGGGATTTTTTTCGGCACGTTGGCAGCGGGAACGATAGCCCGACGGAAACCGTGTTTTGCCGCCTCGGAGATACGCTCCTGGCCGCTCGGCACCGGACGGATTTCCCCGGCGAGGCCCACTTCGCCAAAGACGACCAGATCCTGCGGCAGCGGTCTGTCGCGCAGGCTGGAGACCATCGCCAGCAGCAGCGCCAGGTCTGCGCTGGTCTCGGTGACTTTGACGCCGCCGACCACGTTCACGAAGACGTCCTGATCCGCCATCTGCAGCCCGCCGTGACGGTGCAGCACCGCCAGCAGGATTGCCAGGCGGTTCTGTTCCAGACCAACCGCTACGCGCCGCGGGTTGCCCATCATCGAGTGATCCACCAGCGCCTGAATTTCGACGAGCAGCGGGCGCGTCCCTTCCCACAGCACCATCACCGAACTGCCGGAGGTGATTTCATCTCCCCGGCTCAGGAAGATGGCCGACGGGTTGCTGACTTCACGCAGCCCCAGCTCGGTCATGGCAAACACGCCTAACTCGTTCACCGCACCAAAGCGGTTTTTATGGCTGCGCAGGGTACGGAAGCGAGAGTCCGCGTCGCCGTCGAGCATCACGGAGCAGTCGATACAGTGTTCAAGCACCTTCGGTCCCGCCAGCGAGCCGTCTTTGGTCACGTGACCCACCATCACAATCGCCACGCCGCGCGTTTTGGCAAAGCGCGTCAGGTAGGCCGCGGTTTCACGCACCTGCGCGACGCTGCCCGGCGAGGACTGGATGTCCGCCATGTGCATCACCTGGATGGAGTCGATCACCATCAGCTTAGGCTGCTCTTCTTCGGCGATCATGCAGATCTGCTCGATGCTGGTTTCCGACAGCATATTCAGGTTGCCGGTCGGCAGGCCCAGGCGGTGCGCGCGCATCGCCACCTGCTGGAGTGATTCTTCGCCCGTGACGTACAGGGTTTTCATCTGTTCGGCGAGCTTGCAAAGCGTTTGCAGCAGCAGAGTCGATTTACCCGCGCCCGGGTTACCGCCGATCAGGATCGCGCTGCCCGGCACCACGCCGCCGCCGAGCACGCGGTCAAATTCCTTGAAGCCGGTGGAGAAGCGCGGCAGCGCCTCCAGGCTGATGTCTGAAAGTTTTTGTACCTTCGACACGCCTGCATTGCCCGCATAGCCACTCAGGCGTTCATTGCGCGCCACGCTCGGCGAAGCCGCCACACCACGCACTTCGGTGATGGTGTTCCAGGCATGGCAGGCGCTGCATTGCCCCTGCCAGCGCGGATAATCCGCACCACATTCATTACAGACAAATGCGCGTTTTGGAGCTTTCGCCACGGTTTACCTCGTTATTTCTCTGCGGCCTGCATGCCGGGTGGCGCTTACGCTTACCCGGCCTACAAAGCAGACCGTTATTTCTGATTAAGGCTGCCGGAGAGAATGCAGAACACCCCCATCAGGTCAGCGTGACGGATAGTCACTTCCGTCTTTTCATTCACTTTTGGCTTGGCATGGTAGGCAATGCCCAGGCCGGCCGCTTTGATCATCGGCAGGTCGTTCGCGCCGTCACCGATGGCGACGGTCTGGACAACCGGAATTTCATATTTTTCCGCGAGGCGCGTCAGCGTATTGGCTTTGTACTGGGCATCCACAATATCGCCGATCACCTGACCGGTCAGCTTGCCGTCCATGATCTCCAGCTCGTTGGCCACCACGGTGGTCAGATGCAGTTTTTCCCGCAGATAATCCGCGAAGAAGGTGAAGCCACCGGAGGCGATCGCCACCTTCCAGCCGAGGGACTGCAGCTTCAGCACCAGCTGCGTCAGCCCGGGCATCAGCGGCAGCACGTCGCGCACCTGGCGCAGAATGTTGGCATCGGCCCCTTTCAGGGTCGCCACGCGCTGTCTCAGGCTGGCGGTGAAATCCAGCTCGCCGCGCATCGCACGCTCGGTGACTTCCGCCACCAGCTCGCCGCTGCCCGCCAGCTTCGCAATTTCGTCGATACACTCGATCTGAATGGCGGTAGAGTCCATGTCCATGACCAGCAGGCCAGGCGTTTTCAGGTGCGGAATTTTACCCAGCGGTGCGACATCCAGCCCGGCGTCATGCGCCAGGCGCGTGGCGCGCTGGGTCAGAGAGCCCGCCAGGCGAATGACCTGGTAGTCTTCCACGCACCAGGCGGCGACGATGACCATCGCGGCCCCCAGTTTGGTTTGATACTGGGTCAGGCGTTGCTTATCCAGACCGCGTCCGTACAGCAGCCAGCCGCTACGACCGGCGTGGTAATCCAGAGGCATCACCTCATCGCCACTTAAAGAGAGCGGCAATCCTGGCCATAAAGAGACATCCGTTGGCAGGTCACACCAGGTAATGTTCGGCATTAAAGCTCCTGTAATTTCGTTCGCGCCGGAAGGTTGCAGAGGGAAAATAACGCATGAGGCTACCCTGTAACCATCACTTCTGGCAACATTAAGCCGTAAATTTTCAGCAGGTGGAATATGGCTCGCGCAAAACTGAAATTCCGGCTCCATCGCGCCGTGATTGTCCTTTCCTGTCTCGCACTCTTAGTGGTGCTAATGCAAGGGGCATCGTGGTTTAGCCAGAACCATCAACGGCAACGCAACCCGCAGTTTGAAGAGCTGGCCCGCACGCTGGCACGCCAGGTCACGCTCAACGTCGCGCCGTCCATGCGTAACGAAACGCCTGACGAGAAGCGGATAGGCCAGGTTTTACGCCTGCTCACGGAGAACAGCCGCATTCTTGATGCCGGTGTCTATGATGAGCAAGGCAACCTGATTGCCCGCGCGGGCGAGCACGTCGACGTGCGAGACAGGCTGGCGCTGGACGGCAAAAAAGCCGGCGGCTACTTCAACCAACAGCTTGTTGAACCTATTCAGGGGAAGAATGGCCCGCTGGGCTATCTGCGCCTCACCCTTGATACCCACACCCTGCCCACTGAAGCCAAACAGGTCGATAATACCACCAATATTCTGCGCCTGATGCTGCTGCTTTCACTCGCCATCGGCGTTGTGCTGGCACGCACTCTGCTTCGGGGCAAGCGCACGCGCTGGCAGCAATCCCCGTTCCTGCTGACCGCCAGCCGGTCAGTCCCCGAAGACGAAGAGAGCGAGAAGAAAGAATAGTGATAAAGTAGGCGGATGATTTGGAAAAGGAACTCTGCCATGTCGACGTTACGCCTGCTTATCTCTGACTCTTACGATCCCTGGTTTAACCTGGCAGTGGAGGAGTGCATCTTCCGCCAGATGCCTGCCACCCAGCGCGTACTGTTTCTCTGGCGCAATGCCGATACGGTGGTTATTGGTCGTGCGCAAAACCCGTGGAAAGAGTGCAACACCCGCCGTATGGAAGAGGACAACGTCCGTCTGGCGCGCCGCAGCAGCGGCGGCGGCGCGGTATTCCACGATCTGGGCAATACCTGCTTTACCTTTATGGCGGGCAAACCGGAATACGACAAAACCATCTCAACGTCCATCGTCCTCAACGCGCTCAATTCGCTCGGCGTGACGGCGGAAGCCTCCGGACGTAACGATCTGGTGGTCAAAACGCCCGATGGCGACCGCAAGGTATCCGGCTCTGCCTATCGCGAAACGATGGATCGCGGATTCCACCACGGCACCCTGCTGTTGAACGCCGATCTCAGCCGTCTGGCTAACTACCTTAATCCAGATAAGAAAAAGCTACAGGCTAAGGGCATCACCTCCGTGCGCGGGCGCGTGGCGAATCTGGTGGAACTGCTGCCCGGGATTACTCACGAGCAGATTTGCGATGCGATTCGTGAAGCCTTCTTCGAACATTACGGCGAGCGGGTAGAAGCTGAAGCGATCTCCCCTGACAAAACACCGGACCTGCCCAACTTCGCGGAAACCTTTGCGCGCCAGAGCAGCTGGGAGTGGAACTTCGGTCAGGCCCCTGCCTTTTCCCATCTGCTGGACGAACGGTTTACCTGGGGCGGCGTGGAGCTGCACTTCGACGTGGAGAAAGGCCATATCACCCGCACGCAGGTCTTTACGGATAGTCTCAATCCGGCACCGTTAGAGGCGTTAGCCGCTCGTCTGCAGGGCTGTTTGTATCGGGCGGATATGTTGCAGCAGGAGTGTGATGCGCTGATCGGCGATTTTCCGGAGCAGGAAAAAGAGTTAAGGGATTTGTCAGCATGGGTTGCACAGGCCGTGCGCTAGTAAAAAAGCCCGCTTGCGCTGCGCTTAGCGGGCTTACAAAACCGTAGGCCGGGTCAGGCGAGGCCGCCACCCGGCACAACAGCTCTTACTCTTTATCGCCCAGCAGAACGGATTCCAGCGCGATTTTGATCATGTCGTTGAAGGTGGTCTGACGCTCGGCAGCGGTAGTCTGCTCGTGGGTACGGATATGGTCAGATACGGTGCAGATGGTCAGCGCTTTCGCACCGAATTCAGCCGCTACGCCGTAGATACCGGCCGCTTCCATTTCCACGCCCAGGATGCCGTATTTTTCCATCACGTCGAACATGTCGCCTTCTGGCGAGTAGAACAGATCGGCAGAGAACAGGTTGCCCACGCGCGCGTCAACGCCCAGCGCTTTTGCCGCGTCAACCGCGTTACGCACCATGTCAAAGTCAGCGATGGCCGCAAAGTCATGATCCTTAAAGCGGATGCGGTTGACTTTAGAGTCGGTACACGCGCCCATGCCGATCACCACGTCACGCAGCTTAACGTCCATGCGCACCGCACCGCAGGAGCCTACGCGGATGATTTTCTTCACACCGAAATCGGTGATCAGCTCTTTGGTGTAGATGGAGCAGGATGGGATACCCATGCCGTGGCCCATAACGGAGATTTTGCGGCCTTTATAAGTACCCGTGAAGCCCAGCATGCCGCGAACGTTGTTCACTTCACGCACGTCTTCCAGGAAGGTTTCTGCAATGTGCTTCGCGCGCAGCGGGTCGCCCGGCATCAATACGACGTCAGCGAAATCACCCATTTCTGCATTAATGTGAGGAGTTGCCATCTTCAGTTCCTTTTAACTTGTTGTTTTTGCCGGGTGGCGGCTACGCCTTACCCGGCCTACAAAACCGTAGGCCCGGTAAGCGAAGCGCCACCGGGCAATGACATCAGAACATGGCTTTGCCATATTCCATGTCAGACGTACCAAAGTATTTCGCCAGGGTCTGGCCAATGTCCGCGAAGGTTTCACGGTGACCCAGCGAACCCGGCTTCACTTTCGGGCCGTACACCAGCACCGGAATGTGCTCACGGGTGTGATCGGTACCGGTCCAGGTTGGATCGCAGCCGTGGTCCGCGGTCAGGATCAGAATGTCATCTTCACCCACCAGCTCCATCAGCTCCGGCAGGCGGCGGTCGAACAGCTCAAGACCCGCAGCATAACCCGCTACGTCGCGACGGTGACCCCAGGAGGAGTCGAAATCGACGAAGTTGGTGAAGACAATGGTCTTGTCGCCCGCTTCTTTCATCTCTTTGATGGTGGCATCGAACAGCGCATCGAGTCCGGTCGCTTTGACCTTTTTGGTGATGCCGCAGTTAGCGTAGATATCCGCGATTTTACCTACAGAAACCACGTGACCGCCTTTCTCATCAACCAGCTTCTGCAGCACGGTTGGCGCCGGCGGCTCAACGGCCAGATCGTGACGGTTACCGGTACGCTGGAAGTTACCCGCTTTGTCACCAATAAACGGACGCGCGATCACGCGGCCAATGTTGTAGCCGCCTTCGGTCAGCTCTTCACGGGCGATTTCGCACAGCTCGTAGAGTTTATCCAGGCCAAAGGTCTCTTCGTGGCAGGCAATCTGGAACACGGAGTCAGCAGAAGTGTAGAAAATCGGCTTGCCGGTTTTCATATGCTCTTCGCCGAGCTGGTCAAGAATCACGGTACCGGAGGAGTGGCAGTTGCCGAGGTAACCCGGCAGGTTGGCACGCTTCACCAGCTTATCGAGCAGCTCCTGCGGGAAGCTGTTCTCGTGATCGGAGAAGTAACCCCAGTCGAACAGCACCGGCACACCGGCGATTTCCCAGTGACCGGACGGGGTGTCTTTACCGGAGGAGAGCTCGTGCGCCCAGGCGTAGGCGCCCACGACTTCCGCGTTAGCATCCATACCGGCTGCGATTTTACCGGTAGAACCTTCATGCGCTTTCACCAGCCCGAGGCGGGTCAGGTTGGGTAGAGTCAGAGGGCCTTTACGACCGTTATCCGCTTCGCCTTTCGCACAGGCTTCCGCGATGTGACCCATGGTATCGGAACCCACGTCACCAAAACGTTCCGCATCTTCGGTTGCGCCGATGCCGAATGAGTCCAGCACCATAATAAATGCACGTTTCATAATTGTTCTCCGTACGTAGTGCTTCAAAAATTATCGATCAGATCAGTATACCGCTATTCGGTGATACGGCGATAGACAGTCGGTGTGGTTTCCGGCGCTTTATTGTCAAGCGTAATAGCCGCCTTCACCGCTTTCGCCGCTTCCTGCCAGCTGGCTTCATCTTTGGCGTGGATCACCGCCAGCGGACGTTGGCCGTCAACGCTGTCGCCCAGACGGGCCATATCGGTAAAGCCGACGCTGTAATCAATAGTGTCAGATGCCTGACGACGGCCGCCGCCCATCGAGACCACCGCCATGCCGAGCGCACGGGTGTCCATAGCGGAGACGAAACCTTCGCTATCGGCATACACCGCTTTGCTGAGCGTCGCGGTCGGCAGGTACTTCGCATAGTTTTCGACGAAGTCGGTTGGGCCTTTCTGCGCCGCAACCATGCGGCCAAAGATCTCCGCCGCTTTGCCGTTGTCCAGTACCGCCTGTAGCTTCGCGCGGGCGTCGGCGTCGTCTTTGGCCAGTTTGCCGGAGATTAACATCTCCACGCACAGCGCCATGGTGACGTCGAACAGACGCGGGTTGCGGTATTCGCCTGTCAGGAACTGGACGGCTTCACGCACTTCGACGGCGTTACCGGCGCTGGAAGCCAGCACCTGGTTCATGTCGGTGAGCAGTGCGGTAGTGCGCACGCCCGCGCCGTTGGAGACGCCAACGATCGCTTCGGCCAGCGCCTCAGAGAGTTCATAGGTTGGCATAAACGCGCCGCTGCCTACCTTCACGTCCATCACCAGCGCGTCCAGCCCTTCTGCCAGCTTCTTCGCCAGGATAGAGGCGGTGATCAGCGGGATGGAGTCAACGGTCGCGGTGATGTCGCGGGTCGCGTAGAAACGCTTGTCTGCCGGAGCAAGAGAGCTGGTCTGGCCGATAATCGCCACACCAACGTCTTTAATAATGTCGCGGAAGCGGTTGTCATCCGGGAAGATATCGAAGCCCGGAATGGCTTCCAGTTTGTCGAGCGTACCGCCGGTGTGGCCCAGGCCGCGCCCGGAGATCATAGGAACGTAACCGCCGCAGGCTGCCACCATAGGGCCGAGCATCAGGGAGGTCACGTCGCCCACGCCGCCGGTGGAGTGTTTGTCCACAATCGGGCCGTTGAGGTTGAGGCTTTTCCAGTCCAGAACGGTTCCTGAATCTCGCATCGCCATGGTCAGCGACACGCGCTCAGGCATCGACATATCGTGGAAGAAAATGGTCATCGCCAGAGCCGCAATCTGCCCTTCTGAGACGGTGTTATCACGAATGCCGTTGATGAAGAAGCGGATCTCTTCGTCGCTTAATGCATGACCATCACATTTTTTACGAATAATTTCTTGTGCGAGAAACACGGTAACCCCCATGAGGAATCGGGTGAATGGTGGCGGGTACGGTTTACCCGACCACGATCCGGGTAGGCCGGGTAAGCGTAGCGCCACCCGGCAATTCAAACTTAGTAGCTGCTTGCGCTCTTACCGTCGCCGTGACCCAGCGCTTTCAGCAGGCTGGCCAGCAGGCTGGAGGCGCCGAAGCGGTAGTGACGGGAATCGGCCCAGTCGGCGCCAAACAGCTCGTCGGCAATCGCCAGGAACTGCTGCGCGTCTTCCGCGGTACGCACGCCGCCCGCAGGTTTGAAGCCCACGGTTTTGGACACGCCCATGTCGCGGATCACTTCCATCATGATGCGCGCGCTTTCCGGGGTCGCATTTACCGGTACTTTACCGGTAGAGGTTTTAATGAAATCCGCACCGGCTTTGATGGAGATTTCAGAGGCTTTACGAATCAGCGCCTCTTCTTTCAGCTCGCCGGTTTCGATGATCACTTTCAGCAGCACGTTTGCCGCCGCACACGCGTCTTTACAGGCCTTCACCAGGTCAAAACCGACCTGCTCGTTGCCGGCGATCAGCGCGCGGTACGGGAACACCACATCCACTTCGTCTGCGCCGTAGGCAATCGCCGCGCGGGTTTCTGCCAGCGCAATCTCGATATCATCGTTGCCATGCGGGAAGTTAGTGACGGTTGCAATGCGCACGTCCGGGGTGCCCTGCTCGTTCAGCGTCTTACGGGCAATCGGGATAAAGCGCGGGTAGATACAAACGGCTGCGGTGTTGCCCACCGGCGTTTTCGCCTGATGGCACAGGGCGATGACTTTCTCATTGGTGTCGTCATCGTTCAGGGTAGTCAGGTCCATCAGTTTCAACGCGCGCAGGCTGCTTGCAGTTAAATCGGTCATAACATTCTCCAACGGCAGTGCCGTATAAATTTTACCTTGCGGGTCTGTGAGTATTCTAACATCCACCCGCATCCACACTTCGACATTCATCACAGTTAATAAAAACTGCATGCAAATTTGCATTACTGTAATGTGATCTTCTTCAAACTTTAGCGCGCATATTGCCGACTAAAGCAGCGATACCCCCTGTCGGATCAAAAGTGCCGACAGGCAGGCTTTCTACAATCCGTTCATCATCCGCAGAACACTCAAGGAAGCGAACATGTCCCACTCCAGCCCCGACGCCCTGCAACAACGTTGCCAGCAGATTGTGACAAGCCCGGCGTTATCCCCGGAACAAAAACGTCATTTTCTGGCGCTGGAAGCGGAAAACAACCTGCCGTATCCGGCACTTCCTGAAGCTGCGCGCGCCGCGCTGGACGAGGGGTTCATCTGCGACATGTTCGAAGGCCATGCGCCTTACAAACCCCGTTACGTTCTGCCGGATTACGCAAAATTTCTGGCTAATGGTTCAGAATGGCTGGAGCTGGAAGGGGCAAAAGATCTCGACGACGCCCTCTCACTGTTAACCATCCTCTACCACCATGTTCCGTCCGTCACATCGATGCCGGTCTATCTCGGTCAGCTTGATGCGTTGCTGCAACCTTATGTTAGAATTCTAACACAAGAAGAAATCAATAGCCGAATAAAACGTTTCTGGCGCTATCTCGACCGTACGCTGCCGGATGCCTTTATGCATGCCAATATCGGGCCGGAAGATACGCCCATTACCCGTGCCATTCTGCGTGCCGATGCAGAGCTGAAGCAGGTCGCGCCGAACCTGACCTTTATTTATGATCCAGCGATCACCCCGGATGATTTGCTGCTTGAGGTGGCGAAAAACATATGTGAATGCAGCAAACCGCATATTTCTAATGGCCCGGTGAATGATAAAATTTTCACAAAAGGCCATTACGGCGTAGTGAGCTGTTACAACTCCCTGCCTCTGGCAGGCGGTGGCAGCACCCTGGTGCGCCTCAACCTCAAGGCCATCGCCGAACACAGTACGTCAATGGAAGACTTCTTCAGCCGCGCCCTCCCGCATTACTGCCAGCAGCAAATGGCCATCATCGATGCCCGCTGCGATTTCCTGTATCAACAATCCGGCTTCTTTGAGAATAGCTTCCTGGTGAAAGAGGGGCTGATTGATGCCGATCGGTTTGTGCCGATGTTTGGCATGTACGGCCTGGCAGAAGCGGTAAACGTGCTCTGTGAGAAAGCCGGGATGACTGGGCGTTACGGCAAAGACGAGCAGGCCAACGCGCTGGGCTATCGCATCAGCGAACAGCTTGCGGCGTTTGTCGAAAACACGCCGGTGAAACACGGCTGGAAGCAGCGCGCGATGCTGCATGCGCAGTCGGGGATCAGCTCCGATTCGGGCACCACGCCGGGCGCGCGCCTGCCCTACGGCGACGAGCCGGATCCCATCAGCCACCTGCTGGCGGTGGCGCCGCACCACAAGCACTACGCTTCCGGGATCAGCGATATTTTAACGCTGGATGAGACGGTAAAACGCAATCCGCAGGCGGTGGTTCAGCTTTGCCTGGGGGCGTTCAGGGCCGGTATGCGTGAGTTCACCGCGAATGTGGCCGGTAACGATCTGGTACGCGTGACCGGCTATATGGTTCGCTTGTCGGATCTGGAGAAATACCGGGAAGCGGGTTCAAGAACGAACACCACGTGGCTGGGGGAAGAGGCCGCACGCAATACCCGTATTCTGGAACGTCAGCCGCGCGTGATAAGCCATGAACAGCAGATGCGCTTTAGTTAGTCAGGTCATCCCCTTCTCTTGCGTGGACGGGCCGGGCAGCCGCCTGGCCCTGTTCCTGCAGGGCTGCAACCTGCGCTGTAAAACCTGCCACAACCCGTGGACGATCGGCCGCTGCAACGACTGCGGGGACTGCGTGCCCCACTGCCCGCACGACGCGCTGACCATACAGGCGGGACGCGTCTGGTGGCAGGAGAGTGACTGCCAGCAGTGCGACACCTGCCTGCACCTGTGCCAGCAGCAGGCAACGCCCATGGCACACCGCCTGAGCGTGGAGGAGATCCTTTCACAGATCCGCAAATCCGCACCGTTTATCGAGGGGATCACCGTGAGCGGCGGTGAGGCCACAACGCAATTACCGTTTTTAGTGACGCTGTTCACCGCGATCAAAGCCGATCCCGACCTGAATCATCTGACCTGCCTGGTCGACAGCAACGGTTTGTTAAGCGAAACCGGCTGGCAAAAGCTGCTGCCGGTAATGGATGGCGCGATGCTGGACCTGAAAGCATGGGGGAACGAACACCACCGCTTCCTGACCGGGCGCGAAAACCCGCAGATCAAGCAGAGTATCCGCTGGCTGGCAGATCGTAATCGTTTAACGGAGCTCCGCCTGCTGGTGATTCCGGAACAGTGTGATTATCTGGAACATCTGAAGCCGCTGACGGCGTTTATCCACGGGCTGGGAAACGTGCCGGTACGCCTCAACGCTTTTCATGCGCATGGCGTGTACGGTGAGGCGGCGTCATGGCGCAGCGCCACGCCGGAAGACGTTGAACCGCTGGCGCGGGCGCTGGAAAAACAGAAGATTACGGTGATCCGCCCGGCGCTTTATCTATAGCGTGATGCCAAATACCGACTGCGTATTTTCCAGCAGCGCACCGGCAATCACCTCTTCAGGCTCTTTTCGCAGTTCACACAGGGCTGTGAACACGCGCGCCGCCTGTTCCGGGCGATTCGGCTGGCCCTGAAAACCGTTCAGCGGCATATCCGGCGCGTCAGTTTCCAGCAGAAGCGCCGACAGCGGCAGCTGTGCCATCACGTCACGGGTTTTACTGGCGCGCGGATAGGTGATGGTGCCCCCAACGCCGATTTTGTAGCCCAGCTCGATAAAACGCTGCGCCTGCTGCAGGCTGCCTGAGAAACCATGCACGACGCCCTTACGCGGCAAATCGATACGCTTCAGGTGCATTGCCAGCTTATCGTGCGTGCGTCTTGAATGAAGGATCACCGGCAGATCGTGACGCTTCGCCAGCCTGAGCTGCGCGTCGAGGATCGTCTGCTGGCGCTCAAAATGCGGCTCCTCGCGATAAAGATCGAGGCCGATCTCACCGATGGCGACAAGCTTGTCGCCTGCGGTCTGCACTATCTCATCAAGTCGCTCAATGTCCTCATCCCGATGCCGCTCAATCACGATCGGATGCAGGCCAAGCGCCGCATAGAGCGCGGGGTGCTGTGCAGCAAGATCCAGCACCCGGGAAAAGTAAGCCGCTTCCACTGAAGGCACAATAATGGCCTGAACGCCTGCCTCGGCCGCTTTCGCAATGCTTTGCTCTTCATCTCCCGTAAACGGCGGGAAATCAAAGTGGCAATGGGTGTCGACAAAGCGGTGCATCACGCCAGATCCTCGTTATCCAGTAAAGCGTCATTCGCCTGCGGAATGTCAACCAGGGGCACCGTCAGGGCGTCGTTGGCGACAATCGCAGGCGGCGTAATAATGCGTTTATGGCGATGAAGCGGCGGCTGCTCCGCCAGCATTTTCCCCACCGTCGCCAGGAAGTAGCGCCCACACAGCCGCCCCGTTTTGTAATCCATGCGCAGCGCAGGAACGCGGCTGCCCAGCGCCATGCTCAGCAGCGGCTTAGGCGGATAAATTTCAAAAATACGCAGCTTGCCCGGCGGTTTCTCAATGAAGCGCTGCATCGCGCCGTAGGTGGTTTCATGCTGCTTCGCGATGTTCACCAGCGGCTGCAGGCTGCTGTCGCCCAGCCAGCGCTCCATCCGCTTAAACCACTGCGGGGTGTAATACATTTGCGACGGTACGGTACGAATCACCACAATGGTTTTCGCCCCGCGACGGGCGGCTTCCTGCACCGGCACCGCGTCACTGATCCCCCCGTCCAGATAGCTAATACCGTCCAGCAGGGCGCCGGTACGATAAAAGCCGGGGATCGCGCTGGAGGCGCGGATGATGTCCAGCCAGTTCTCTTTCTGAGGCGAAAAATAGCCCGGGGAATAGTCATCGCCCCGGCTGGCGCACATCCAGAATTGTTTACCGCTATCAAACAGACGGGCGGCAGTATCCATGGCCAGCGGCATCTGGCTGGAGGTTGACTCCAGCAGCCAGTCGAGATCGATCAGGTTGCCGCCGCGCACAAACCGCACCGGGTTAAAAAATTCTTTCGCCGTGGTGTAGCGCATGATGACCTTTCGCGCGTAGCCGGGCTGGTTACAGACATAGGCAGAGAGGTTCTGCGCCCCGGCAGAGGTGCCGAAGTAAAGGTCAAAGGGGTTGAACTGCGCGCGCATAAATTCGTCCAGCACGCCAGCGGTGAAAATGCCGCGCTGTCCGCCACCCTCGCAGACCAGCGCGAGTTGACCCGCGCGAAACGGTTTTAACGTCAGCGGCGCAATGTTGCCGAGCGTAACGGGAATTCGTTGCCCCACCTCTGCTTTCCTGTTTTGATTATTTTATAACACCACAGTAACGCACCCGACCTATTACGCAAATAAGAAAAAGCCAGTCACAGTGACTGGCTTTATTTTGTTGACGGAATATTGCGTTTGCTATGGACGTCGACGCCCTGTAAACAGGCTGACCAGGAACAGAATAATACCCACAACGAAGACAATTTTAGCTGCCCATGCCGCTGTACCTGCCAGTCCACCAAAGCCCAATGCGGCGGCAATTAACGCGATAACCAGAAATATAATGCCCCAACGAAACATAAGCTTCTCCTTTACCATAGTTAATGTCGGCCGCTAAACGTGAGCGCTCAGGTCACTCACCGGCGTTTTTCCAGAGTCGTTCTTATTTCGCCCGCAGGGTTTAGCCAGACGGGCGAATGGTCGAGATTTACTTCGTTTTCAGATCGTTTTTAACGCTTTTCACACCATCAATCGCCTTCGCGATGGACTCGGCACGTTCACTTTGCGCCTGCGAATCTACCGTACCGGAAAGCTGAACCACGCCATCGGTGGTTTCCACTTTCACCTTACGGGACGGCACGATGTCATCTGCTAAAAGTTTAGCTTTGATTTCGCTGGTGGTGGCTGCATCACCGGCATAACCTTTCACCGACGCGTTTTTGCCGTCACGGACGTGCAGCTTATCGCTGACGGAGGCGACGCCTTCGACGCCTTTCGCCACTTTCACCGCCTGTTCAGCCTGAGCCTGGCTTTCAACAAAGCCGCTCAGCGTGACCACTTTCTTGTCGGTCTTAACGGAAATATCGGTGCTCTTGATGGCTTCATCATCCACCAGTGCGGCCTTCACTTTTGCTGTGATAGAGCTGTCATCCATGAAATTGCCGACTTTATTCATAGAGCTATCGATTTTTTGCCCTGCGCTATCGGCCGTGGATTGTGCTTTATCCATGGTGCTGCTTTCCGCCAGGGCGGAGCCGCTCACCAGAACGCTACCCAGTGTTACAGCCAGCAGAGTTTTAGAAATCTTCAGTCTTGTCATATTCATCGATCTATTCCTGTGTTGACCCGTTATTCGGGCTACGTACTTCCTTAGTAGTGATATATATTGCGAATAAACACACGAGCAAAATGGATAACCTAAAGCCATGCATTGAACAGTTAATTTATCCACGCCCGGTGTTAAACACTGAGTTAAATATAGATCACTCTCACAGAGCCGCTTTCAGAATTGGGTAAAAAATGGGCGAATAGCGTGAAATTGCGTTGAATTAAGAACATTCCGCAAGGGATTAATAAGACAGGAAATAAAGAAGAGCACGGCGAATGCCGTGCTCTGAGAGGGGATTAGTGCTCGCGGGTTTTACGGAACTGAACGTCCGGATAACGTTCCTGCGTCAGGTTCAGGTTGACCATCGTTGGCGCGATATAGGTCAGGTTATCGCCGCCATCCAGCGCCAGCTGAACTTCATTCTTACGCTTGAATTCTTCGAATTTCTTCACGTCAGAACACTCAACCCAGCGCGCGGTCGCGACGTTCACCGATTCGTAAATCGCTTCTACGTTGTATTCGCTCTTCAGGCGCGCAACGACCACGTCAAACTGCAGCACGCCGACCGCACCCACGATCAGATCGTTGTTCGCAATCGGGCGGAACACCTGCACGGCGCCTTCTTCGGAGAGCTGAACCAGGCCTTTCAGCAGCTGTTTCTGCTTAAGCGGATCGCGCAGACGAATGCGACGGAACAGCTCCGGCGCGAAGTTCGGAATACCGGTG
The DNA here is from genome assembly GCF_049238165.1 of Enterobacter cloacae complex sp. IR5422. Lineage (NCBI taxonomy): Bacteria > Pseudomonadati > Pseudomonadota > Gammaproteobacteria > Enterobacterales > Enterobacteriaceae > Enterobacter > Enterobacter cloacae complex sp. IR5422. The sequence goes on along the minus strand of NZ_JBMKHT010000001.1, from coordinate 78,074 downwards.
AACTTCATCATTTCGCCCTGGGTGAAGGTATCACCGATCTGGATGGTGCCGTGGTTGTGCAGCCCGATGATGTCGCCCGGATAGGCCTCTTCAACGTGGGAACGATCACCTGCCATAAAGGTCAGCGCGTCGGAGATGACAACGTCTTTCCCGATACGCACCTGGCGCAGCTTCATGCCCTTTTCATATTTACCGGACACCACGCGCATAAAGGCCACGCGGTCACGGTGTTTCGGGTCCATGTTGGCCTGAATCTTAAACACGAATCCGGTGAACTTCTCTTCTTTCGCTTCCACTTCACGGGTGTCGGTTTTGCGCGGCATCGGCTGCGGCGCCCACTCCACCAGACCGTCGAGCATGTGGTCAACGCCGAAGTTACCCAGTGCGGTACCGAAGAAGACCGGGGTAATTTCGCCGCTCAGGAACAGCTCTTTGTCGAATTCGTGAGACGCGCCCTTGACCAGCTCCAGCTCGTCGCGCAGCTGCGCGGCCAGCTCTTCGCCGACCGCCGCGTCCAGATCCGGGTTGTCCAGACCTTTCACGATGCGCACTTCCTGAATGGTGTGGCCTTTACCGGTCTGATACAGGTAGGTTTCGTCTTTATAGAGGTGATAAACGCCTTTGAACAGCTTACCACAGCCAATTGGCCAGGTAATTGGCGCACAGGCGATCTTCAGCTCGTTTTCCACTTCATCCATCAGCTCCATCGGATCGCGGATGTCACGGTCGAGTTTGTTCATAAAGGTGAGGATCGGCGTATCGCGCAGACGGGTGACTTCCATCAGCTTACGGGTACGATCTTCTACACCTTTCGCGGCGTCGATCACCATCAGACAGCAGTCCACCGCCGTCAGGGTACGGTAGGTATCTTCGGAGAAGTCTTCGTGACCCGGGGTGTCCAGCAGGTTCACCAGGCAGTCATGATACGGGAACTGCATCACGGAGGTGGTAATCGAAATACCACGCTGCTTTTCCATCTCCATCCAGTCGGATTTTGCATGCTGGCTGGAGCCACGGCCTTTAACGGTACCCGCAGTCTGGATCGCCTGTCCGAACAGCAACACCTTCTCAGTGATGGTCGTTTTACCGGCATCCGGGTGCGAGATAATGGCAAAAGTGCGGCGCTTGGCCACCTCTTGCAGATAAGGAGACAACGTCATAATTAAATCTTCTTTTATAAGCGCGGCAGCACGCCACGCATCATGGAATACAAAATTGCGGCTATTTTACCCATCAACGGGGGGCAGGCAATCATTGTTTACACAGGAGTTGCTCCAGTTCGTTCAACGACGTCACGGTCCAGGTCGGCTCGATGCCTTCAGGCTTCACGCGGCCATGCGCATTGAGCCAGACGGTCGACAGACCAGCCTTCATGCCGCCCAGAATATCTGACTCTGCGGTATCCCCCACCATCAGGACACGATCGCGGTCGGGATTGCCGGCCTGCGCCAGCGCGTAGTCGAAAATTCGCGGATCCGGCTTCGGCACGCCAACCTCTTCCGAGATCACCAGCGCGTCAAAATGATCGCGCAGGCCGGTGCGCTCAAGGCGGATCTGCTGCAGGGCGGTAAAACCGTTGGTGATGATCCCCAGTTTCACCTTACCTTTCAACGCATTCAGCAGGGAAACCGCGCCCGGCAGGGGCGCACAAATATCGGCCATGGCGTTGAGAAAAGCCTCGTTCAGCGTTCCCGGACTGACCTTTAAGCGTTCCGCCCAGACGTCAAAGCGCTGGTGCTGAAGCTGTAACGCGGTGATGGCACCGTTCTGGTAATCCACCCACAGCGGTTTGTTGACCGCCTGATAGTCCTGAAAATCTTCAGCGGTGAAGGTTACGCTATAGTCGAGAAACATCCGCTGCAGGCCGCCGAACGAGTCGAACGTAAACAGCGTTTCGTCGGCATCAAAGAAAATCCAGTCCCATTTCATCGTTACAACCTTATTTTTTATTATCCAATCGGCAGAGCCATTATGATGGCGTCTTCACGTCCCTCTGCGGTGGGGTAGTAGTTACGGCGGATTGTCGCCTCGTTAAAGCCTAAGCTTTCATAGAGCGCGATGGCGGCGACATTCGACGCGCGCACCTCCAGCCACAGGGTGAAAACGTCACGGGTTTCGAGCTCACGGATGAGGTGCTCAAGCAGTTCTCTTCCCAGCCCGCGGCGCTGAAACGCGGGATCAACCGCGATATTAAACAGCGTCGCTTCATCAAGAACAACCTGCGTGATCGCGAAAGCGGCCATGGTGCCGTCAACGTCCAGGCGGTAGTTCAGATACCGTTCGCCCTGATTGCTGGCGAAGGTTTTTTCGCTCCACGGAAACGCGTGGGCGCGTGTTTCAATCGCGAACGCGGTGGACAGGTCAGGCGTCGTGAGGGAAGAAATCGTGTTCATATTCGCAGATTTGTTGCCATAGCGCGCTGCGCGCTTTTGGGTTGGCTTTCAGTTCGTCCAGCGCTGGCGTGCAGATCTGGCTCCCCTGAAGAGAGATCTCATTTGCCTCTCCGATACGCCAGCTGTTACAGCGGCTATCAGGAGGCAGCATCGCGACACGCTCTGGCGTCAGCGGTAAAACCTGGTCGGCCGTCAGCTTCAGGCTGCGAAGAACATCACCGATCAGGGGGTCATTCAGGGCAGGCAGTTCTTCCGCCACCATCACCAGGCGAACGTGCGCCGGGATGGAGATAGCGATTTCGCCCTGCAACGCCGTCGGGCGACGCAAAGCCCACTGGGTAATGCCCAGCTGCTGCAACTGCCAGTCTCGTCGGGATGTCATAGGGAAAACTCCTGTCTCTCAGGCGCGCAAATATAGCAAATGTGTCGAAAGTGCGCCATCTACCTACTATAATCCCCGCCTGAGTTTATTGAGGAACAATTCATGTCTGCATTTACCCCGGCAAGTGAAGTCTTGCTGCGTCACAGTGATGATTTCGAAGAAAGCCGTATTCTGTTTGCCGGAGATATGCAGGATGACCTGCCCGCGCGTTTCGACTGTGCTGAAAGCCGTGCCCACACCCAATACTACCACCACTGGCAGGTGCTGAGCCGCCAGATGGGCGAGCGCGCGCGCTTTAGCCTGGTGGCAGAGCAGAGCGATATCGCCGACTGCGATACGCTGATCTACTACTGGCCGAAGAATAAACCGGAAGCCCAGTTCCAGCTGATGAACCTGCTCTCCCTGCTGCCGGTCGGCTGCGATATTTTCGTGGTCGGTGAAAACCGCAGCGGCGTGCGTAGCGCGGAACAGCTGCTGGAAGGCTACGCGCCGCTGAATAAAGTCGACAGCGCTCGCCGCTGTGGTCTGTACCATGGCCGTCTGGAAAAACAGACAACGTTTGATGCGCAGGCATACTGGGACGAGTACCAGCTTGACGGCCTGACCATCAAAACCCTGCCGGGCGTGTTCAGCCGCGATGCGCTGGATACGGGCAGCAAGCTGCTGCTTTCCACCCTGACGCCGCACACCAAAGGCAAAGTGCTGGACGTAGGCTGCGGCGCGGGCGTGCTCTCTACCGTGCTCGCCAGCCATTCGCCAAAAGTGCGCTTAACCCTGTGTGACGTGAGCGCCCCGGCGGTTGAAGCCAGCCGCGCAACGCTTGCCGCAAACGGCATTGAAGGCGAAGTCATTGCCAGCAACGTCTTCTCCGACATCACCGGTCGCTTCGACATGATCATCTCTAACCCGCCGTTCCACGACGGTATGGAGACCAGCCTGGAAGCGGCACAAGCGCTGATCCGTGGCGCAGTTCGTCACCTCAACAGCGGCGGTGAGCTGCGTATCGTCGCGAACGCCTTCCTGGCGTACCCGAAAGTGCTGGATGAAACTTTTGGCTTCCACGAAGTTATCGCCCAGACCGGCCGCTTTAAGGTCTACCGCACCGTGATGACGCGTCAGGCCAAAAAGTAATCGCCTCCCCTCCAGGCCGGATAAGCGAAAGCGCCATCCGGCTATACACGGCGCGTCCATCGGCCATTTTTGCATCAATCAAGGCATCACGCGCACTTTTCTGTTGACGTAAAGCTGAAAACATCTAGAATGCGCCTCCGTGGTTACGATACTTTTACAGTATCGATGGTATGCGAAGGTGGCGGAATTGGTAGACGCGCTAGCTTCAGGTGTTAGTGTCCTTACGGATGTGGGGGTTCGAGTCCCCCCCCTCGCACCATAAATCACGATGATATTGCTCGCACTGGGCGAAGGTGGCGGAATTGGTAGACGCGCTAGCTTCAGGTGTTAGTGTCCTTACGGATGTGGGGGTTCGAGTCCCCCCCCTCGCACCAACGAGGCGATATCAACATAGCAATAAAGAGTAAGATGACTGTGCGAAGGTGGCGGAATTGGTAGACGCGCTAGCTTCAGGTGTTAGTGTCCTTACGGATGTGGGGGTTCGAGTCCCCCCCCTCGCACCAATTATCTTACAACCCCTCTGAATTTCTTCTTTATCCCTGTTATTTCAAACTCATCAGTATCACCAGAATTCCGCTGACCAGCGCGACACAGGATGGCAGTAAAACAAAGTGACGTAGTTGCTTATGCCAGATCATGCCTGACGTGGCTAACAGTCCTGACGCGATGATGACTTTCCAGGTATCGAGAGAGAGATCGGCAAACGTCAAACCGCCGAGAATGGCTCCCGGTAGCAGTACCCCCCAACCACTGCCCAGCGCTCTGTTCAACATACTTTTCCCTCTATCAACGATAATGATAACCAATATCATATAACAAAAATTATCATTTGCCAGCTGAATGAATCAAAATCCATCGACCTTTACCTTTCCCGTAATGACAGGAATTGTCTAAGGTGATAAATTGCGCACCTGTTAACAACGTCTAAAGATTTTCTGATAATTACTCTTTGAGTTTTTTGCATATTTTATTGCGAAATAACACCTATTTATCTGTTTTAATTAAATTTTAATAAAAACACGCGACTATGACATCACAATCCTGGCGGTCTTTGGTTCACAGAAAATATCAATTATCGTTACGTTTATTTTTATTTCTGAACGCAACCTCGGCAGTGTTCTCGGTAACAAATCCGCTCAATTCTGTACGCCTGTTTTCTGCCCCTCTGATTGCTATTTTCGCCATCAGTACTGGCCTGTTCGTCTGGCACTGGAGAAAGCGCGCGCGGAAGATAAATATTCCTGTCGTTTCAGCGATCTTCGGTATTTTATGGGCCTGGCAAATTGTCTCCAAATTCGCCTTAATTACTCAGGACCATGCGACATATTTGCTAATTGCTCTTTTAACGGTACTTTTTATCGGCACGCTGGCGTTCGCCAGTAATATCAAAGCGTTTACGCTGCATTCATTGCCCACCTTTATTGTCTGCCTGTGGTTAAGCGATCACGATATATGGCTGCGAATGACCTATTCTTTCGCACTTCCTGTGGTGGCAATTGCTATTCATAACATTTTGCAAAGACGCAACGACCGTTTCGCTCAGGAGCTGCTCTCTCGCCTTCTGGAAGAACGAGAAACCCTTACCGACCTCAGCATGATGGACCCGCTTACCGGGCTCTATAATCGTCGCGGTCTGCAAAGCCGTCTGGAGAATCTGCCCACGGTAGAAAATGGCGAACACTTTGTCCTGCTGATGGATATCGACCACTTCAAAGCCTATAACGACCATTACGGCCATATGATGGGCGACCAGGCGCTGAAGCGCGTCTCTGCGGCAATCCGTGACGCCGTACGTTCTCGCGATATTGTGGCGCGTTTTGGTGGGGAAGAGTTTATGGTGCTGCTGACCAACATTTCACTCGAACACGCTCGCCAGACGGCCGAGCGGATCCGTCAGAAAGTGTATGATTTGAAAATCCCGCATCTGTTTAACGAAAGCGTCGCGACAAACGTCACTATCAGCATTGGCATCGCCATTTTCGAGGATGAAGACGTGGAAGGCGCGCTGGAAAAAGCGGACAAAGCCCTCTATGAAGCAAAGCATATGGGACGCAATAACATTCTGCTAAGCGAAGAGATTCAGACGGCATAAACCTACCGACGAGGTCACCAGGACAAAAGTCTTGCCATTGGTATGAGCAATAGTTAGGATTGGCAATCATTATCATTTAGATTTCTATCTATACTATGGCCACGCATACCGCACACATCGTCGAACCTCTCCTCTGGCGAGCGCCGCTCACCAGCGGGAATGCTTCGCTTGCAGATGCGATACGGGAAAAGATTGCGGAAACGCGTGCCCACCTGCTGGACTTTATCCGGCTTGATGAAGCGCCCCCGTCCCACGCGATGACGCTCTCAGAGTGGCGCCAACCGTCTAAGCTGCAATCACTGCTGGCCACCTATTCCGACCATATCTATCGCAATCAGCCTACCCTTACGCGGGAAAATAAACCCCTGCTCTCCCTCTGGGCGCAGTGGTATATCGGGCTGATGGTGCCTCCGCTCATGCTGGCGCTGTTAACACAGAAGAGCATGCTTGAACTCTCGCCGGATAATTTCCACGTCGAGTTTCACGAAACCGGACGTGCTGCCTGCTTCTGGATTGATCTCCACGAAGACCACAGCGCTGAACGCCTCACTGCTCAGGAACGTATGGAGCGGCTCATCACGCAGGCCCTGATCCCGGTGGTGGAAGCGCTGGAAGCGACGGGAGAGATTAACGGGAAGCTTATCTGGAGCAATACGGGCTATTTAATCCACTGGTATTTAACGGAAATGAAGCCGCTTCTCGGTGATGAGAACGTTGAGGCCCTGCGTCAGTCCTGCTTCTTTGCAAAGCAGCTTTCCGATGGCCGGGACAATCCGCTATTCCGTACCGTCGTGCTCCGTGATGGGCTTCTGGTTCGCCGCACCTGCTGCCAGCGCTATCGCCTGCCGGACGTTAAGCAGTGTGGGGATTGCACGCTGAAGTAGAGCAGTGATTTGCCCGGTGGCGCTTCGCTTACCGGGCCGACAAAAACAAAAAACGGCAACCTGGGTTGCCGTTTTGTTTTTACCTATGCCACCTGCTGATTGTCCTCTTCCGCGCTACGCTGCGCTTCTTCCGCTTCCTGCTCCAGCAGCTGCTTCTCATACACTTTGAAGAACGGGAAGTAGATGATCGCCGATACGCAGGCCAGAACCACAACCAGAATCGCCGCGCGGAAATCCCAGCCCAGGGCCCACGCTGCGCCTATCGGCGCCGGTGCCGTCCAGGGAACCACGGAGATGACGCGCCCAATCAAATCAAACGTCATCGCCGCCCACGCCAGCACGGCGTTAACCATCGGTGCCAGCAGGAACGGGATAAAGAACACCGGGTTCATCACGATTGGCGTACCGAAAATGACCGGCTCGTTGATGTTAAAGAAGCTGGGTACCACGCTCAAACGCCCGATAGAGCGTAAATGCGCTGAACGGCTGCGCAGATAGCAAATCACCAATCCCATCGTGGCGCCCGACCCGCCAATTACGATAAAGAACGTCCAGAACGCCTCCATGAAGATATGCGGCAGAGGCTGACCGGCGGCCAGCGCGGTCTGGTTAGCGCCCAGGTTCGTCAGCCAGAACATCTGCAGCATCCCGGAGACGATGGCGGCGCCGTGGATCCCGGCGAACCAGAGCAGATGACCAATCAACACGGCCAGCAGGATCGCAGGCAGAGAATCTGCCGCGGAAACCAGAGGTTTAAAGACCGACATAATGGCCTGCGGGATCAGCATGCCAAACTGAGACTGAATCACCAGGCTCAGAGGATAGAGGGTCAACACCACCACCAGCACCGGGATCAGCAGATCAAAAGAGTTTTTGATCATCGGCGGGACCTGGTCCGGCAGACGAATGCCGATGTTATGCGCTTTGAGGAAACGCATCATCTCAACGCAATAAATCGCCACCAGAATCGCGGTAAAAATGCCCGTTCCCCCCAGACTGTCGACAGGGAGCGTGCCTTTGGTTTTCGGTGCCGCGACCAGCAGAAACGCCATCAGCGACAGCATGGCGCACATAAAGGGGTCCAGCTGGTGAGATTTGACGTAGTGTTTGCCAAGGTTATAGGCAATGGCGGCACAGATATAAATGGACATGATGCCCATCGTCATATCAAACGGCGTCAGGATTTGGCCTTCAAACTGCTTCGCCATATCCAGCCAGGCGCGGGCGAAACCCCAGGTGGTATCAGGCGAAAAAGGTGGGTAAGCAAAGACTAACAAAAAAGAACCCACAATCATAAACGGCATCGCGGAGATGAAGCCGTCACGAATCGCCATAACGTGACGCTGGGAAGAGATCCGCCCGGCTATCGGGCTGACGTAATTTTCGACGAAACGGAATATCAGATTAAACGCAGCATGGTTGGCAGACATGGCAGATCTCCTGTCAGACGTTTGTTACGGGCACATACGCGCCGCACGTTGTTCCATACATCAGCTTCACAACCTTGCTGGCTTGCCAACCAGCGGTACTGCTCAGACGAAATGGTTTCATATTTGGCTCTTATTATTGGATACAGGGGACGTTACGTACTCAGTATTAATCTACGCTCCGCGCTCTGCAACCGGTTACTGTAACCGGTTTCTGTGATTGTGAAGGGGATCCAGAAATCAGCCGTTTGGGGTATTTGTTACTTAAGAGATATTTACAGAGCATAAATTCTTATGACAGATTACGCAGGATATTTGTCAGGAGGAAACAATGAGTTTGCAGTCTGTACAGCAGTTTTTTGCCGACAACGCGCCGGATATAGACGTTATTGAGCTTAGTCAAAGTACTGCTACCGTTGCGTTGGCTGCTGCCGCCCATCGTGTCGAGCCGGGACAAATCGCCAAGACCCTGTCACTCAAGGTTAAAAATGAGGTGATCCTGGTGGTGGCGAAAGGCGACGCGCGTCTGGATAACAAAAAGCTCAAAGACACCTTCGGTGCGAAAGCGCGCATGCTCAGCAGTGATGAAGTGGTGACCATTACCGGTCATCCCGTTGGCGGTGTATGTCCGTTCGGACTGGAAAACCCGCTCGCGGTATATTGCGATATCTCTTTGAAGCAGTACGCCGAAGTGCTGCCCGCCGCAGGCGCAATTCACAGCGCTGTGCGCATTTCACCTGACAGAATGGCAGAACTGACTTCCGCAAAATGGGTGGATGTCTGTATCTGATTGACGCGCCAGAGTGTATCTGGCGCGCAAAAGACGGGTTATAAAAATGTGGGCGTGAGGAGAGCCAAACATTGCGGCTCTCTTGCAGGAAGATGCGTAATAATATCCGCCGCATCGAGCAACCCTACGTCTGAATTTACGCCCAGTTTCACCATCGCATTAAACTTATGTGCCCGAATGGTCTTAATATTCCGTTCAAGCTGTGCCGCGATTTCAGGGATGGAATACCCGCAGGACATATAACGCAATATTGCCCGTTCTGTGGGGCTTAGCATCCTGTTCTGACTCCGGTACCAGTGATTCAGCATATTGTCATTGATGCGCAGCGTTTCGCTCAGCAACTCCACAAGTTCCTTCTGCAGATGCTCAAGCGTCACCGATTTACTGACTACTCCGTGCAGGCGCGATGGCGAAAGATGGCTAATTAGCCGTGCTTCCATCTCGTCAGAAACCAAAATGATGCGCTGGATATGACCGTGCGTAAACGCCAGATCCCGCAGGTGCGCCAGGCAGTTACGGCGCTCCTCTCGCGCATCGGAAAGGGAGTAGATCAGCGAGAAAAAATTAACGTGATGAAGTGCATTCTTAAAACTGTCAAATTCACTAAACAGGTGTAGCTGATAATGGCTCAGGCCGGGCATCGCAAAAAGATGCTGTAGCCCGACGGCACTCATCGCGCAATTTTCGATGATGGCGATATGTCTTGTTGAATCGGTTTTTTCCATTCCTCGAACTCTCCATAGGCTGATAGCAAACTCAGCTCTCTCATTCCCTGTGTACTGTTGATCCAGGCATACATATCCGCATTACTTCGTAATGACAGCCGTCGCATCGCACTGTTTTTCTGCGCACTGATGGTTTTATTGCTCTTCTTGAGCAATGTGGCGATTTGGTTAATCCCCCATCCTTTCCCTAACAGACGCAGGACCTTACGTTCGGAGTGCGTGAGCGCGATAACGTGTTCATTTTCATTCTCCGTACTCTGTGGTTCCGGAGTTAATAACGTCTGGCTAATCCGCTCTGCCCGCTCGCTACCGGCCCGAATAGCGTTAACCACGCCTTCAATAGGCTCCATGTCAGAAAGCAACGTGCTTTCCGGGCGCATAAGTAACTCAACCGCAATAGGGTAAAGCGGCCGCGAGACTAAAAAGATCCAGTGAATATCCCGGTATTGATTCAATAAACCGTAATACTCTTCAAGCGCACCCCGAGGGTTTCTGTATTCGCCTGAAATATCGGCAATAATGACGTCCGCGCGGCGCAACTGGAGCAGCGTTAATTCCTGCAATGAGCGGCAATAGCTCAATTCAAATTCGGGGAAATGACGTGCCATCAGGCCCCCTAACCCGTTTTGCATCACGGGCATCCGGCTAATGACAACGCCATGCTTACCATGCAATGACAACATAGACCCTCCGTGTCCATTTTTCATTTGATGAGTAACGTTAAAACGCATCAACGTATGAGTATTTTCGTCCCTGAGTGTAAGACTGGTTAATACAAGCAGAAGATGAGATGTATGCTTAGTTTAAGAAATGCCTAAACAGCAGTAATATCTCACAAAGCGAAACAAAAATTAATTGTGGAGACATTAAAATAACGACAATATAAAATTAGAATAACTAAATACAAATATTTTATATTTTGGTATTTATAATTCACGGTATTGATAAATTAATCCATTCCCTCTTCCACGACACGGACCGCAACTGTTTGCACAAACCTTGATCTGGCCCACAGCAAGAGGGACTGCACTCTGTGCTAAAAGTACCCACTATGGGTTAACAGATAGCTATCCATCTTTTTTCAGGACAATACATGCAGGCAGAGCGGTCAACGCAGCGTGCTATCACGCGGCTATGTATTCAGTGCGGTCTTTTTCTGCTCCAGCACGGCGCGGAAAGCGCGCTGGTTGAGGAGCTTTCCACCCGGCTGGGGCTGGCGCTAGGGATGGACAGCGTCGAAAGCGCAATCTCATCCAACGCCATTGTGCTGACCACAATCAAGGACGGTCAGTGCCTGACCTCAACGCGCAAAAACCATGACCGCGGCATCAACATGCACGTCGTGACCGAAGTGCAGCACATTGTCATCCTTGCAGAACATAAGCTTCTCGATCTCAGTGACATTGAAAAACGGTTCAACCAGATCAAGCCATTACGTTATCCGCGCTGGCTCGTCGTGGTGATGGTAGGGCTCTCGTGCGCCTGCTTTTGTAAGCTCAACAAAGGCGGCTGGGACGGTGCAATCATCACCTTTTTCGCCAGCAGTATCGCCATGTATGTTCGCCAGCTGCTGACGCATCGGCAGCTGCATCCGCAAATTAACTTCTGCATTACCGCGTTTGTCGCCACTACGGTTTCCGGTCTGCTGCTGCGCCTGCCGCAGTTTGCCAACACGCCGACCGTTGCCATGGCCGCCAGCGTGCTTCTGCTGGTCCCGGGCTTTCCGTTGATCAACGCTGTCGCCGACATGTTTAAAGGGCACATCAATACCGGCCTGGCTCGCTGGGCTATCGCCAGCCTGCTGACGCTGGCGACCTGCATCGGCGTGGTCATGGCCATGACACTTTGGGGGTTACGCGGATGGGCGTGATCGATTTTCTGCTGGCGCTCGCTCAGGACATGCTTCTGGCCGCCATTCCTGCCGTCGGCTTCGCGATGGTATTTAACGTACCGCAACGCGCGCTGCCGTGGTGTGCGCTGCTGGGCGCGATAGGCCATGGCTCGCGAATGGTGATGATGACGGCGGGTTTTAATATCGAATGGTCAACATTTATGGCATCCATGCTGGTCGGCAGTATCGGCATCCAGTGGTCGCGCTGGTATCTGGCGCATCCCAAAGTATTCACCGTTGCGGCCGTGATCCCCATGTTTCCGGGGATATCGGCCTATACCGCGATGATTTCCGCGGTGAAAATCAGCCATTTCGGCTATACCGAGCCTCAGATGATCCTTCTTCTCAGCAACTTTCTTAAGGCCTCGTCCATCGTCGGCGCGCTCTCCATCGGGCTGTCGATCCCCGGCCTGTGGCTGTACCGTAAACGCCCACGCGTTTGATATTTGTGTTATTTCGCTGCCGTGGAGATAATCCGTCTGGTCCGTTTGGTGAAAATAAGGAAAGGATGTGGCTAACCCTGGCAGCGAACACCCCGAGCACAGTGAAGAATCCAGCCTGAAAGAGAAAATCTTTCAGAGCGCCATCGCGCTTTTTGCCGAGTATGGATTGAACGGTGCACGGATGGAGCAGATCGCAGAGAAAGCGGGCACCACCAAACGCATGGTGGTTTACCATTTCAAGAATAAAGAGAACCTCTATCTCCTCGTACTTGAACATGTTTACACCCAGATTCGCGCCAGCGAAAAAGCGCTAAGCCTGACGGGAATGCCCCCGGTCGAAGCGCTGGTCAATCTGGTTGAAGCCACCTTTGACTATCATGCCGACCACCCTGACTACATCCGGATTATCTGCATGGAAAACATGCAGCGCGGCCGCTTTATGCAGCAGTCGAGCTATCTCCGCCAGGTCAACCGCAGCGCGCTCGATCTGCTGGAGGAGATCCTGCGCCGGGGGAAAGAAAAACAGCTCTTCAGTGAGACGGTTGACGCCCGCGATCTTCATCGTCTGATAAGCAGCTTCAGCTTTCACTACGTTGCCAACAGCTACACCTTTACGCTGCTGTTTGAAGAAGGCGCAGACGAGCAGGCGCAGCGCCAGCACTACCGTAAAATGGCCGTTCAGGTGGCGCTCCGTTACACCTGCCCATAAAATTGCTTGCAATTAAATCGCACACTACCTATATTCATCTCATGAACGCGAAAACGAACGATGCAACCGCTGCGCTCAAGCTGGATAACCAGCTCTGCTTTGCCCTCTATTCGGCAAACCTGGCGCTTAACAAGCTGTACCGGCAGCTGCTGGCACCGCTGAACCTGACCTACCCGCAATATCTGGTGATGCTGGTGCTGTGGGAGCAGGATGATATGACGGTGTCGGACATCGGTGAACGGCTGTTTCTTGACTCTGCGACCCTGACGCCGCTGTTGAAACGTCTGGAAAGCGCCGGGCTCATCAACCGCCACCGTTCGCGCAAAGACGAGCGTCAGGTCGCCGTCACCCTGAGTGAAGCGGGACGTGAACTCCAGCAGCAGGCATTGGGTATTCCCCATGCGGTAGGTTGCGCAGCGCAGTGTGATACAGACACCTTGCTGGCACTCAAACAGCAGCTCGAACTTTTGCGACAACAGCTACACCGCGCGTAACGCTATACTTTACGCGTCATTATTTACCTATATATATAGCACGCTATTTAATAGCACGCATTAAAACAAAATGAGGAACCTGCCATGTCTTTAGAAAAAGTTGTTTATACCGCCAAAGCAAAAGCCACCGGTGGCCGTGACGGCCGTGCCACCTCCTCCAATGGCGTACTGGACGTCAAACTGGGTGTGCCAAAAGAGATGGGCGGCATGGGTGGAGAGGTGACGAACCCTGAGCAGCTGTTTGCCGCGGGCTACTCTGCCTGCTTCCTGGGCGCGATGAAGTTCGTGGCGGCACGCGACAAATTTACCCTGCCAAAAGATGCCTTTATTGAAGGCGAAGTGGGTATTGGTCCGCTGCCTACCGGTTTTGGTATCGAAGCAAAACTGAACATCCATGTTGAAGGTATGGATCCTGCGGAAGCTAAAAAGCTGGTCGATGCGGCACACATTGTTTGCCCGTACTCTAACGCGACCCGCGGCAACATCGACGTCACGCTGAACATCATTGCGTGATAACTGCCTGATGGCGCTGCGCTTATTCGGCCTACGACTGTAGCCCCGGTAAGCGCAGCGCCACCGGGGAAATCCCCTCCTTTCCTTTCCCCTCTCTGTGCTACCATAAGCCCATATCACGCCCGTAGTAATCAGTAGAGTAAGCGTTATGTCCTCCAGAATTCTGACCACCAGCATTGCTGGTATTGATGCCTTTATGCGCGACCCACGCGGTGTGTTGACCCACGCCGAAGGCGGCACGGTTGCGGTTTTTGCCGACAACGCGCCAGCGTTTTACGCAATCACACCGGAACGTCTGGCACAGCTTCTGGAGATCGAAGCGCAATTGGCACGCCCGGCAAGCGATGTCACGCTGGATACCCAGTTCTTTGATGAACCGGTTAACGTTCCCGTGACCGTTCCGATGGGTAAATTTGCCCTCTATGCGGGCTGGCAGCCGGATGCAGATTTTCAGCGGCAGGCCGCGCTGTGGGGCATTGCGTTAACCCAACCCGCCACAGCGGAAGAGCTTGCCGCGTTTACCGCCTGGTGGCAGGCGGAGGGTAAAGTGTTCACCCATATTCAGTGGCAGCAAAAGCTCGCGCGTCATCTCCAGATTACCCGCGCTGGCAACAACGGCCAGCCAAAACGTGATATCAATGCCTTTTCAGAACCGGATAAACAGATCCCCAGCGGATTCCGAGGTGCGAAATGAAGAACGTCGGCGACCTGATGAAACGTCTGCAAAAAATGATGCCTGCCAACGTGAAGCCTGCATTCACCACCGGTGAAGAGCTGCTGGCGTGGCAAAAAGAGCAAGGCAAGATCCGCGCCGCCGCGCTCGCCCGCGAAAATCGGGCGATGAAAATGCAGCGCACCTTTAACCGTTCCGGTATTCGTCCCCTGCACCAGAACTGCTCGTTCGATAACTATAAAATTGAGACCACCGGGCAGATGAACGCGCTCGCCGCCGCGCGTCAGTACGTGGATGAATTCGACGGCAATATCACCAGCTTCATCTTTAGCGGCAAGCCGGGCACCGGCAAAAACCACCTTGCTGCCGCCATCTGCAACGAGCTGCTTCTGCGCGGTAAATCGGTCCTCATCATCACCGTGGCCGATATCATGTCCGCGATGAAAGACACCTTCAGCAACCGTGAAACCAGCGAAGAACAGCTGCTTAACGATCTGAGTAACGTCGACCTGCTGGTCATCGATGAGATTGGCGTTCAGACGGAATCCCGCTATGAAAAAGTGATCATCAACCAGATTGTCGATCGCCGCTCCTCGTCCAAGCGCCCTACCGGCATGCTGACGAACCATAATATCGACGAGATGACCCGCCTGCTGGGGGAACGCGTCATGGACCGCATGAAGCTGGGTAACAGCCTGTATGTCATCTTCGACTGGGACAGTTACCGCAGCCGCGTCACCGGGAAAGAGTATTAAGACAGTTCCAGGAATCGCCGACAGGTCGCAGGTATATACTGGAACCCCTTCGGCCCAAAACGGACCTTTTTGAGAGAGCCATGATGAAAAAACAGATTCTAATCAGCACCTTTTTAGGCGCGCTGCTGGTAACCGGCGCAGCGCAGGCGGCGTCCTGGCAGGAATCCCTGTCAAGCGCAGCAAATGAGCTGACCAAAGAGAGCAGCAGCACGCAGGGCGGACTTTCCGCCTCTTCCCTCACCAGCCTGCTGGGCAACAGTTCCCAGAGCCTCAGTGCGGGGACGATGAACAACGCGGCGGGGATTCTGGAATATTGCGCGAAGCAAAAGCTGGCCTCCGTGACCGACGCGCAAAACGTGAAAAACCAGGTGCTGGGTAAACTGGGTCTGGATACCCAGGAGCAAAAAGCGGACACCAACTACATGGACGGCATTCAGGGCCTGCTTAACGCGCAGAACGGTCAGCAGCTTAACCTGAGCACCCTCGGCAACTCTTCTCTGGCCAAACAGGTGAAAACCAAAGCCTGCGATCTGGTGCTGAAACAAGGCGTTAATTTCATCTCCTGATCCACCCCATTTTCTGCCACAACACGCCGCGTTTAGTACGATAGTCTTGCAGCGCGGCGCTAAATGAGCGTTTTTCCTGCCTGCCACCGTCTCAGCGTCCGTTTGTCAGGATGTGCACATCTTCATAAAAACGATTTTCTAAACCAAATCCTAACAACAGCACACTTTCGTGACACTAAAATTGCAGCTTAACGACATCGCAATTACATTGTATCACCCAAAAAATAAACAGTTAGCCAGCGAAGCACCTGGCGTCATGAGGATATGCTGTTGTCAGAATTCTTGTCTCTTATCCTTTTTCTGGCTTCTGTCGGCGTTTACGCCTGGAAAGCCGGCCGTCACACCTGGTGGTTTATCGCCACGCTGGTGGTGCTCGGCATTTTTATTATTTTAAACATTACCTTATACGCCAGCGATTACTTTACCGGTGACGGTATTAACGATGCGGTGCTCTACACCCTGACGAACAGCCTGACGGGCGCAGGTGTGGGTAAGTACATACTTCCGGGGCTCGGCCTTATCGTCGCGCTGGTGATGATTTTTGGCGCGCTGGCCTGGGTGCTGCGTCGCCGTCGCCATCATCCGCACCATCATGGCTACAGCCTGCTGGCGTTATTCCTGGCGCTGGCCTCCGTCGACGCCAGCCCGGCGTTCCATCAGATCACCGAGCTGGTGAAATCCCAGTCGCGCGATGGCGATCCGGATTTCGCGGCTTACTACAAAGAGCCGTCGAAAACGATCGCCAACCCGACGCTCAATCTCGTCTATATCTACGGTGAAAGCCTGGAGCGCACCTACTTTGATAACGATGCCTTCCCGGACCTGACGCCAGATTTGGGCGCGCTGAAAAATGAAGGTCTCGATTTCAGCCACACCATGCAGCTGCCCGGCACGGATTATACGATTGCCGGGATGGTTGCCTCCCAGTGTGGTATCCCGCTGTTCGCGCCTTTTGAAGGTAACGCCTCAGCCTCCATGTCGACCTTCTTCCCGCAGAATATTTGCCTCGGCGATATCCTGAAAAACTCCGGCTACGAAAACTATTTTATGCAGGGAGCAAACCTGCGCTTCGCCGGAAAAGATGTGTTCCTGAAATCCCACGGTTTTGACCACCTGTACGGCTCAGAAGAGTTAAAAACGACGGTTGCCGATCCGAGCTACCGCAACGACTGGGGCTTCTATGACGATACGGTACTCGACGAAACCTGGAAGAAATTCGAGGAGCTGTCCCGCGCGGGCAAGCGTTTCTCTCTCTTTGCGCTGACGGTGGACACCCACCATCCGGACGGGTTTGTCTCGCGCACCTGCAAGCGCAAAAGCTATGAGATTGATGGCAAAAACAACAAATCGTTCAGCGCCGTCACCTGCAGTCAGGAGCACATCGCCGCACTGGTCGAGAAAATCAAAGCCTCGCCCTGGTTTAAAAATACCGTCATCGTCGTCTCATCTGACCATCTGGCGATGAAAAACAGCGCGTGGGATCAGCTCAACAAGCAGGATCGCAGCAACCTGTTCTTCGTCCTGCGCGGCGACAAGCCGCAGCAGGAGGAGATCGCCACCAAACGCAACTCCATGGATAACGGCGCCACCGTGCTGGACATTCTGGGCGGCGACAACTTTATTGGCCTGGGCCGCAGCACGCTGTCGGGGCAATCCCTGTCGGAAGTGTTCCTCAACATGAAGGAAAAAATTCTCGCCTGGAAGCCAGACATCATCCGCCTGTGGAACTTCCCGAAAGAGATGAAGGACTTCACCGTCGATCGGGATAAAAACACCATTGCCTTCTCGGGCAGCAACTTCCGTCTGCCGCTGCTGCTGCGCGTCTCGGAAGGACGCGTTGAGCCGTTGCCGGAAAGCGAGTATTCCGCGCCGCTGCGCTACCAGCTGGCCGATTTTGCGCCACGCGATAACTTCGTCTGGGTCGACCGGTGCTACAAAATGGGCCAGCTCTGGTCGCAGCCGCTGGCGCTCTCGACCGACTGGTGCGTCTCGCAGGGCCAGCTTGGCGGAGAGCAAACCGTTCAGCACGTGGATAAGGCGCAGTGGAAGGGCAAAACCGCCTTTAAAGATACGGTGATAGATACCGCGCGCTATCAGCGTAACGTCGATATGCTGAAAATCGTCGACAACGATATTCGCTACAAAGCGGACAGCTTTATCTTTAACGTGGCCGGCGCGCCGGAGGAAGTGAAACAGTTTAGCGGCATCTCGCGGCCGGAGTCCTGGGGACGCTGGTCCAACGCGCAGCTGGGCAATGAGGTGAAAATTGAGTACACCCATCCCCTGCCGGAACAATTTGATCTGGTGATCACCGCCAGGGCCTATGGGCCTAATGCTAACAAGCCCGTACCCGTGCGCGTGGGCGATCGGGAGCAGACGTTAACGCTTGGAAACGACGTGAGCACACAAACGCTGCATTTTGAGAATCCTTCGCGCAGCAATACCCTGGTGATTGTACCGCCGGACCCGCAGTCCACGAATGAGGGAAATATCCTTGGGCATTCGCCGCGCGAGATCGGAATTGGCATGGTCGAAATCAAAATCATCAGCAAAGCGGGTTAATGCGCGTCGCGCCCGGCGTTCTGCCGGGCGCTTATGAAAATAAATAATCCTTTATAAATCTTATAAAATAGATAAAAACACTTTATATAAGCCATTTTTATCTATAAATATCCTGTCAAAAACCAAATCTATAAAATGTGCAGCTCCTGAAATCACCACGGAGCGTTACGCACTTTTATCATGCTAACCGGCTATAAGTTCGAATCCATCCGGGCACTGCGCAGTGAAAATGTGATTGCCTGGGAGGTATTGTCCACGGCAAAGCCCCACGTCAATCTTGAAGATTACTTTGGCTCGATGACCGCGACCCAGCGTAAAGCGCACTTCTTTGCGCAGCTTCGTCACGCCATGTTTTGCAAGGATGGCGACAAGTATTACCTCAATGCGACATCGGATTTACTGCTGGACACGGACTTCCTCGACAGGCTCAAAGAAGAAACACCCTGCCCGGAGAGACTTGCTATCGAGGTCACCGATCTCCATTCGATGGTACAACTCGACGATACGCAAAGCCGGGCGCTGCGGAAATGCATCGCAACGCTCCATCAGTGGGGGATAGAAGTGTGGGCAGACGATGTTTGCGAAGACCTTCTTCCCGAACTTCTGACCAGCCAGATCCGCTTCTGCGGCATCAAAATTGACAAACATACCTTCTGGAACGGACGGACCGAGCAGGCGAAGTTTCTGCATCTCACCCGCCAGTGCAAGCGCGTCGCCAGCAAGGTGCTGATCGAAGGCATTGAAACCGCAGGTGATTTCGCACTGGCCCGCGCCAGCGCGGCCGATTACGGCCAGGGCTATCTGTGGGGCAGAAAATGACCCCTCTCATTCCGAATGCTGGCGATATGGTCATCGTTCTGCGCGGCAATGCCTGTTTATGGCCTTGCCCCACTTGTTGCTGCCACAACCTGGCGGCATTCCATCAAAAACGCTGCCTGCTGGACGCTCAGTCATTCGCTTTGTAATTGCACTGTTACTCACGTCAGGAAATAAGATCATGAAAATTATTCCCACCGCTGTATGTTGTTCCGTTCTCCTGCTTCCTGCTGCTGCGATCGCCGCAGACAGCACCGCAAGCGCGACGATGCACGTATCACTTGAGGTCGTGAAGTCGTGCACCCTCAAAGCCAACGACCTCAACTTCTCGCGTCACGGCTCCGATGAGTCGAGCGAAATCCAGGCCAAAACGCAGGTCGATATCGTCTGTACCAACGGCACGCCGTTCACTCTGACCGCCACCAGCAACGACGGCGAAAATGGAACCTTCTGGCTGAAGCCGGAAAACGGCGACACGGGCGCGCAGAAGATTGCGTGGAAACTCTTTGCTGACGAAGGCAAACAGACGCAAATCACCGGCACGAATGGCCTGGACGATACCGGCAACGGTGCGGAACAGGAAGAAACGCTGTATGGCGTGATTGACGCCGGGGCGCTGACAACCGCCCAGGCAGGTACCTACAGCGACGATATCACGTTAAAACTGGAGTACTGATCGTGCGTCGCTATCTTTCCTGCTTCATTCTGTGGCTCATGATGCTGGCGCTGCTGTCACGCTACGCGCTGGCCGCCACGCTTCAGGTGGCCCCGGTAACGCTCGATCTGCAGAGCGACCAGCGGGCAGCGGCGGTCTATCTCACTAACAGTGGGAAAGCGGCCATCCATGCGCAGATTCGGGTGTACGAATGGACGCAAAAAAACGGTAAAGATGTTCTGCTGGCCACCGGGGAGGTGGTCAGCAGCCCGGCGATGACATCACTGGCGCCGGGCCAGCAGCAGCTGGTGCGTATTATCGTCATGCAGCCCGGCATCCGTGCACAGGAGCAAAGTTACCGGCTGGTTATCGACGAACTGCCGGACGCCACGTCCCGTGCCGCCAATCCCACCGCGGTGCACTTCCTGCTGCGCTACTCGATTCCGGTGTTTATTGCCGGGAACCAGAGCGCGCCCGTCAGCCACGATGCCCTGAGCTGTGAGCAGTCTGAAATACCGGCCACCCTTCGCTGCTTTAACGCCGGAAACCGCCACATCCGTCTCAGCCACCTTGAGGCCCTGACGGCCGATGGGCAGGTTGTAGGGTCGATTAAAGGCCTGGCGGGCTATGTGCTCCCGGGACAAACCGCCCTTTTGCCGCTTAAACACGCTTCACGTCACGCGCTCAGCACGCTGCGCGTCTATCTCAATGATGACCACCATGCCAGCCAGATACCCCTGCGCCCGCTCGCTTCTCGCGCTCCTGTTTTGGCTACCGCTCATGCTGTCAGCCCGGACTGAACCCGCCGACACCGTACAATGGCTGGCCATTACCGTGAACCACGCCCCGCGAGGCGAGCTCTGGGCCTGCCGGGTGGTGGATAATGCGTTATGGATAAGCCACAGCGACATGAAAAAGCTGGGGCTTCACGCCCCGGACGATCGTGCCGAATGGGTTGAGCTGACGTCCCTGCCGGGCCTGAAGGTTAATCTCGACGTGCTGTCCCAGCAGGTGTCGATTACCGCTGAGGCAGAGGCGCTCGAGGGCCAGCAGCATCTCACCGCCTCAAAGCCCGCGCCGATGTATCGCTACCCTGATGCACAACCCGTCAGCGCCTATACGCTCGGATACGCGCTCTACGCCAGCGATGTGCAGGGGAAGCGCCAGCTCAACGCCCAGACCATGCTGACCGCATCCGGAGGATTACCCGGAACGTTCAGCAGCAGTTTCTCAAGCCATGCCGGGGAGGAAAACAGCGCCGGTCGACCGACCCACACGCGTCTCGAAACCCGCTGGCAGTGGGACAACACCGACTCGCTGACCACGCTGGCGCTGGGCGACAGCATCACCACTGGCGCCCGCTGGAGCCGACAGGTGCGCTTTGGCGGGCTGCACTGGGCACGTAATTTTGAGCTCAATCCGCAACTCAATACTGAACCGCGCAGCCGCTACAGCGACACGGCCGTACTGCCTTCCACGGTCGATTTGTATATCGACGGCCTTAAGCAGAGCAGCCAGCGCGTCACGCCGGGTGACTTTCTGCTGGATACCCTGCCCTCCTTCACCGGAAGCGGGCAGGCGGAGGTGGTCATTACCGATATCAACGGCCAGCGTCGCACCGTACAGCTCGATCTCTACGGCGCGCCGGGCATGCTGGCGGAAGGGCTCAGCAGCGGTTCGCTGGACATCGGCTGGATGCGGGAAAACTACGCCCTGCACTCCGACGACTATGCCGCCTCGCCGCTGCTGGACGCGGGCTGGCGCTATGGGGTGAATAATCACCTGACGCTGGCACTGCATACGGAGCAGCAGCGCAGGCTGCACAACGTGGGCACGGGCGCTGACTGGCTGGTCTCTCCCGCCGTAGGGGTGGTTAGCCAGCACGTTGCCGTGAGCGACAGCCCTTACGGTCAGGGCGTTCAGTGGGGCCTCGGCTGGCAGTGGAACGGCAGAGGAACGGGCATTTCTGCCAGCACCGTCCGCACCGAGGCGGATTTCGCCGACAACGCCCGCATGAGCGGTGCCGCCCCCGTCAGACGCAGCGACAGCGTTTGGGTAAGCCAGTCCGTCCCCCACTTCGGCACCCTGGGCGCGGGCTGGGTACAGCAGAACATTCAGGGCAGCACGCAGCGCTACCTCAATGCCTCCTGGTCGGTGTCGCTGCCGGCACACATCTCCACCACGCTGAGCTATACCCGCTCGTTTACGGATGCGTCGAGTCAGGTTCAGCTACTGCTTTCCGTCCCATTGGGTCGCGAGGACACGCTCTCCGTTCAGGCCAGCCGGGATAAACCACGCATGGATTACCGCCACCAGCCGGACGATGAGGCCGGCGGCTGGTCATGGGAGCTGGGCCAGGGCTTTGGCGAACGACGTGAAAGATATGCAGACGCAGGCTATCTGGGCCGCGCGGGCGAATGGCACGTTGGGCTGCAGCAAGGTGCCAGCCAGCGCAACCAGTACGCCTCAGCCGAAGGGAGCCTGACGCTGCTGGACTGCAGCCTGCACGCGCTGCGCTACATCCAGCAGGGCATGGCGCTGGTCTCCACGCACGGCATTGGGCACGTACCGGTGATGCTGGAAAACCGTCCGGCCGGTGAAACGGATGAGGACGGTTATCTTCTGCTGACCGACCTGCCGCGCTACCACAACAGCAAAGTCAGCATTAACCCGCTCGATCTGCCTGCCGATGTGATCGCCCCCGTCACCGACATGCATGCCAGGCCGGGCAACAACAGCGCGGTCAAAGTCGATTTTAACGTCCATCACGCCGTCACGGTTCAGGCCCGGCTGGTCGACAGCCGCCGCAGGCCGCTCCCGCTGGGCAGCGTCGTGTCAACGCCGCAGGGTGCCACCATCGTGGGCCGCGATGGCTTTATCTGGCTTGAAGATCCGCCCCTGCCGGGTGAACTGGTGGTGAAGACCGGTGAGGGAGAGTGCCGGGTCGCGCTTCCGGCGCCCCGTACCGCATCATCTATACAGAATATGGGAGAACAACTGTGTCATTAAGAGCGCCGTTATTATTGCTGCTCGTCCTGTCCGTAAAGGCGATGGCGGCAGCCTGCTGGATAACCTCCATGCCCGCCATTAACTTTGGCAACGTCGTGGCGGGCAATACCACCTCCGTCAACACCGAGGTCAAGTTTAGCTGCCAGGCCGACAACGAGGGCAGGACGGAATATCTCAACGTCTGCCTGAGCAGCGTAGACGCCCCGCCCTTTGAGATGATCTCGCCGGGGGACCAGGAAGGAAAACAGTACACCCTCCTCTTCCGCCTGCTGAACGGCGCAGCACGCTCTCAGGAGCTGGGGCCTGCCAGCAGCGGGAACCTGATTCAGCAGACTCTGGCCGCGCAAAGCAATGCCAACGTCAGCGGTACCTTTCCGCTTATCGCCACCATTCCGGCAGGGCAAAGCCAGCTTCCGGCCTACCACTATTACAACTACAACATGAATCTGCGCATCGCCTGGCACAGCGCCCTGCGTCAGGATGCCCTGCAAAACTGCTCGGACGGTTCCGCAGAGGGGGAGCAGGTGCAGGGCGGCACCAGCGCGCAGGCCGAAATCAGCCAGGGATGCTACATCGAGCGCGTGACGCCCCTTAACTTCGGCACCCTGACCAGCACCGCGACCCTGCGTCCGACGCGTTCCACCGCCACCCTGACCACGCGCTGCCCGGCCGGAACCGCATTCACCCTTGCCATGGGCAAAGGCAACCATGCCAGCGGTAATCAGCGGCAGCTCTGCAACAACGAGGGCCAGTGCCTGCGCTACGGGCTCTGGCAGGATGAGGCGGCCACGCAACGCTGGGGAGATCAAAGCAGCGGCGATGCGCTGCAGGTCACCAATCCCGCTGGCGGCACCCAGAACTACACCGTTTACGGCGAGGTCCCGGCACAGCCGCTAACCGGTACCGGGGAATTTATTGATGACGTGATTATCACGCTGACTTATTAAACCACCCAAAATCCTGTCTGGATCAATGTTATCGGTAACAGTGGCGTTAAAATAGCCAGCAATGCAGCCCGGAAGGCGTAGACCTTCTCTTTTTATTTTTTATCTCTGTTTTTATTACAACAACTTATGAAATACCTGCTTGCTGACGCCATCGTCTATAACGACGAGGACGGTTCTGTTTCTCTTATCAATGCGCCGGATGAGGATGCGCAGCTCCTCACCTGTACGGCCAATACCATCATGAAGCTGCTGGTTCAGCATCATGGGAACGTGGTTGAACGGGAAACCTTTCTCCAGGAAGTCTGGGATCGGCGAGGGCTTCAGGGGTCTAACAACTCCTTAAACCAGTACATCAGCATTCTGCGCAAGATGCTGGCGGCCCTGCTTCCCGACGCGCTGCTTATCGTTACCGTACCGAAAACGGGCTTTATGCTCAGCGCGGACGTTACGGTCACTCCGCTGGAGGAGGCCCCGCCGACCGCCGAAACGGCGAAACCTGCATGGCGCGTTCGCCCTGAATGGCTGTTCTGCGGCGCGCTCACGCTGGTCGTCGTTGCGCTATGCCTCTGGATCGCGCTGATCAAGCCAGAAAATTCACAAAGGGAGATCCATCTGCTGACGCATATCGGCACCTGCCCGGTCTACACCTTTACGCCGCTGGCGGACGTATTTCACGGGAAGGCAATAGCGCTGGCGCAAACGCTTCAGAAGGACGGCCATCTTCCGTGCCTGAAAAATTCAATTTTCTACATGCACATTCAGAGAACGCTTTTCTACGGCCACGAAGGGCGGCTGGTGCTCTCCCAATGTTCCCTCACGCAGGGTAAAGCCAGCGCCTGTCGTACGCTTTACTATTACGAGTGGTGATGATGAGACACAAAAAAGTTTGGCTAATCCTGATCCTCAACCTGCTGCTGCTGGGCACCGTGCTGGCGTGGTACTTTCACACGCCCCCGCTGTCGGTGGCCTGCGACGGAAACCTGACCTTTTCCGACCGGCGCGACAACCACGATTTCACCTTTGACGGTGAGATCATTATGCGTTTTCATCCCGACAAAACCGGGTACATCACGGTTAACGGCAGCGTGGTGAATGCCCCACGCAGCTGGGAGGTTTCCCGCCAGGAGATGTTTAAATGGCGTCACGTGGAGGGCGAACTGTATGAGATCGCTATTCAAAAAGTGGAGCGTTTTAGCCATGACGCCATGCCGCCCGGGGTCTTTGAAAAATACGTTGCCGGCCTGACGCTGGGCAATAAAAGGCTCCTGACAATAGAGCGCACGCCGGAAGACGCGCTGGTGATCAGCAATTTCTATTCGCCGGTGCTGATCTGCTCGGAATAATGTCGACGGGTCAGGCTATACTTGCCGCCATGACTCTTCGCATTCGCCCCACCACCCTCAACGACATTGCCGCCCTGCCCGCCATTGAACGCGCGGCGGCCGGGCGCTTCCGTGACTTCCCGGCACTCGCCTGGCTTGCCGATGGCGAGGTCATTTCCGCTGAGCAACACCTCGGCTATGTCGAACGCGGGTTAAGCTGGCTGGCGCTGGCAAACGACCAGCCCGTCGGGTTTATCCTTGCCGAAGCCCATCCGTCTTCACTGTTTATTGTCGAACTCTCGGTTGATCTGGACTGGCAGGGAAAAGGGATCGGCAGGCAGCTCATCGCCTGCGTGGCAGATTGCGCCCGTAAAAGGGGGCTGACCGCGCTGACGCTGACGACGTTCAGGAACGTCCCGTGGAATGCGCCGTTCTATGCGCGGCTGGGGTTTGAAAAAATAACGACGCTGACGCCTGAACTGCGTCAGAAAAGGGAAGAAGAGACAGCGCACGGTTTCGCGTATGAAACGCGCTGCGCCATGCGCCTGCCTCTGTAATATCGCCCGGTGGCGCTGCGCTTACCGGGCCTACAAAACCACAAACCGTAGGCCGGGTAAGGCGCAGCCGCCACCCGGCAAAAGCCACAAACCGTAGGCCGGGTAAGGCGCAGCCGCCACCCGGCACAACATACGGGTTAGAACGTTTCCCAGTTATCACCAGCATCAGCGGTAACCGTTTTACGCGCCATCGCCGGTGCTGCAACGGTTTTCGCAGAAGCGAACTCACGCGCTTTCATCTGCTCCTGCTGAATGCGGAACACCGCCACGGCCTGCGTCAGACGGCTTGCCTGCTCTTCCAGTGCGGCTGCCGCTGCGGCAGACTCTTCCACCAGCGAGGCGTTCTGCTGGGTCACGCGATCCATCTCTGCCACCGCCAGACCGACCTGGTCGATACCGCGGCTCTGCTCGTCAGACGCAGAGGCGATTTCACCCATGATGTCCGTGACGCGGGTGACCGCATTCACGATCTCACCCATGGTTTCACCGGCGCTTTCGACCAGCGTTGAACCCACTTCCACGCGGCCCACGGAGTCTTCGATCAGGCTCTTGATCTCGCGTGCCGCCTGGGCGCTGCGCTGGGCCAGGTTACGCACTTCACCTGCCACCACCGCAAAACCACGGCCCTGCTCGCCCGCACGCGCCGCTTCTACCGCCGCGTTCAGTGCCAGGATGTTGGTCTGGAAAGCAA
The DNA here is from genome assembly GCF_049238165.1 of Enterobacter cloacae complex sp. IR5422. NCBI lineage: Bacteria > Pseudomonadati > Pseudomonadota > Gammaproteobacteria > Enterobacterales > Enterobacteriaceae > Enterobacter > Enterobacter cloacae complex sp. IR5422. The sequence goes on along the minus strand of NZ_JBMKHT010000001.1, from coordinate 51,647 downwards.
TGCCGTCGATCACGCTGATAATGTCGGCAATTTTCTGCGAACTGCCCGCGATATCGCGCATGGTCTGCACCACGTTGTCCACCACTTTGCCGCCTTTCTGCGCGGTTTCAGAGGCGCTCAGCGCAAGATGGCTCGCCTGACGGGCGTTCTCGGCGTTCTGCTTAACGGTCGCCGTCAGCTGCTCCATGCTGGCAGCGGTCTCTTCCAGGGAAGCGGCCTGCTGTTCAGTACGGGAGGAGAGGTCGTTGTTGCCCATCGCGATTTCACTCGCGCCGCTGTAGATCGCATTCGCGCCGTTACGCACGTCGCCAACGGTACGCACCAGTTCGCCCTGCATATGGCGCAGCGAGTCGGCCAGTTCACCCATCTCGTTGGTGCCCTGAACCTCAATGCGCTTCACCAGGTCGCCGCTGGCGATATGGCGAATGTTGTCGATCAGACGATTCAGCGGGGAGATCAGCGTCTGCTTGATGTTGAGCCAGACGGCCACAATCACCACCAGCACGGCAATCAGGACGCCGATCAGCACCCAGATAGCCTGGCTGTAGGAGCTGTTGCTGTCTTCGACCGCCATCTGGTACAGCTTGTCGTTCTGCTGCAGGTAGCTCACGTACTGCTTCTCAAAACCGTCCTGGTAACTCTGGGTTGGCTGGTCGAAGAAGGCGTTGATTTTGCCCGCGCCCAGCAGCTGGATCAGCTCCGCCAGCGCGCCGTGGTAAATATCATAGTTACGCTTGATCTCCATGGCATCCGCATCGCTTTGACGCGGATCGCGCGGCAGGGCTTCGTAGGCAGCCCAGTTTTTTTCCGCCTGTTTTAGAGACGCAGACGCGATTTGCATCAAATCGTTCACGGTCGCGCCGCTACCGATATTGCTCTGATCCATCATGTAGCGAATACCCGCGCGGTTCAGGGTATTACGGGTTTGCAGCAACGCTACCCAGCTGCCGTTCAGCGTGGACTGTTGCTGGCGAATGGTTTGCAGGACGGTGAAATTCTCTTTGTCATTCTTCAGAGCATTAAAGAAAAGACCACCGGATGTGAGTTGTAAAAGGCCAAATATCGCTAAAACCAGCATTAAGCTGGTGACAATCTTGATACGGTTTAACATGTTTTCTCTTTCCTCAGACAGATACAGAATTTTCGGCCTGGAAAGGGAAAACTTTACGAAATTCATCCTGAAATTTGTGGTTTTTACTCTTCTTCCCGCGCTGCGTTATGTCGGTTTCCGAGTTCAATAAACTCTTCCAGCAGCGCCGTCAGCTGTTTCATCTTCTCCGGCGTATATTCCGCCTCAATCTGCTGATACGCCTCCTCCACCTGCGCCTGGGCGTGCTCATACAGCGCATTGCCCTCTTTGGTCAGCGAGACGTACAGCTTGCGCTGGTCGTTCAGCGGCTTTAAGCGCAGCACCAGGCCGTCGCGCTCCATGCGCGTCAGAATGCCGGTGAGGCTCGGGCGCAAAATGCAGGTGCGAAACGCCAGATCGTGAAAATCCATCGACGGATGTTCAGCCAGCACGCGCACAATGCGCCACTGCTGCTCGGTCAGGTTATGGCGCTTCACGATCGGGCGGAAGTAGGACATCGCCGCTTCCCGCGCCTGCAGCAGCGCGATGGTTAATGAATCATGCATAGCCTCTCCCCTTCACATCATTAACACGTAAACAATTCATAAAAGATGCTTTTATAAACAACACGTTTTCCGTCAAAAAGTCTAACAGAAACCCACTAATTTTATTAACCCTCTGATTTTAATATCAATAAAAACCAATATGTAAATTTATTGTTATTCGTATCACAAATCTTTCACTTCTGATTGCGAAATAATCAGCAAAAGCATAAAACCAGATCATTAACATATTAATGAAATCCAAACCGGACCTCCGGCCTGAGGAGTATGTGAATGAAAGGTACCGTCTTTGCCGTCGCCCTCAACCATCAGAGCCCGCGCGAAGCCTGGCGAGAGGCGTTTGAAAAAGCCCCCTACAACACGCCGCCGAAAACGGCGGTGTGGTTTATCAAACCGCATAACACCGTGATTCGCGCGGGCGACCCCATTCCGTTCCCGCAGGGGGAAACGGTGCTGAGCGGCGCCACGGTAGCGCTGGTGGTCGGTAAAACCGCCAGCAAGGTGCGCGTGGAGGACGCCGCGGCGTACATCGCCGGATATGCGCTGGCCAACGAGGTGAGCCTGCCGGAAGAGAGCTTCTACCGCCCGGCCATCAAGGCCAAATGCCGCGACGGATTCTGCCCGCTCGGCGAACCGGTCGCCGTTGATAACGTGGATAGCCTGACCATCATCACGGAGATCAACGGCCGCGAAGCGGACCACTGGAACACCGCCGATCTGCAGCGTAACGCTGCCGAACTGCTGAGCGCCCTGAGCGAGTTCGCCACCCTTAATCCCGGCGATGCGATCCTGCTCGGTACCCCGCACAGCCGCGTTGAGATCCGCCCGGGCGATCGCGTGCGTATTCTGGCAGAAGGGTTTCCACCGCTGGAAAACCCGGTGGTGGACGAGCGCGACGTCACTATTGCGCACCGCACGCCGCCGCACGCCACGCTGTTTGCCCTCGGCCTGAACTATGCCGATCACGCCAGCGAGCTGGACTTCAAGCCGCCCACCGAGCCGCTGGTCTTTATCAAAGCGCCGAACACCTTCAACGGCGACAACCAGACCTCGGTGCGCCCGAACAACGTCGAGTACATGCACTATGAAGCGGAGCTGGTGGTGGTCATCGGCAAAACGGCCCGCAAGGTTAGCGAAGCCGAGGCGATGGACTATGTTGCGGGCTATACGGTCTGCAACGACTACGCCATTCGTGACTATCTCGAAAACTACTACCGCCCGAACCTGCGGGTGAAAAGCCGCGACGGGCTGACCCCCATTTCCCCCAACATCGTGCCAAAAGAAGCCATTCCCGACCCGCACAACCTCGCCCTGCGCACCTTCGTAAACGGCGAGCTGCGCCAGGAAGGCACCACGGCGGATCTGATCTTCAGCATCCCGTACCTGATCGCCTACCTGAGCGACTTTATGACCCTGCAGCCGGGCGACATGATTGCCACCGGCACGCCGAAGGGGCTGTCCGACGTGGTGCCGGGCGATGAGGTGGTGGTGGAAGTGGAAGGCGTGGGACGCCTGGTGAACCGAATTGTGAGTGAGGAGACGGCAAAATGAAAAAGATAAACCATTGGATCAACGGTAAAAACGTCGCGGGCAGCGACTACTTCCACACCACTAACCCGGCCTCCGGCGAGGTCCTGGCAGAAGTGGCCTCCGGCGGCGAAGCCGAAATCCATCAGGCCGTTGCCGCCGCCAAAGAGGCGTTTCCGAAGTGGGCCAACCTGCCGACGAAGGAGCGCGCGCGCCTGATGCGTCGCCTGGGGGATCTGATCGACCAGAACGTGCCCGAGATCGCCGCCATGGAAACCGCCGACACCGGCCTGCCGATCCACCAGACCAAAAACGTGCTGATCCCCCGCGCCTCGCACAACTTCGAATTCTTCGCCGAGGTGTGCCAGCAGATGAACGGCAAGACCTACCCGGTCGACGACAAGATGCTCAACTACACCCTGGTGCAGCCGGTGGGCGTCTGCGCGCTGGTGTCGCCGTGGAACGTGCCGTTTATGACCGCCACCTGGAAGGTCGCGCCCTGTCTGGCCTTAGGCAATACCGCGGTGCTGAAGATGTCCGAGCTCTCCCCTCTCACCGCCGACCGTCTGGGCGAGCTCGCCCTGGAGGCGGGTATTCCGGCGGGCGTGCTCAACGTGGTGCAGGGCTACGGCGCGACGGCAGGCGATGCGCTGGTGCGGCATCACGACGTGCGCGCGGTCTCCTTCACCGGCGGCACCGCCACCGGGCGCAACATCATGAAAAACGCCGGGCTGAAGAAGTACTCCATGGAGCTGGGCGGCAAATCCCCGGTGCTGATTTTTGAAGACGCGGATATCGAGCGCGCGCTGGACGCCGCCCTGTTCACCATCTTCTCCATCAACGGCGAGCGCTGCACCGCGGGCTCGCGCATCTTTATCCAGCAGAGCATCTACCCGGAATTCGTCAAGCGCTTTGCCGAGCGCGCCAGCCGCCTGCGCGTGGGCGACCCGACCGATCCGAACACCCAGATTGGCGCGCTCATCAGCCAGCAGCACTGGGAAAAAGTCTCCGGCTATATCCGCCTCGGCATCGAGGAAGGCGCAACCCTGCTGGCGGGCGGCCCGGACAAACCGACCGATCTGCCTGCGCACCTGAAGGGCGGCAACTTCCTGCGTCCGACCGTGCTGGCGGATGTTGATAACCGCATGCGCGTGGCGCAGGAGGAGATCTTCGGGCCGGTGGCCTGCCTGCTGCCGTTTAAGGACGAAGCGGAAGGGCTGCGCCTGGCCAACGACGTGGAGTACGGCCTGGCGTCGTATATCTGGACCCAGGACGTCAGCAAAGTGCTGCGCCTGGCGCGCAGCATTGAAGCCGGCATGGTGTTCGTCAACACCCAGAACGTGCGCGACCTGCGCCAGCCGTTTGGCGGCGTGAAGGCCTCCGGCACCGGCCGCGAGGGCGGCGAGTACAGCTTCGAAGTATTCGCGGAGATGAAGAACGTCTGCATCTCCATGGGCGACCATCCGATTCCAAAGTGGGGGATCTGAAAATGGGCAAATTAGCGTTAGCGGCAAAAATCACCCACGTGCCGTCGATGTATCTCTCCGAACTGCCGGGCAAAAACCACGGCTGCCGCCAGGGCGCCATCGACGGACACAAAGAGATCAGCAAGCGCTGCCGGGAGCTGGGCGTCGATACCATTATCGTCTTCGACACCCACTGGCTGGTGAACAGCGCGTATCACATCAACTGTGCGGACCATTTTTCGGGCGTCTACACCAGCAACGAGCTGCCGCACTTTATCCGCGACATGACCTACGACTACGACGGCAACCCGGAACTCGGCCAGCTGATCGCCGACGAGGCGGTGAAGCGTGGCGTGCGCGCCAAAGCGCACAACATTCCGAGCCTCAAGCTTGAGTACGGCACGCTGGTGCCAATGCGCTACATGAACGCGGATAAGCACTTCAAAGTGGTCTCCATCTCGGCGTTCTGCACGGTTCACGACTTCGCCGACAGCCGCAGGCTGGGCGAGGCCATCGTCAGCGCCATCGAAAAATATGACGGCACCGTGGCGGTGCTCGCCAGCGGCTCGCTGTCGCACCGCTTTATCGACGACCAGCGCGCGGAAGAAGGGATGAACAGCTACACCCGGGAGTTCGACCGCCAGATGGACGAGCGCGTGGTGAAGCTGTGGCGCGAGGGTCAGTTCAAAGAATTCTGCAGCATGCTGCCGGAGTACGCCGACTACTGCTACGGCGAGGGCAATATGCACGACACGGTGATGCTGCTGGGGATGCTCGGCTGGGACAAATACGACGGCAAGGTGGAGTTTCTCACCGAGCTGTTCGCCAGCTCCGGCACCGGCCAGGTCAACGCCGTTTTCCCGCTGCCCGCCTAAGGAGCCACCATGCCGCACTTTATAGCTGAATGTACCGACAACATCCGCGAGCAGGCCGACCTGCCGGGGCTGTTCGCCAAAGTGAACGAGGCGCTCGCCGCCACGGGCATCTTCCCTATCGGCGGTATCCGCAGCCGCGCCCACTGGCTGGACACCTGGCAGATGGCCGACGGCAAGCACGATTACGCCTTTGTCCATATGACGCTGAAGATTGGCGCGGGGCGCAGCCTGGAGAGCCGGGAAGAGGTCGGTGAAATGCTGTTTGCGCTGATTAAAACGCACTTCGCGGCGCTGATGGCGAGCCGCTATCTGGCGCTGTCGTTTGAGCTGGACGAGCTGCACCCGACGCTCAATTACAAACAAAACAACGTGCACGCGTTGTTTAAGTAGACATCTTTTTCGCCCGGTGGCGCTTCGCTTACCGGACCTACAACGGCTCGAACGTAGGCCGGGTAAGCGCAGCGCCACCCGGCAACAGCCGCATAAAGGATACGCCATGCTCGATAAACACACCCATACCCTGATCGCCCATCGTCTGCATCAGGCGGAGCAGTCCCGGGAGCAGATCCGCCAGATCTCCCTCGACTACCCGACGATCACTATCGACGACGCCTACGCCGTCCAGCGCGAATGGGTCAGCCTGAAAATTGCCGAAGGCCGCGTGCTGAAGGGCCACAAGATCGGCCTGACGTCCAAAGCGATGCAGGCCAGCTCGCAGATTAGCGAGCCGGACTACGGCGCGCTGCTGGACGACATGTTCTTCCACGACGGCAGCGACATCCCGGTTGACCGCTTTATCGTCCCGCGCATTGAAGTGGAGCTGGCGTTCGTGCTGGCAAAACCGCTGCGCGGCCCGAACTGCACGATCTTCGACGTCTATAACGCCACGGACTACGTGATCCCCGCGCTGGAGCTGATCGACGCCCGCTGCCACAACGTCGACCCGGACACCCAGCGCCCGCGCAAGGTGTTCGACACCATCTCCGATAACGCCGCCAACGCGGGGGTGATCCTCGGCGGCCGTCCGATTAAGCCCGACGAGCTGGACCTGCGCTGGATCTCCGCCCTGCTCTACCGCAACGGCGTGATCGAAGAGACCGGCGTCGCCGCAGGCGTGCTTAACCACCCGGCGAACGGCGTGGCGTGGCTGGCAAACAAGCTCGCCCCGTATGACGTGCAGCTGGAGCCTGGCCAGATCGTTCTCGGCGGCTCGTTTACCCGCCCGGTGCCCGCCAGCAGAGGCGACACCTTCCACGTCGACTACGGCAACATGGGCTCCATCAGCTGCCGCTTTGTCTAGGAGATAACCATGCAAAACGCATTCAAAGCGGCGCTGAAGGCGGGCCGTCCGCAAATTGGGCTATGGCTGGGGCTGACCAGCAGCTACAGCGCGGAGCTGCTGGCCGGAGCAGGCTTCGACTGGCTGCTGATCGACGGCGAGCACGCGCCGAACAGCGTGCAGACCGTCCTGACCCAGCTGCAGGCCATCGCCCCTTATCCCAGCCAGCCGGTGGTCCGCCCGTCGTGGAACGACCCGGTGCAGATCAAACAGCTGCTGGACGTGGGCGCACAAACTCTGCTGGTGCCGATGGTACAAAACGCCGACGAAGCGCGGCAGGCGGTACGTGCCACCCGCTACCCGCCCGCGGGCATTCGCGGCGTCGGCAGCGCCCTGGCGCGCGCCTCGCGCTGGAACCGTATTCCGGATTACCTGCAGCAGGCCAACGACGCCATGTGCGTGCTGGTGCAGATCGAAACCCGCGAGGCGCTGAAAAACCTGCCGCAGATCCTGGACGTGGAAGGCGTCGACGGCGTGTTTATCGGCCCGGCGGATCTCAGCGCCGACATGGGCTTTGCCGGCAATCCGCAGCACCCGGAGGTGCAGGCCGCCATTGAACAGGCGATCGCACAGATACGCGCTGCGGGTAAAGCCCCCGGCATCCTGATGGCGAACGAGCCGCTGGCAAAACGCTATCTTGAACTCGGCGCGCGGTTTGTCGCCGTCGGGGTCGACACGACCCTGCTCGCCCGCGGCGCGGAAGCGCTGGCGGCACGCTTTATCGAAAAACCGGTTACGTCAGTTAATAACAATAAATCCGTCTACTAAACGTAAGATCTGGAGCGCACCATGACGACCTCTACCCTGCAAACCCATGATAATAAAGCTGTTGAACATCGCGCCATTAACAAGCTGTTCCGACGCCTGATCGTCTTTCTCTTTATCCTGTTTGTCTTTTCGTTTCTCGATCGCATCAATATCGGCTTTGCCGGGCTGACGATGGGTAAAGATCTGGGCCTCACGTCAACCATGTTTGGCCTGGCCGCGACGCTGTTTTACGTCACCTACGTGCTGTGCGGGATCCCGAGCAACATCATGCTGGCGAAGATCGGCGCGCGCCGCTGGATCGCCGGGATCATGGTAGTGTGGGGTATTGCCTCCACCTGCACCATGTTCGCCACCAGCCCCGAAACTCTCTACGTCCTGCGCATGCTGGTGGGCATTGCCGAAGCCGGCTTCCTACCGGGGATTCTGGTCTACCTCACCTGGTGGTTCCCGGCCTATCACCGCGCCCGCGCCAACGCGCTGTTTATGATTGCCATGCCGGTCACCATGATGCTCGGCTCAATCCTCTCCGGGTACATTCTGGCGATGGACGGGCTGTGGAACCTCAAGGGCTGGCAGTGGCTGTTCCTGCTGGAAGGGCTGCCGTCGGTGGTGCTCGGCGTGGTGACCTGGTTTTACCTCAACGACACGCCGGATCAGGCCACCTGGCTGGATGAGGACGAAAAGCGGGCGCTCAAAACGATGATCGCCCGCGAGCAGGAGGTTGCCATTGCCCAATCCGTCACGCCGCGCTCGACGCTGCGCGAGGTGCTGACCCCGGCGGTGCTGCTCTACACGCTGGCCTACTTCTGCCTGACCAATACGCTGAGCGCGATCAACATCTGGACCCCGCAAATCCTGCAAAGCTTTAACACGGGGAGCAGCAACATCGTCATCGGCCTGCTGGCGGCGATCCCGCAGTTCTGCACCATCCTCGGGATGATCTGGTGGAGCCGCCGCTCCGACAGGCTGAAAGAGCGAAAAAAGCACACCATCCTGCCGTACCTGTTCGCCGCGGCGGGATGGATGCTGGCCTCCGCGACCGATCACAGCCTGATCCAGCTGCTTGGCATCATCATGGCCTCAACCGGATCGTTTACCGCCATGGCGATATTCTGGACCACGCCGGATCGGGTGATTAGCCTGCAGTCCCGCGCGGTGGCGCTGGCGGTGATCAACGCCATCGGCAACGTCGGCTCCGCCGTTAGCCCATTGCTGATTGGGATCCTGCGCGACGCGACCGGCAGCTTCAGCTCGGGACTGTGGTTCGTGGCGGGTCTGCTGGTGGTCGGCGCGCTGGTGCTGACGCGCATTCCGATGACGCAGCGGGATCAACAGAGGAACGATCGTGTGCCAGAGCCCTATCGCCAACATTGATATCAGCAAGGAGTACGACGAAAGTCTGGGCACCGACGATGTGCACTACCAGTCGTTCGCCCGCATGGCGGCCTTTTTTGGCCGCGACATGCAGGCGCATCGTCACGACCAGTACTTTCAGATGCACTTTCTCGATACCGGGCAGATTGAGCTCCAGCTCGACGATCACCGCTATTCGGTGCAGGCCCCGCTGTTCGTCCTCACCCCGCCGTCGGTGCCGCACGCGTTTATCACCGAATCCGACAGCGACGGACACGTGCTGACGGTGCGCGAGGATCTGATCTGGCCGCTGCTGGAGGTGCTCTACCCCGGCACGCGGGAGGCGTTTGGCCTGCCGGGGATCTGCCTTTCGCTTGCCGACAGGCCGGACGAGCTGGCGGCGCTAAAGCACTACTGGCAGCTGATTGCCCGGGAATCCACGGAGCAGCTGCCCGGGCGCGAGCATACGCTGGCCCTGCTGGCCCAGGCGGTGTTTACCCTGCTGCTGCGCAACGCGAAGCTCGACGACCACGCGTCAGGCGGCATGCGCGGCGAGCTGAAGCTGTTCCAGCGCTTTACCCAGCTGATCGACAGCCACTACCACCAGCACTGGACGGTGCCGGAATACGCCAGCGAGCTGCACCTGACCGAATCCCGCCTGACCGATATCTGTCGCCGCTTCGCCAACCGCCCGCCAAAACGGCTGATCTTCGACCGCCAGCTGCGCGAGGCCCGACGCCTGCTGCTCTTCTCCGACAGCACCGTCAGCGAGATTGCCTGGCAGCTGGGGTTCAAAGATCCGGCCTATTTCGCCCGCTTTTTTAATCGCTTAGTGGGGTGCTCGCCGAGCGCATATCGGGCGCAGAAAGTACCGGTTTCCTGAACGCATCACGGTTCGTAGGGCGGGTAAGCGCAGCGCCACCCGCCGAAAAGCCGCACAGATCACAAAACCACAACCCACCCGAAAAGTACCCGTCGTTGTCCCAATCGTCCCTTCACGTTACGCCCCTCTCAGGCTTCAATTAAACAACAAAAACAAAACATAAATTTAACAACACAATTCCGATACGAGGTCCCTATGAAGCCTGAAGAGTTCCGCGCTGATGCCAAACGCCCGTTAACCGGTGAAGAGTATTTAAAAAGCCTGCAGGACGGGCGTGAGATTTACATCTACGGCGAGCGCGTCAAAGACGTCACCACCCATCCGGCGTTTCGCAATGCGGCGGCCTCCATCGCGCAGATGTACGACGCGCTGCACAAGCCGGACATGCAGGACACGCTGTGCTGGGGCACCGACACCGGCAGCGGCGGCTATACCCACAAGTTCTTCCGCGTGGCGAAAAGCGCCGACGACCTGCGCCAGCAGCGCGACGCCATCGCCGAGTGGTCACGCCTGAGCTACGGCTGGATGGGCCGCACGCCGGACTACAAAGCCGCGTTCGGCTGCGCGCTGGGCGCCAACCCGGCCTTCTACGGCCAGTTCGAGCAGAACGCCCGCAACTGGTACACCCGTATTCAGGAAACCGGCCTGTACTTCAACCACGCCATCGTTAACCCGCCGATCGACCGCCACAAGCCGGCGGACGAGGTAAAAGACGTCTACATCAAGCTGGAGAAAGAGACCGACGCCGGGATTATCGTCAGCGGCGCGAAAGTGGTGGCCACCAACTCCGCCCTGACCCACTACAACATGATCGGCTTCGGCTCCGCGCAGGTGATGGGCGAAAACCCAGACTTCGCGCTGATGTTCGTCGCGCCGATGGACGCCGAGGGCGTGAAGCTGATCTCCCGCGCCTCCTACGAGATGGTGGCAGGCGCAACCGGCTCCCCGTACGACTACCCGCTCTCCAGCCGCTTTGACGAGAACGACGCGATCCTGGTGATGGATCACGTGCTGATCCCGTGGGAAAACGTGCTGATTTACCGCGATTTCGACCGCTGCCGCCGGTGGACGATGGAAGGCGGCTTTGCGCGAATGTACCCGCTGCAGGCCTGCGTGCGCCTGGCGGTGAAGCTCGACTTCATCACCGCCCTGCTGAAGAAATCCCTGGAGTGCACCGGCACCCTGGAGTTCCGCGGCGTGCAGGCGGATCTCGGCGAAGTGGTGGCCTGGCGCAACATGTTCTGGGCGCTGAGCGACTCCATGTGTTCCGAAGCCACGCCGTGGGTCAACGGTGCGTATCTTCCTGACCACGCGGCGTTGCAGACCTACCGCGTGATGGCCCCGATGGCCTACACCAAGATCAAGAACATCATCGAGCGTAACGTCACCTCCGGGCTGATCTACCTGCCGTCCAGCGCGCGGGACCTGAACAACCCGCAGATCGACCAGTATCTGGCGAAATACGTGCGCGGCTCCAACGGCATGGACCACGTCGAACGCATCAAGATTTTGAAGCTGATGTGGGACGCCATCGGCAGCGAGTTTGGCGGCCGTCACGAGCTGTACGAAATTAACTACTCCGGCAGTCAGGATGAAATTCGCCTGCAGTGTCTGCGCCAGGCGCAGAGCTCCGGCAATATGGACAAGATGATGGCGATGGTCGACCGCTGTATGTCCGAATACGACCAACACGGCTGGACGGTGCCACACCTGCACAACAACAGCGATATCAACATGCTGGACAAGCTGCTGAAATAGCGCAGCGGGAGGTTGCAATGTATTCAGATGAACAACGCCTGCGTTTTCGCGACGCAATGAGTAGCCTGTCGGCGGCGGTTAACGTGGTCACCACCGAGGGCGAGGCGGGCCGCTGCGGCATCACCGCCACCGCCGTCTGCTCGGTCACGGACACCCCGCCGTCGGTCATGGTGTGCATCAACGCCAACAGCGCCATGAACCCGGTATTCCAGGGTAACGGCAGGCTGTGCGTTAACGTGCTGAACCACGAGCAGGAGATCATGGCGCGCCATTTCGCCGGGATGACCGGTATGACGATGGAGGATCGTTTTGCCCTCTCCTGCTGGCAGAAAGGGCCGCTGGCGCAGCCGGTACTCAAGGGCGCGCTGGCCAGCCTTGAAGGCGAAATAAGCCAGGTGCAAACCATCGGCACGCATCTGGTTTATCTGGTTGAAATTAAAAACATCATTCTGAGTGACGCGGGCCACGGCCTGATCTACTTCAGACGCCGCTTCCACCCGGTCATGCTGGAGACGGAAGTCGCCGTGTGACCCGCCTCGCGCTGGCCTTTTTTCCGGCCAGCGCCGCTTTCTGCAAAAACTCCTAAGGTTTCCGCTAAATCACGCCGTTATATACCCATAAGAGAAATTTTCTGTGCCTGAATACTGACGCCGCCTGTCAGTGCACCCGCATCATTCAGCGCATACCTATATATACAGGATGACCTTATGGCTAAAACGACGCGGAGCCGCTCGGCTGAACGTCTGGTCGATATTCTCCTTGAGCTACATTTAAACGGTGTGGTAAACCGCGGTGCGCTAATGGAGAAATTTAAAATTACCGAACGCACCGTCTACCGGGATTTAAATGCCCTCTCGCCCATTGTTGAACATACCGGTAACGGTCTATATCGGCTGATTCATTCCGCACAATCGCCGGGTGGGCAAGGATTGCATCACACTCTGGCTAACTTTCTGAATGCCGACAGCTTTTTCCCTGAAAGAAATATGGAATTCTGGCAAAAGCTTGAAACGCGCGTAGACGAAAACCATATTCTTATTCTTGGCAATGAAGCGGAACATACGGTAGAACGCGATATTCGCCGTCATTTAACGAAAATCGAGAAATCGATTAAAAACCATAATGTTTGCCAGATCGTTTATAAGGGTAAAACCCGCCTGATTAATCCCTATAAACTCATTAACAAAAAAAATATATGGTATTTACAAGCCACCGAAAATAGCCGGCTGAAATCCTTCTCATTGAGCCAGATTAGCTGGTTTGATATTCAGAAAACGACCTTCACTCCCGAAGAAAATGTTCTTGAGCTGCTGGAGAAAAGCCTCGATCCCTGGGTGTCCGAAGATACTTTCGCGGTGAAAATATTCATCAAAGATAATATTTCACATTACTTCCTGCGCCGGGATCTTCTGCCGGAACAGGAGCTGCTGGAGGAGCAGCAGGACGGCGTCACGCTGCGCTGCCAGGCGGCCCACGAGAACCAGATCCTGCCGCTGCTGTTCTACTGGCTCCCCCATATTCAGATCCTGGAACCGAGCTGGCTGAAGGAGAAATTCATCAGGACGCTGGAGAGCTATCTGGCCGTAGAGCGCAACCCGAATAATCAAGTGATCTCAATCACATAATTTCGCCCTCCGGCGGCGCGCCGAAACCGCTCGTCGCCGCCTTTGACCGCTCACCCGGCACTTTCAACCACTCATTCATTTACCGTCCTTTACGCGCGCGGGGATCTGGCACGATCGCTCCAGCATTAATCAATACCTCCTCACAACGAACCCTGACCCTTTTTTCTTTACATAAAAAACCAGGTCTTACTATGGATACTAAAAAACTACTGAAGCACGTGCCCTGGGCCTTACTCGGGATCCTCGGTGCTTTCTGTCTGGCGGTTGTCGCATTACGCCGGGGCGAACACGTCAGCGCCCTGTGGATCGTGGTCGCGTCGGTTTCCGTCTACCTTGTGGCTTATCGCTACTACAGCTTATACATCGCGCAGAAGGTCATGAAGCTCGACCCGACGCGTGCCACCCCGGCGGTCATTAACAATGACGGCCTGAACTACGTGCCTACCAACCGCTACGTGCTGTTTGGTCACCACTTTGCCGCCATCGCAGGCGCTGGCCCGCTGGTCGGCCCGGTACTGGCCGCGCAGATGGGCTACCTGCCGGGTACGCTCTGGCTGCTGGCGGGCGTGGTGCTGGCGGGTGCAGTGCAGGACTTTATGGTGCTGTTTATCTCATCGCGCCGTAACGGTTCGTCGCTGGGTGAGATGATCAAAGAAGAGATGGGCCGCGTGCCGGGCACCATCGCCCTCTTTGGCTGCTTCCTGATCATGATCATCATCCTCGCGGTGCTGGCGCTGATCGTGGTGAAAGCGCTGGCCGAAAGTCCGTGGGGCGTCTTCACCGTCTGCTCTACCGTACCGATTGCGCTGTTCATGGGCATCTACATGCGCTTCCTGCGCCCTGGCCGCGTTGGCGAGGTCTCGGTGATCGGTATCGTGCTGCTGGTCGCCTCCATCTACTTCGGCGGCGTGATTGCGCACGACCCGTACTGGGGCCCGGCGCTGACCTTTAAAGACACCACCATCACCTTCGCGCTGATCGGTTACGCATTCGTTTCTGCCCTGCAGCCGGTGTGGCTGATTCTGGCTCCGCGCGACTACCTGGCGACCTTCCTGAAAATCGGCGTGATCGTCGGGCTGGCCATCGGGATTGTGATCATCAACCCTGAGCTGAAAATGCCGGCGGTAACCCAGTACATTGACGGTACCGGTCCGCTGTGGAAAGGCGCCCTGTTCCCGTTCCTGTTTATCACTATCGCCTGCGGTGCCGTGTCTGGCTTCCACGCGCTGATCTCCTCCGGCACCACGCCGAAGCTGATGGCCAATGAAACCGACGCGCGCTTCATCGGTTACGGCGCAATGCTCATGGAGTCCTTCGTGGCGATCATGGCGCTGGTTGCGGCGTCGATTATCGAGCCTGGCCTGTACTTCGCGATGAACACGCCACCAGCGGGTCTGGGCATCACCATGCCTAACCTGCATGAGATGGGCGGCGAAAATACCGCGCTGATCATGGCCCAGCTGAAAGAGGCCAGCGCACACGCGGCGGCGACCGTCAGCTCCTGGGGCTTTGTGATTTCGCCTGAGCAGATCATGCAGACCGCGAAAGACATCGGCGAACCGTCCGTGCTGAACCGCGCAGGTGGTGCACCGACGCTGGCGGTAGGTATCGCACACGTGTTCCACAAAGTGCTGCCGTGGGCGGACATGGGCTTCTGGTACCACTTCGGTATTCTGTTCGAAGCGCTGTTCATCCTCACCGCGCTGGATGCCGGTACCCGTGCGGGCCGCTTCATGCTGCAGGATCTGCTGGGTAACTTCGTGCCGTTCCTGAAGAAAACCGACTCTCTGGTGGCGGGCGTACTCGGCACCGCGGGCTGCGTAGGCCTGTGGGGTTATCTGCTGTATCAGGGCGTGGTTGACCCACTCGGCGGCGTGAAGAGCCTGTGGCCGCTGTTCGGTATCTCTAACCAGATGCTGGCTGCCGTGGCCCTGGTGCTGGGTACCGTGGTCCTCGTGAAGATGAAACGTACCAAATACATCTGGGTTACCGTGGTGCCTGCGCTGTGGCTGCTGCTCTGCACCACCTGGGCGCTGGGTCTGAAGCTGTTCAGCACCAACCCGCAGCTGGAAGGCTTCTTCTTCATGGCTAACCAGTACAAAGAGAAGATTGCTGCAGGCGGCGCGGATTTAACCGCGCAGCAGATTGCCAACATGAACCATATCGTGGTGAACAACTACACCAACGCGGGTCTGAGCATTCTGTTCCTGGTGGTGGTGTACAGCATCATCTTCTACGGCATCAAAACCTGGATGAAAGTGCGCAACATCGATGGCCGCACGGATAAAGAAACCCCGTACGTGCCGGTACCGGAAGGCGGCGTGAAGACCTCTTCACACCACTAAAACAATGGCGGGCGGCGCTGCGCTGACCCGCCCTACAACGGTACTGTAGGCCCGGATCGCTGCGCGCCACCGGGCTTTTTCTTATCAGGACACGTTATGTTTGGTAACTTAGGCGAAGCAAAAAAATACCTCGGTCAGGCGGCGAAAATGCTGATTGGCATCCCGGACTATGACAACTACGTTGAGCATATGAAGACCAACCATCCGGATAAGCCGTACATGACCTACACCGAATTCTTCCGCGAGCGTCAGGAAGCGCGCTACGGCGGAAGTGGAGAAGGCGGCGTCCGCTGCTGCTAAAGGAGAGACCATGACCCCGATTGCCGTTACCCTGCTGACCGGTTTCCTCGGCGCCGGTAAAACCACCCTGCTGCGCCATATTCTGAACGAGCAGCACGGCTTCAAAATCGCCGTCATCGAAAACGAATTTGGCGAAGTCTCCGTAGACGACCAGCTGATTGGCGATCGCGCCACGCAGATCAAAACCCTGACCAACGGCTGCATCTGCTGCACCCGCTCTAATGAACTGGAAGACGCCCTGCTGGACCTGCTCGACAGCCGCGACCGCGGCGACATCGACTTTGACCGTCTGGTGATTGAGTGCACCGGCATGGCCGACCCCGGCCCGATCATTCAGACCTTTTTCTCGCATGAGATCCTTTGCCAGCGCTACCTGCTGGACGGCGTAATTGCCCTGGTTGATGCGGTCCACGCCGACGATCAGATGAACCAGTTCACCATCGCCCAGTCTCAGGTGGGCTACGCCGACCGCATCCTGCTGACCAAAACCGACGTGGCGGGCGAAAGCGTTAAGCTTCGCGAGCGCCTGACGCGCATCAACTCCCGCGCGCCGATTTATACGGTGACGCACGGCGATATCGACCTGTCTCAGCTGTTCAACACCAGCGGCTTTATGCTTGAAGAGAACGTCACCGCAAAACCGCGCTTCCACTTTATGTCCGACAAGCAAAACGACGTGGCGTCGATTGTGGTGGAGCTGGATTACCCGGTGGATATCAGCGAGGTCTCCCGCGTGATGGAGAACCTGCTGCTGTCGTTTGCCGACAGGCTGCTGCGCTACAAAGGGATGCTGTGGATTGACGGCGAGCCGAACCGCCTGCTGTTCCAGGGCGTGCAGCGCCTGTACAGCGCCGACTGGGACCGACCGTGGGGCGATGAAGCGCCGCACAGCGTGATGGTGTTTATTGGCATCCAGCTGCCGGAAGAGGAGATTCGGGCGGCGTTTGCGGGGCTGAAGAAATAGCCTCCCCGCTTAACTATGCGCTCCGAACAATCCCCCTCTCCCCTGTGGGGAGAGGGGTGAGCGGTAAACTTATTTCACCGCCTCCGGCAGCGTCACAATCCACAGCTCGCTGTCGGACTCCGGCTTCTTCAGCGGCTTCACGCTGAGCGTGGTTTCCACCGGTTTATCATCCAGCGTCAGCTTGCCTTCCGCGTTCACCCGGTAATCCTTAAGCTTCTTGCCCTCGACCGGGTTTTGCATCGCGACCTTCACGCCAAAATCGTTATCGTTCGCCACCGCAAGCGTTTTGCTGTCGATCAGCGCCAGTCCTTCAGCCTTCTCCTGCTGCCAGCCCAGCGCGCGAAGATCGACCACCTGCGTTTTTGCCGCAAGGGTAATGCCGCGCTGCGCCAGGGTTTTCTCATCATCAAACTCCGGGTACTCGCCCGGCTTGTCAAAGGCGGAAAGATCGCTCGCCCTGCTGAGATCCACCTTGTAGATCAGGTTGCGCATCCCGTCGTTTTTATCGCTTCCCTGCTCAATCAGCAGGATGTGCTGATTATCGAGCGCCACGATGTCGCCGATTTTGGCATCGCTGTTTTTGTCGTAGGCCGCGCTGTCGATAGGGTAACCGTACATCGCGGTTTTGCCGGTCGCCGGGTCGAAGCTCACCAGACGGGTGAACAGCGCCTGCTTTTTGCTCTTCCCGTCGATGTCCAGCGTGCTCTGCACGGCGGTGATAATACGTCCGTCCGGCATCCGGGTCAGGCCTTCAAAGCCCCGGTTGGGCTGGCGCCATTTGATGATGTTTGGCAGACCGTCCGCGATAGATTTTTCCCCTTCCGCGGCCTGCGGCCCGTGGATCGCGAGGATTTTCCCTTTGCTGTCGACGTTAATCAGGAACGGGCCGTACTCGTCGCACAGCCAGTAGCCGCCTTTGCCGTCCGGCGTAATGCCTTCCGTATCCAGTCCGCGGTTATCACCTTTCAGGACCTTGAGGGTGTCGCTGAACGCCACTTCATTGGTGGAGCCAATCACGCCGCTTTGCAGCGGCAGACCGTTAATCTCGCCTTTATCGTCATGCAGCGGGCGGGCATCAACCGCCTCCGCTTTGCCGTTCTGGACGCGGATGGTCATCAGGAGCGGCGCGAAATCCGGCGTAACAAAGATTTTGGCTTCGTTTTTACCCATTTTTGGCGCATCGGCGTTGGGACCGCGATCGGTCACGGTCGCAAACGTCAGGGCATCGCCCTGCTTGCCCGTAAACAGCAGGCCAGAGCCAATCCCCACCGGAAGCCCGTTCGGGAACGCATCGGCAAACGCGCCGCTGTATTTCACATGGGAGCCGTCAGGGAAGCTGACGATATAGCGCTCAGCGGTAGGCTGCGCAGCCAGGCCAGAGAAAGAGAGCGCACAACCGATAAGCACAGGAATAATTTTTCTTTTCATATTGTTAGTGTCCAGTGAGTGAAGCCAACAACGTAAAGAATAAACGTGTCAGAAAAATGACATAGAAAGGCAACCGACGTGCGCGGGTGAACGTATATTCATTGCCCTGAAATGTAAGGTTGTGTTGTATTGTGTGACATCTGAAATACTTCTGGAAATTATTAGAAACCCAATTAATTCACCTCTAATCACTATCCCTTCCTCGTTCAGTTTATGTTTAGTCAAAAAATTAAACGGTGCCTAAACGTCCAAACATCACGCGTTGACACCTCGACAATCAAACATGAATGCAACATTTCAAATAAAAAAGTTAACAATATCAGCATAAAACAGCGACCTTCATCACATTTGCAGTCATAAACATCGCTTGTTAAGGTGCCCCCAGATGAATTTAATGACGAGGCATAAAACATGAAAAAACTGAATATCCTTCTTCTTTCTGCTCTGACCACCCTCTCGGGTTCCGCTCTGGCAATGGGCGGCAGCATTGAGCAGGGTAAAAACTTTACCAACCTCAACCTCGAGATGGGGAAATCCTCATCCGGCCTGTATGCCGAAAGCAACTGGCTTAAAAACACCGATGACGGTACCCAGACCGGCGGCGTGGGCGCAGGCTATAACCTGGAAGTGGGCCCGGTGATGCTGAATGCGGGTGCCAAAGCCATTTACATCGGCCCGAAGAAAGGCGATAACGGCGTGGCGTTCCCGATCGGCGGCGGTGTGAACGTTGCCCTGACCGACAGCATCCACGTGTACGGTGAAGGCTACGTGGCGCCAGAAGGGCTGAACAACAGCGTGAAAAACTACGTGGAAGCCAACGGCGGCGTAAGCTGGACGCCAATTACGCCTGTGACCCTGAAAGTGGGCTACCGCCACGTGAGCGTTGATGGCAAGGACGGCCGCCCTGGCCACACGCTGATTGACGGCGCATATGTAGGCGGTGGAGTCACCTTCTGATGAAACACCGCATGACCGCGCTTTGCGTTCTGAGCCTCACGCTGATGCTCACCGGCTGCGTCCAGTACAAATGGGTGAAACCGGGCGTCAGCGATGCGGAAATGAATAAAAAGCTCACGGAATGCGAAGCGCAGGCGCTGATCGATCTTCCCCCGGATAACGTGGTGACCGGTTCGAGCTCGGAAAAAACGGACAAATCGAAAAAGAAAAAGGATATTTCCACGAGCTACACGGTTGAAGACGCGAATGAATATCGCCGGGATACGCTGGTTGACAGCTGCATGTTCAAAAGCGGCTGGGACAAGATCGAAGTGCAATAATCCCCATAAAAAAACCTGCCGGTTGGCAGGTTTTTTTTATGGCCTCTTACTGACGCACCACCACCAGCTTCTGGTTCACAAACTCTTTGATCCCCAGATCCGACAGCTCGCGTCCGTAACCGGAGCGCTTCACGCCGCCGAACGGCAGCTCTGGCGCGGTATCGGTGAGCCAGTTGATATACACCATCCCGGTCTCAATCCGCGACGCCATTTTTTTCGCGCGCTCGATATTCTGGCTGAATACCGCCCCACCCAGGCCGTAGTGGGAGTCGTTCGCCAGCGCGACCGCCTCGTCGTCGTTTTTTACCACGTACATCTGCGCCACCGGGCCGAAGAACTCTTCAAAGTACGCCGGGTTGTCGCGCGAGATATTCGTCAGGATCGTCGGTTCGAAGAAGCTCCCCTCACGCTGCACCGGCTTGCCGCCATAGTGCAGCGTCGCGCCGTTTTTCACCGCCTCGTTGACCTGTTTGGTCAGCGTTTCTAGCGCATCTTTCGACGACAGCGGCCCCAGCGTGGTGCTTTCGTCGAGCGGATCGCCAATCTTCACCTGCTTAAACGCCTCGGTGAATTTGCTCAGGAAGGTGTCGGCAATCTTTTCATGCAGGATAAAGCGCTTCGCCGCGGTACAGACCTGCCCGGCGTTGTTGAGCCGCGCATTCACGCCAATCCTGACGGCTTTGTCCAGGTCCGCATCGTCCAGCACCACGAACACGTCGTTACCGCCCAGTTCAAGGGTGGATTTCTTGATGTGCTTCGCCGCCTGCGCGGCCACCACGCTGCCGGCTTTTTCGGAGCCGGTTAATGCGGCACCCTGCACGCGATCGTCAGCAATGATGTTCGCCACCTGCTCGGACGAGATAAACAGGTTGGTCCACGCCCCTTCCGGCGCCCCCGCCTCACGCACCAGGTGGGCAAAGGTCTCGGCGCAGTGCGGCACGATGCTGGCATGCTTGGCGATAACGGGGTTACCCGCCGCCAGGTTTGGCGCCAGAACGCGCATCAGCTGGTAATACGGGAAGTTCCACGGCTCAACGGCCATCAGCACGCCGATGGGGTGATGTTCCACCCACGCTTCCCCGAGTTCGGATTGATACTTCACCGGGGCCAGGAACTGCTTCGCGTTGTCGGCGTAGTAGCGGGCGATCTGCGCGCACAGCTTCACTTCGCCACGGCTCTGTTCGATGAGCTTGCCCATCTCCTGACTGGCAATTTTCGCCAGCTCCTCGGTGCGCTCGTCGATCAGATCGGCAAGCTTATGCAGCACCGGCAGGCGCTGATTGATGTCGCCTTTCGCCCAGTCCGAATGGTAAAGCGCATCGGCCGCCTTCAGCGCCGCTTCGATATCCGCGTCGGTATGTGAGGGGTATTCTTTGATGAGCTGGTTAGTGGCAGGATTTACTGTCTGATAAGCCATGTCGAATCTCCTTGTTTTACCGCTTAGGGTATTAAGGGTAGTCAACATGACTGGCTGTGGACGTAAAGTTGGGTATATCCGGAAGGTTCTTAATGAAGCGCTGCAAGACGGTTCGCTGACGTGGTATAAAAAACGTCCAGAAGGAGTTCATATGACCGATACCCGACATATCCGGCAGACTTTTCACCACGCCTCAGGCCTTGAGCTGCGCAGCACGTGGCAGAGCACGCAGGCGTACAAACGCCACAGTCACCCTCAGCTCTCTATCGGCGCGATTATGGAAGGCCAGACCTGCTGCATTTGTCATGACAAAGAATACATCCTTAACCCCGGGGACCTCATTGTGATCCCGGCCTCTGCGCCGCACAGCTGCAACCCCGTCGCCGGGCAACGGCGCAGCTACTATATGCTCTATATCGACACCGATATTCCTCTGGCGTTACAGGTGATTCGCGACCCTGCGCTCTTTAAGCGCTACCTGGATATTGTTGAGGCGATGTCGCCTGTATCCGTGGACACGCTGCTTTCAGCCCTGCCCCGCCGCGTGGAAAACGCAGACGCGCTTCGCTCAACCAGCCAGCACGTGCGGCAGGCGTTTCTTGCCGACCTGGCCGCACCGCCTTCGCTTGACGAACTTGCCCAACGATTCTCGCTGCGCAAGGAGACGCTGATCCGCACCTTCCGGCAGGATACCGGCCTGACGCCGGGCAGCTTCCTCAACATCTCTCGCGTGGAGTTCGCCAAAGCACGGCTACGTGCCGGGGACGACATCGCCGACGTTGGCTACCAGAGCGGCTTTGCCGACCAGAGCCATTTTCATAAGACCTTCGTCAGCTATACCGCCGCCACGCCGCGCCAGTACGCGACGGGCCGATCAATATCTGACAATAAATAACGTTGGCATCACCGTAGCCTGACCTCAGATTGTTAACCGAGGTTGCTATGGAACTGTTCTTCCCTTCCGCTTTTCTCGCCCTGGCGCTGGCGCATTTTGTCGCCCTGTTAAGCCCGGGGCCGGACTTCTTCCTGCTGGTGGGCTACGCGGCGCGCTACCGACTGCGCGGCAGCGCCGGATTGTGCGTCGGCATCGCCGCGGGTAACGCGCTTTATATTGTTCTGGTGATTATCGGCTGGAGCGCGCTGCGGCAGTTTGCGTGGCTGTTTACGCTGATAGAGCTTTGCGGGGCGCTGTACCTGCTGTGGATCGGCTCGCATCTGGTGCGCAGCCAACCGCAGGCGATGAGGCTGCATGAAACCCATCAGCGCTGCCCCTCGCTGCGCAAGCAGATCCTGCTGGGGCTCGGCTCGGCGCTGCTTAACCCGAAGAATGCGCTGTTTTATCTGGCGCTGATGACGGCGCTACTGGGGCCGGACGTCACGCTGCTTCAGCAGGCGACCTGCGGCGTCTGGATGGTGACGGTGGTGCTGGCGTGGGATCTGGCACTGGTGTCGCTGATGGGTTTGCCCGCGGTCCAGCAGAAGCTCAGCCGTGCGCTGTGGCTGATAGAGCGCACGGCGGGGGTGGTGCTGATGGGGTTTGGCGGGTGGGTGATGTGGCGGCTGCTGGGAAATATACGCTGAGATAGCGGGCAGCCAAACGCTGCCCGCTATTTATTTTTTGTTTTGATCGCGCAGCATTGCTTCACGCAAAATGGCATTGAGCCGCGTCTGATAACCTTTCCCAGGCCGTTTAAGCCACTCCATCACATCGGCGTCAATGCGTACAGATGCCTGAGTTTTGAGTGGTCGATAGAACTTCCCTCGCACCGCCCCTGACCACTGTTCATCGTCCGTGGCAGGAATATCGCTGTAATCAATCTCCGCATCTGGTTTTTCAGCTAATGCTTTGAGCTCAGCCACACGACGAGCGCTTACCTCAGGCGCACTGCCGCGTTTATGTTTAACGATGCTCATAACGGCTCCTCTCTTTGCGGTCCGCCTTTCGTGCGCTAATGATACGGATGATTTCTCCTCCGCTTTCAAAACGTACCGTATGTGCGACCAGAATAACAAGAAGACCTTGCACAAGGCCGATGGTTTGCCAGCGAAATTCACCGTTCTCATAGCGATCCTGAACAGACAAATGATAAGGATCGTCGAAAACCATAACCGCATCCTCAAAGCGTATGCCATGTTTTTGCAGGTTACTTTTCGCCTTATTGCTATCCCACTCATACTCCGTTGGCATAGTGTACCCTTCCCTGATTGTATATACAAAAAAGCATATACAAATTACGCAAGGATTTAACCAAATATGTAAAAAGGTGTTTAATTCCGGAAGGCAGGTTCCAGAAGCGGGAATGCCATAACGCTCCCTGCTTTGCACTTTCCCCCCGCTTCCCTCTATCCTTAACCCATGGAAAAAATAGCTGAACTCAAACGCGCCAAGCTGCTGGCGCTGTCGCTGCTGCTGGTTGCCGCCGCGGCCTTTATCACCACCCTGTTCCTGCCGCAGACCTTCTGGGTGCGCGGCGTCAAGGCCATTGCCGAGGCGGCGATGGTCGGCGCGCTGGCGGACTGGTTTGCGGTGGTCGCGCTTTTCCGCCGGGTGCCCATTCCCTTTATCTCGCGCCATACGGCGATCATCCCGCGCAATAAAGACCGGATTGGCGACAATCTCGGCCAGTTCGTGCAGGAGAAGTTTCTGGATACCCAGTCGCTGGTGGCGTTGATCCGCCGCTATGAGCCCGCACAGATGATTGGCGCCTGGTTCAGCAAGCCCGACAACGCCCAGCGCGTCGGGCTGCATCTGATGCAGGTGATGAGCGGTTTTCTCGAACTCACCGACGACGGGCGCATTCAGCGCCTGCTCAAACGCGCGGTGCATAAGGCCATCGACAAGGTCGACTTCACCGAAACCAGCGCCGTGATGCTGGAGAGCATGACCAAAAACAACCGCCACCAGGTGCTGCTGGACGCCATCATCAACCGCCTGATTACCCTGATTCAGCGAGAAAGCACGCGGGACTTTATTGCCGACCAGATTGTCCACTGGCTGAAGACCGAGCACCCGCGCAAGGCGATGGTGCTGCCCACCGAGTGGCTGGGCGATCAGAGTGCGGAGATGGTATCGAACGCGGTCAACACGCTGCTGGACGATATCAGCCACGACCGCACGCACCAGATCCGCCAGGCGTTTGACCGCGCCACGCTGAAGCTTATCGACAACCTGAAAAACGATCCGGACATGGCGGCAAAAGCCGACAACATTAAGCACTACCTGAAAAACGACGAGGCGTTTAACCGCTATCTGGGGGAGATGTGGGCCGACCTGCGCCAGTGGCTGAAGGCGGATATGCAGAGTGAGGACTCGCGCGTGAAGCAGCGCATCGCCAACGCCGGGCTGTGGTTTGGCGAAACGCTGTCTAACGACGCCAGCCTGCGGGCGTCGCTGAACGAGCATCTGGAGCAGGCCGCGCATCGCGTGGCGCCGGATTTCGCGGCGTTTCTGACCCGCCACATCAGCGACACGGTCAAAAGCTGGGACGCCAAAGACATGTCCCGCCAGATTGAACTGAACATTGGCAAGGATCTGCAGTTTATCCGCGTCAACGGTACGCTGGTGGGCGGGACGATTGGCCTGATCCTGTTTTTACTCTCGCAGCTGCCTGCCGTGCTGGGACATTAATCTACTTTGGGCGGCGCGATGACGTAGCGCGTCGCCTCGAAGCGGTTGAGGATCAGGTGCATCAGAAAGACCATCGTCAGCGTCGCCACCAGCGAAAAGGTAACGGAGGTGATGCGGTAGAGATCGCTGAACACCAGGTCAGTGTCCGGGTGCATGTTCTGCCCGAACATAATGCCGATGGTGGTGATGCTGGAGAACCCCACGCCCGCCCCGACCTTCTCCATTACGTGCAGCCGCGCGCCAAACGCCAGCCCAAGGCCGATCAGCGGCATCATCAACAGCATATGGCTGCTGTGATCGTAGAGGATCAGCTGCACCACCAAAATATAGAGGCAGCCCAGCACCACGCCGACCACGCGCCAGATGGAGCTCATCACCGCGCCGCGATAGTGCATCGGGAACAGGATCAAAATCCCTGCCATCAGCGCCGAGAGCGAATCGCTTAAGTCGCTGATCTGAAACACCACGAAAATCATCGTCGCGACGGTGCCGGAGAGCAGCGACTCGTGGCGCACGCGGGCGTCGTCTTTCTCGATCAGCGGCGGCGGCTTGCGGGGCTCCACGTCCGGCAGGAGATAGTTCATCAGCGCGCTCAGGCACACCGCCATCACGCTGGCTTCGATGTTCGAGAACAAAAGCGTATGCCAGTTGGTGGTGGGGTAGCTCATAAAGTTGAGCATCACGCTCTGGCACACCACGCCCATGGACCCGAACAAAAACAGCGGCCCTTTACTCATAAAGCGAAAACGCATCACGTAGAGGGCGAAGACCACCAGCGTCATGATCGCCGGCCATTGCGACAGATAGCCGATGATGATCACCATTTCGACGCAGTTCAGCGATGCGCTGAAGATAAACTGCTTCGCCACGTGGCGGTTAAACACCGGCACCAGCGACAGCAGCATGATCGGGTAGACCACGAAAAACACGCCGTAGCGGGTGTTGTAGAAGCTCGAAATGCTCAGCGCAATCATCCCGGCAAAGACGATGCGCAGGGTCTGGCGAAAGTCGTTTGCCGTATAGACGATATTGCCGTGCGGGGTAAACACCCGCGCCAGGGTGCTAATAGACATAGTGAAGCAGGCTCACCAGGTGGATCTGCATCCCGGAGAAGAAGCGCGCAAACGGCCCTTCGCTGTTGTAGAGCTGCACGGTCGCGCGGGCGCCGGTCGGCAGATGCTTCGGCAGCGGCTCGTCCAGCGAGACGTGAATGCGCATGCGCTGGGCATCGCGTACCCAGCGGTTAGAGGTTTCCGGCTCGGAGAGCTGGCCATTAACGGCCTCCTGACCTGCGAGGATCCCCGCGTCGCTGCTGGTGACGTGGGCGCGGAAAACGTGTCCCGGGAAGGCGTCAAACACCACGGCCGCATCGGTGCCCTGATGGGTATGGCGCAGGCTCTTCTCACGGAAATCGGCCACGATATCGGTCTGGTTGTTTACCAGCGCCAGCGCGGCCGAACCGGATGAAGCGTAGAAGCCCGGGCTCAGCTGCAGGTTACTGACCGTGCCGTCCGCCTGGGCGTAGACCTTCGTCCAGCCGAGGTTCAGCTCAGCGTCATCCAGCGCGTTGCGGTATTTTTGCAGCGTCACGTTGCGGTGTTCTTCGCGCTCACCACGCTGGATGCGCAGGTTGCGGATGTTGGCCTGAATCGTGCTGACGGACTGCTCGCTGCTCTGCCAGGTGGTGCGAACCTTATCCAGATCCGCCTGCGAGACGTTCTGCAGGGTGCTCAGCTTCTGGTAGCGATCAAAGGTCACTTTGTCGTTACGCGCGGTCAGCACGGCGGTTTTCAGGCTGGCCTGCGCGGCAGCGATCTGCGCATCCAGCTGTTCGTTGGACAGGCGAGCCTGCTCGAGCGCGATTTGCGCCGCTTCTACCTTATTGCGAAACGGCGTGTCGTCGAGTTCAAACAGCAGATCGCCTCTCTTCACCTGGCTGTTGTTATGGACATGTACCGCCGCCACGTAGCCGGAGACGCGCGGAGACACCGGCGTCACCACGCGCATCACGGTGGAGTCCGGCGTCAGCGGGATCCAGATATCCGCGACGATAAAGTAGACAAACATCAGCAGGAAAGAGGCAATACTCACCCTTACCCAGCGGGCAAACTTTTGTTCAGGGGTCATTATTTTTCGGTCTTGTTATCTTCTTCGCGGATTGTCCGCAAATTGCAGGCGATTTGATTCAACGTGGCGCTGAAAATGTCGAGATGTTCCGGCGCGATGTTTTGCGATACGCGCGCCTGATACGTCTCAATCACCTGAGTGAGCCTTTTTAATATGGCTTTTCCCTCAGGCGTCAGCGTCAGAAGCCGGATGCGCTTGTCATAAGGCGATGTGGTGCGCAGCAGGTAACCCTGTTTTTCCAGCTGTGTGAGGGTGCGCATCAGCGGCGGCAGTTCAATGCCCTGCACCTCCGCAAGCTCACTCATTGAGACGTTATCCCCGAGCTGATGAAGCTGCATCATCACCGTCCAGCTCGACTGGGTTAACCCGGTATCGAGAATGGCGTCGTCGATGACGGCACGCCACTGGCGCACGATCATCGCCATCCGCATGCCCATCGGCCTGCGGCAGAACAGTTCTTCTTCACTCATGGGGAAACCTCTCGTCACACGCGGTCAAGATAATAGTTATCAGGGTAAGTATCAAGAAACGAGAAGTTAAAGCGCAGGAATTGCGAAAGGTGTTACTGGAAGCGATGTACGCGTAGGCCCGGTAAGCGCAGCGCCACCGGGCATTTTTAGCGGCTAAAAAGTCTTTTTACAGCGGCCTTCCCCGACGCCGTCACCACCACCTCCCGATACCCCGCCACCCGCTGGATCCAGCCTTTACTTTCCAGATGGTCGAGCAACAACGCACCGGCTTCTCCGCCCAGGTGAAACCGTCGCTCGCTCCAGTCCAGGCAGGCGCAGCAGGCCTTCCGGCGCGGATGCGCGCTTAACGGAATACCGAGCGCCAGGAACTGCTCCCGGCCATAGAGGGTCAATGCGGAACCGTCAGCCTCCAGCCAGCCTTCCGCCTGCATGAAATCATAGATCTGCACCGCCACCGCGCCTGCGAGATGGTCGTAGCAGGTCCGGGCGTCACGCATGGCTTTCGGCGCGCTGGTTTCCGGCGGGGTAATGCGGCTCCACGAAAGCCCCATCATCTGTTCCACCAGCGCCGCCACGTCGTGCCCGGCAAGACGATAATAGCGATGCCGCCCTTGCGACAGGCAGGTTATTAGCTGCCCTTCAACCAGCCGGGCAAGATGCCCGCTGGCGGTCGACGGCGCAACGTCTGCCGCCGCACTCAGTTCAGTGGCCGTCCACGCCCGCCCGTCCATTAGCGCACAGAGCATCTTCACGCGCGACGGATCGGCCATGGCAGCCGCCACCGCGGCAATCGCCTTTTCCAGCATCGCGCTGTTATCGGGGGGTAAACTCGTCTTAAGCATGGGCCGCCCAGGGTTCGGTGATCTCTGCGGCCAGCTTATCATCATCCGTCAGCAGAATAAGGTGATTCGCATGGTCGCTGTACTGAGTCAGGATAGACACGCCGCGTGCCCTCCGGTTTCGGAACTGTATTCCCGCACCAGCTGCGCCACCCGAATACGGTAGAAAGAAAAAATCGACGCCCGCCCTTCGGCCTGCGCCGCCTGATGAAAGACGTTCTGCTTCCAGCGGCGGACGGCCTCTTCATCCCGCCACCAGGAAAGGGAGAGGATTTTGCCGTCGGTGGTCAGGCTCTGGAACCGTTCGATATCAATAAAGCCGTCGATGTCCGCCAGCAGCGGCTTAAGCTCTGCGGCAAGCTGAAGATAGCGCGCCTGATGGGCAGGCTCGGCTTTGGCTTCGAAAAGGACTGCGATCATGGTTTTCTCTCCGTTGTGATGTTGGGGAGAGAATGCAGGAGGGAAAAGCACAATGCTTCGGCAAAGAGCGAAGCGTTGTGCCGGATGGCGCTGCGCTTATCCGGCCTACGGCTCATGTAGGCCCGGTAAGCGCAGCGCCACCGGGCGGGTTTTAGCCCACCATCGACCTCGGCTCCATAAACGCCCGAATTCCCCACTCGCCCATCTCGCGCCCCACGCCGGAGTGTTTGAAGCCACCAAATGGCGCTTTCGGTTCATGAGCCAGGGTGTTCACCAGCACGCGACCGGAAACAATCTGCTGTGCCACGCGTCGCGCGCGGTCCACATCGGCGCCCAGCACCATCGCGCTCAGGCCGTACTCGGTATCGTTGGCAATGGCGATCGCCTCCGCCTCGTCCTGATAAGGGATGACGCACAGCACCGGGCCGAAAATCTCGTCGCGGGCAACCGTCATCTGGTTGTTCACGTCGGCAAACAGCGTCGGACGCACGAACCAGCCGTCCCGCGTGCCGTCCGGTCGCCCTTCGCCGCCCGCCAGCAGGCGCGCCCCTTCTTCGATTCCTTTGCGGATATAGCCCTGCACCCGCAGCCACTGCTTTTCGCTGACCATCGGGCCGACGTCTGTCGCACTGTTGCGCGGGTCGCCGGATTTCACCGCCGCCACGGCCTGCGCCAGCGCGGTTTCGATCTCCGCCTTGCGCGAGTAAGGCACCAGAATGCGCGTCCCGGCCACGCACGCCTGCCCGCTGTTCATAAACCCGGCCTGGATCACCAGCGGGATCGCCTGCACGAGATCCACATCATTCAGCAGGATCGTCGGCGATTTACCGCCCAACTCCAGCGTGACGCGCTTAAAGCTTTCTGCCGCGTTGCGCAGGATCGCCTTGCCGGTATTCGTGGAACCGGTGAACGAGATTTTCGCGACGTCCGGGTGGCGGCTGAGCGTTTCGCCCACCGTCTCGCCGCGTCCGGTGACGATGTTAAACACGCCCGGCGGCAGCGCGGCGTCGCGCAGCGCTTCGGTGACAATCTGCGTTTGCAGGGCGCTCATTTCACTCGGCTTGATGACCGCCGTGCAGCCCGCCGCCAGCGCGGCCGCCAGTTTGCCGCAGATAAACCCCGCATCGCTGTTCCACGGCGTAATCAGCCCGGACACGCCGAGCGGCGTCATCTGCACCGTTGCGGCACCTGCGGAGGTGACAAACTCAAACGCCTCCAGCGCCTCGATGGCCTGAGCAATCACCTCTGCCGGATAGCTTGCCATCCATGCCGAGCGCGAGGCGGGCGCGCCGTACTCTTCAATGACCGCTGCCAGCAGATCGTCGTGACGGGCGGCCACGGCGGCGTGCATGCGCTTGAGCGCGGCGATGCGTTCCTGCTTTGTGGTCCGGGACCACGCCGGAAACGCCGCTTTCGCCGCCGCAACGGCGCGCGCTGCGTCAACCTCATCCGCCAGACGAACCTGACCGATGACCTGCGCCGTCGCCGGGTTGTACAAATCAAACCACTCGGTACCGTGCGGGGTAACAAATTCGCCGTTAATAAAGATCTGTTCGATGGTGTGCATATAAACCTCCTCAGGCTGTGTGAGCCCAGTCTGTCACGGCTTCTCCGTTGCGATAATCCACGCTATGCTGCAAGGGTTGTTTCGATTTTCAGGATAATCTATGCATCGTTCAGGTCTGACAGAGCTGGAAGTGGTGATGGCGGTGGTACGGCGCGGCAGTTTTCGCGGTGCGGCGCAGGAGCTGGGGATGTCCGCCACGGCGGTCAGCAACGCCATCGCCGGGCTGGAGAGCCGCCTTCAGACGCGACTTTTCAACCGCACCACCCGCAGCGTGGCGCTCACCGACGCCGGACAGCGCTACGTGGCGCGTATCGGCCCGGCGCTACAGGAGATCCGTCTCGCCGGGGAGGCGATCCACAGCGACACCGGGGAACCCGCCGGAACGCTGCGCCTCAACGTGCCGAACCATATCGGCACGCTGTTTCTGGACCAGCTGCTGATCGACTTCATGATCCGCTACCCGAAAATGCGCGTGGAAACGGTGAGCGAAGCAAGGATGATCGACATCGTCGCCGAAGGCTATGACGCGGGGATCCGCCTCGAAGAGTCCGTTCCGCAGGACATGATCGCCGTGCCGCTGACCGGTGAGATCCGCCAGCTCGTCACCGCCACGCCGGACTATTTCGCCCTTCACGGCATACCCGAGACGCCGGACGATCTGCTTTCACATCAGGGGATCGGCATGCGTATGGCTCACGGTGGGATCTACCGCTGGGAGCTGGCCCGTCGGGGGGAAACGTACGCGCTTGCCGTGCCGCCGCGCTTTGCGACGTCCGATCTTTTTGCCTCGATCCGCGCCGTAAAAGCGGGGTTAGGGATGGGATTTTTACCGGAACTCTATATTCAGGACGAGCTGAAAAGCGGGGAGCTGGTGAGCGTCTTAAACGACTGGGCGCAGCCGTTTGCCGGGCTGCGCCTGTACTACCCGGGCCATCGCCACGTCCCGCCGGGACTGCGGGCGCTGGTGGCGATGATCCGCGAGCGCGGGATTATTCCAGGTTAGCCTTATTCAGCCCGTACGCCGCGTCCAGCGAGCCGGGCGCCATGCGGGAGGTAATGCCCAGGCGGTTCCAGGCGTTGATCGCCACGATGGCGAAGTTCAGCTCTGAAATCTCCACGTCCGAGAAGTGCTCCGCCACGCTGCGGTAGAGGGCGTCGCTCACGCCGTGTACGCCAATCTGGGTCAGCGCTTCGGTGAACGCCAGCGCCGCTTTCTCGCGGGCGCTGAACAGCGGGGACTCGCGCCAGGCCGCCAGATGGTACAGGCGCAGCTCGCGCTCGCCGGCGATTTTCGCCTCTTTTGAGTGCATATCCAGACAGAACGTACAGCCGTTCAGCTGCGACACGCGAATGTCGATCAGGTGCTTCAGCGCCGGATCGATGGAGGTTTTTGCCACCTCCATGCTCAGGACAGACAGCGCGTTGGCGAGGGCAGGTGTAGCTTTATGGTGGTTAACGCGAGTGCTCATGGTCTTTCCTCTTTTTGTGCGGCATGTGCCGTGCGATGAGGCAAATCTACGCCGTTCATGACATAGTAAAAAGATACAAAAATCGTGAAACGAGGTAGGACATGAAGCCGGGCTATCACGAGATTTATTCCCGCTATCGCGACAACATTATGCGCGGCGTGCTGAAGCCGGGCGATAAGGTGCCTGCCATCCGCGTGCTGGCGGAAGAGCTGAAGGTGGCGCGTAAAACCGTCGAAACGGCGTATGCCATTCTGACGGGTGAAGGGTATCTGGTGAGCCAGGGGGCGCGCGGCACGCGGGTTAACCCGGACCTCCTGCTGCCGGACAAGCATGCCCCGGCGGAGCAGCCCACCGGAGCGCTTCCGGCCTCGCTCATCAGCCAGCGCGAGCGGGCGGGTTTTCTGCGCCCCGGCATCCCCGCCCTCGACAGCTTCCCGTATAAAAAGTGGCTGCTGCTGGCGGGCCAGGCAACGCGGGCCATGCGTCAGGAGGAGATGCTCAACCCGCCGGTGCTGGGCTGGTATCCGCTGCGCCAGGCCATCGCCAGCTACCTCAACATCTCGCGCGGCTTGTCCTGCACCGCCGAGCAGGTGCTGATCACCAGTGGCTACAGCGGCAGCCTGCGGCTGATCCTCGACACCCTCGCCAGCCGCAGCGACAAGGTGGTGTTTGAAGATCCGGGCTATTTTATGGGCCAGCAGTTGCTGAAGCGGATCGTGCCGCGCCTGCACACGGTGCCGGTCGATCGCTGCGGCATCGACACGGACTACCTGCTCCGCCACCATCGCGACGCCCGTTTTGCCATCGTCACCCCGTCGCACCAGAGTCCGCTGGCGGTCACGCTCTCGCTGCCGCGTAAACAGCAGCTGCTCGACTGGGCCAGCCAGAACGAGGCGTGGATTATCGAAGACGATTACGACGGAGAGTTTCACTATACGCGCAAGGTGCTGCCGTCGCTGAAAAGCCTCGACCAGCGCGATCGGGTGATTTTTATGGGCTCCTTCAGTAAAACCATTATGCCGTCGCTGCGCATGGGCTACGTGGTGATGCCCGCCAGCACCGTCGGGGCCTTTACCGACTGCGCGGACATCACCACCAGCGGCCAGCCGGTGCTGACGCAAAAGATCCTCACCGCGTTTCTCAACGAAGGGCATTTTTTCCGTCACCTGAAAAAGATGCGCGCGCTGTATCAGACCCGCCGCGACGGGATGATTGCCGCCCTGCAGGAGGTATATGGCGATCTGTTTTTCACCGAGCAAAACGACGGCGGGATGCATATCGTGGCGTTTCTCACCAAAGGGAGCTGCGACCGGGAAGTGGCCCGCTGCTGGCAGGAACAACAGCTGCAGGTCAATGCGCTATCGGAGTGGTATCGCGGGTCAGGCAAACGCTACGGGCTGGTGATGGGCTATAACAACGTGCGCTCGTATCAGGAGGCGCTGGATTTGCTGGAAAGACCGAAGCGGCAGACGCTTGCGCTGTTGCGCTAAACATCGCCGGGTGGCGGCTTCGCCTTACCCGGCCTACTCGATCCCGTAGGCCCGGTAAGCGTAGCGCCACCGGGCGATGATAAGGCTCACACATCATATCGCGATAACCCAACGTCCTTGAGTTGCTCGTCGCTCATCTGGCTCAGG
This sequence comes from Enterobacter cloacae complex sp. IR5422, assembly GCF_049238165.1. NCBI lineage: Bacteria > Pseudomonadati > Pseudomonadota > Gammaproteobacteria > Enterobacterales > Enterobacteriaceae > Enterobacter > Enterobacter cloacae complex sp. IR5422. The sequence goes on along the minus strand of NZ_JBMKHT010000001.1, from coordinate 18,533 downwards.
ATGCGGCGGGTGCGGTTGATGCGATACCAGTTACGCAGCGTTTTCGCGAGCCAGACAAACACAACAAACGGACGTTTTGAACGATTCTCGTAGAATTCCATGATGCTCTCCTCACTGTGTCAGTGGGGTTATCATCCCGGAAATCGGCCTGTGCAATACAGATGCAAAAACAACTTTTGTTTAACATACAGATCCGCTAAAACAGTATCTGCATGGCAATTTTCGCAGCAATCTGTACTGGTTTTATAATCTGTATGGTGAAAACAGAGGATACAGCATGACGCGCTATCAACATCTCGCCAACCTTCTGGCAGAACGCATTGAACAAGGGCTGTATCGCAGCGGCGAACGTCTGCCGTCGGTGCGCGCGCTGAGCCAGGAGCACGGCGTGAGCATCAGCACCATACAGCAGGCCTACCAGATCCTCGAGAACCTCCAGTTGATCACGCCTCAGCCGCGCTCCGGCTATTTTGTCTCGCCGCGCAAGGCCCAGCCGCCCGTCCCGGCGATGACGCGCCCGGTGCAGCGCCCGGTGGACGTTACCCAGTGGGATGAGGTGATGATGCTGCTGGACGCCCGCGCCGACAAAGAGATGATCTCCTTCGGCGGCGGTTCGCCGGACATTAACCAGCCGAGCCTGAAGCCCCTGTGGCGCGAGATGAGCCGCATCGCGCAACATAACCCCGGCGAGATGCTGAGCTATGACGTGCTTGACGGGCGCCTGGAGCTGCGCGAGCAGATCGCCCGTCTGATGCTGGACGGCGGCTCCACCGTCTCGGCAAGCGACATTGTGATCACCAACGGCTGCCACGGCGCGCTGTCGATCGCCCTGCTGTCGGTGTGCAAACCGGGGGATATCGTGGCGGTGGAATCACCGTCGTTTCACGGCACCATGCAGATGCTGCGCGGGTTTGACATCAAGGCGATTGAAATTCCCACCGACTCTGAAACCGGGATCAGCATCGAAGCGCTAGAGCTGGCAATGGAGCAGTGGCCGATCAAGGCGGTGATCCTGGTGCCCAACTGCAATAACCCGCTCGGGTTTATCATGCCGGAGGCGCGGAAAAAGCAGGTGCTGGCCCTCGCCCAGCGGCACGATATCGTGATTGTCGAGGATGATATTTACGGCGAGCTGGCGGCGGAGTACCCGCGCCCGCGCACCATTCATTCCATGGATATCGACGGCCGCGTGATCCTCTGCAGCTCGTTTACCAAAACCGTGGCGCCGGGCCTGCGCGTCGGCTGGATTGTGCCGGGGCGCTACTACGACCGGGTGATGCACATGAAATACGCCGCGGGCGGGTTTAACGTGCCGGGCACGCAGATGGCGGTGGCGGCGTTTATCCGCGACGGCCATTACCATCGCCACGTACGGCGCATGCGCCAGATTTATCAGCAGAATATGGAAACCTACACCTGCTGGGTGCGGCAGTATTTTCCGGCAGAGATTTGCGTCACGCGCCCGCAGGGCAGCTTCCTGCTGTGGGTGGAGCTGCCGGAAAACGTGGATATGGTGTGCGTTAGCAAGCAGCTGTGCCGGCTGAAAATCCAGGCGGCGGCCGGGTCGCTGTTTTCCGCCTCCGGGAAGTACCGCAACTGCCTGCGGATCAACGTGGCGCTGCCGCCAACGGAGAAAAATCGCGAGGCGTTGAGGAAGATGGGTGAAGCGATTGTGATTGCGATGGAGGAGTAGTTTTTGCCGGGTGGCGGCTTCGCCTTACCCGGCCTACGTTCTCGCCGTTGTAGGCCCGGTAAGCGCAGCGCCACCGGGCAACAGGCCGCACTACTCGTCGAAGTACCAGTACCCCTGATTAATCAGCCCGGTGAGCTCCTCGACAAACGCCGGGTTTTTCAGCGCATCGCCCAGCTCGGCCTGACCGAGTTCGGTGTAGCGGCACAGCGCATCCGCCGCCTTCGCGTCTACCGTCTCCAGCTGTTCGCTGTTGATGAAGAAGCTGCCGTTGATGTTCAGCACGCGCAGGCCGCTCAGGCGAGACAGCGTTTCGCCGCCCTGTAGCGCGTCCAGCACCTCTTCCGGCGCGTACGGCGGCTCGGCGGCGGCGATATCCAGCTCGTGGCGCGGCGTGGAGACAAAGCTGCCAAACCATTTTGTGAAATCGTCCGGCTTGCCGATCATGTCGATCATCATCTGACGAATGCGATCGAGCTCGTACTGCTCCACGCGGCCCGGGTGTTCGCGACAGGTCAGATCCGGATCGCTGTAGTGCTCGCCGCCCAGATCGTTTTCCAGCGCGTAATCGGCGAAGCTGCTGATCAGATCGCGGCCGTTCGGCCCGCGGAAGCCGACGGAGTAGTTGAGCGCCGTTTCATGGGTAAAGCCGTCGTGCGGGAATCCAGGCGGGATGTAGAGGATATCGCCCGGGGCCAGATCTTCGTCAATAATCGGCTCGAACGGATCCACATGCAGCAGCGCCGGATGCGGGCAGAACTGACGCATCGGCAGCTTGTCGCCCACGCGCCAGCGGCGGCTGCCCATCCCCTGAATGATAAACACGTCGTACTGATCGATATGCGGACCCACGCCGCCGCCGGGCACGGAGAAGGAGATCATCAGATCGTCCAGACGCCAGTCCGGCAGAACGCGGAACGGACGCACCAGCTCCGCGGCGGGCATATGCCAGTGGTTCACCGCCTGCGCCAGCAGCGACCAGCCGGTTTCGCCCAGATCGTCGAAGTGCTCGAACGGGCCATTGCTGGCCTGCCATTTACCGTTGAAATGGCTCACCAGACGGCTATCGACCTCCGGCTCCATCGCCAGCCCCGCCAGCTCGTCCGGGGTAATCGGATCGACAAAATTCGGGAAGGCATTTTTCAGCACAACGGGTTGTTTTTGCCAGTATTTCTCAAGAAATTCCGGCCAGTTCAGGTTCAGTTGATACGCCATGGGTAGCACCAGTGAGAGGGGAAACAGGCGCGATTATAGGTAAGAAAGCAGAGGGGGAACTTGTCATGGGTCAAACGAGGGCGTGTAGGTCGGGTAAGGCGTAGCCGCCACCCGACACGTACACGGCGGTAAAAACTTAGTCCAGCTTCAGCTCGTCATAATGGGTGATCAGCTTGCCCACGATGCCGTAGTCCAGCGCTTCCGCCGGGGACATCCAGAAGTTGCGGTCGGTGTCTTTTTTCACTTTTTCCAGCGGCTGGCCGGTAGCGTCAGCGATCAGCTTGTTCACGCGATCCAGCATGCGGATGATCTCGCGCGCTTCGATCTCAATATCCGTCGCCTGGCCGCGCACGCCGCCCAGCGGCTGGTGGATCATAAAGCGGGTATTTGGCAGCGAGTAGCGGTGCTCTTTTTTCGCGGCCAGGAAGATGGTGATCCCGGCGCTCGCCACCCAGCCGGTGCCGATGACGTGCACTTCCGGGCGAATGAATTTGATGAAGTCGTGGATGGTGTCGCCCGCTTCCACATGGCCGCCCTGGCTGTTGATGTACAGCTTGATCGGATCGTTGCTGACGCTTTGCAGCAGGATCATCTGGGTGATCACTTTCTGCGCCAGCTCCTGGTTGATCTCACCGGAGATCACAATCGAACGGGACTCCAGCAGTTTTTGCTGCAGAGCGCCCGCGCCGTTTGACCCTTCCGCTTTATCCTTGTCGCTTTCTTTCAGTGTGTAGTGCATTGTCTTTTCCTCAGCTTGTCGCGCTCAAAACCAGAGTGTAGCCTGTTTTACCGGTGAAAGTCCTCACCGACACATCACGAGGGAACTTATGCATATTGCCCATGTTGCACTCTGGACCCGCAGCCTGAACGCCCAGGTTCAGTTCTGGGAAACGGTTTTTAATGGCCGCAGCAACGAACGCTACGTCAGTAAAAATCGTCCGGGGTTTGAATCACACTTTATTACGCTGGATGACGGTCCGACCATCGAGCTCATGACGCTGCCGGAGCTGCCCGACGCTCCGCTGCACCCGGAGTTTATCGGCTGGGCGCATATCGCCATCAATGTTGGCAGCAAGGCAAAAGTGGACAGCATGGCCGAGCGAGCCCAGGCCAACGGCACGCTGCTCAGCGCTCCGCGCCTGACCGGAGACGGCTTTTATGAGGCGGTGATCGCGGACCCGGACGGCAACCGCATTGAGCTTGTCGGTGCATAAAAACAGCGTTTCGTTCCTTCACCGCCCCCGCCCCGGCTCGCTATACTTCATACGGTTATCATATTGTTAAATGATAATGATAGTTAATGTGTTAAGATGAAAGGCAGCATAAACAGTCTCTTACGTCGCCGTAGTGACTGTTTGCATCCTCGACATGTCAATCAGCACCGGGGCGGTGAATGGAACACATTGTGTATGTGGTAGATGACGATGACGCCGTCAGACAGTCCGTGATCGGGCTGCTGGAATCGGCAGGCCTGAACGCCATCGGCTTTTCATCGGCAGAAGCGTTTCTGCAATACCGCTTTGAGGATCTGCCGTCGTGCGTGATCCTCGATATGCAAATGCCCGCCATTTCGGGTTTTGAGGTAGCAGACGCCCTCAAGGAAAGCGGGCGCGAAATCCCGATTATTTTCCTCACCGGCCACGGCACCATCCCGATGTCGGTGCGCGCCATCAAAGGTGGCGCTTACGAATTCCTCACCAAGCCCGTCGAATCTAACGCGCTGATCGACGCCATCGAATCCGCACTGCAGCTGGCGGAAAACAACGCCGAGCGCAATAAAGAGCACTACGCCCTGAAGCAGCGCCACATGTCCCTCACGCCGCGCGAGCACGAGGTGCTGACGCTGGCGATAAGCGGCATGCTGAACAAACAAATTGCCGCGGAGCTGGGCGTCAGCGAGATCACGGTGAAGGTGCACCGCCGCCGCGTGATGGAGAAAATGCAGGTGCGCTCCGTGGCCGAGCTGGTCAGGGCCGTTGAGCGCCTGACCAAAAGCCAGCCCGCGGAGTAACGTTTACGCTTCCTGCGCGGCCAGCGGCAGCGCGAAGGCAAATACCGTGCCGTGCGGCTCCCGGCGGCGCGCGCTCAGCTTCCCGCAGTGGCGCTCGATAATGCTGGCGCTGATGGTCAGCCCCATCCCCATTCCCTGCGGCTTGGTGGAATAGAACGAGTCAAAAATCTGCTCCAGCCGCTCGGGCTCAATGCCGCTGCCGGTGTCGGCGATCTCAACGATCACCTTCCCGTCCGCGTTGCTGGTGCTGAGGGTGATGGTGCTGGCACGCTCCTTCACCTCGGCCATCGCCTCAACCGCGTTCATCACCAGATTCAACAGCACCTGCTGGATCTGCACGCTATCGCCGGTGATAAAGCTGTCGCTGGCGTTCAACAGATAATCAACGCTTATGTGTCGCTGCTCCAGCTCGCTGCGCGAAAGCGTGATGATATGGTGGATCAGGGAGTGCATGTCGATACGCGAGAAGGTGGGATCCTGCTTGCGCGTCAGGGACTGAATGCTGCGAATGATCTCCCCCGCCCGCGCGCCTTCTGCGGCGATCTCCTCCAGCCCTTCCCGCACTTTATCCAGCCGGGCGGGCTCGCGGCTGAGCCAGCGCAGGCTCGCTCCGGCGTTCGAGACGATCGACATCAGCGGCTGGTTGATCTCATGGGCGATGGAGGAGGTCAGCTGTCCGACGGTGGTGGCCCGGGACACCCGCGCCAGATCCGCCTGCGCCACCCGCATGGCATCCTCCGCGGCGCGCTGGCTGGTGATATCGGTGATGATGCCGTAATACTCGTTCACCTCGCTGCCCACGCCCACCGGATCGCCAATGCCAAGGATGTAGCGCGTTGAGCCGTCGGGACGCTTAACGCGAAACTCCGCGCGCATCGAGAGCCCGTCGCGCACGCTTTGGGTAACAATGGCGCTGATGCGGGCGTAATCGTCCTCATGGACGAAGGTCAAAAACTCCGCCATGGAGATCGTCTTTTGCTGCTCGGGCAGGCCGAGAATGCGGGCGTACTCGTCCGAGACAAACATCAGATCCTGCTCCAGCTCCCAGCGCCAGCTGCCGGTGTGGCTGATCTGCTCGCCCAGCATCAGCGAGGTCTGGCTGGCGCGCAGCTCTTTCTCCACCCGGCGGCGCTGGATGTTCTCCGCCAGCAGCTCGGCGTACAGCCGCGCCGTCTCCAGGGAGACCGCCGCCTGCGCGCCCAGCAGGCTGACCACGCGCGAGTGCTCGGCGGTAAACACTTCCGGCATCAGCCGGTTTTCCAGGTACAGCACGCCCACCAGCCGCGCCTGTTTGAACATCGGGACGCACATCACCGCCGCCCCCGAGGTCACCAGATAGGGGTCCTGACTGAAGGGGTGAAACTCCTCCGGCCTGCCGGTGCGGATCTCCTGCCCGGTGCGGATCACCGCCGCGAGCACCGACAGCGGCAGGTCGGTCGCCGTCGGCACGTCTTTCAGGATCCGCACCCGCACGCCGTCGGTGCTGGTCCAGGCGCTGGCCTCGATCTCCGGAATGAGGCTATCGCTCACGCGAAGCAGCAGCCCGCGCTGCGCCCCGGCGCGTTCGAGGAGGATCGTCATCAGGTTTTCGATTAAGCGCTCAAGGTTGATCTCTTCCGACAGCGCGCGGGAGGCTTTGATCACGCTCTGCAGATCGCGGATGGTCTCGTTCTGGGCGAACGCTACCGTGTCATAGGCGCTCGCCTGCCCGGAGGCCAGCAGGTGCGGGAAATCCTGCTCCAGCTGGCGCACCTTGGCCTGCGCGCCCGCGCGGCCCCAGGCGGAGATGGCCCCGCGGAAGTGTGCGTCCGAGGCGGTTGGATAGCCGCAGGCCAGCGCAAAGCGGCCCGCCAGCTCGTGGGCCAGGGCGTTAATCGGATTAAACCCACCCTCGCGGGAGAGCCGGACCGCCTTCTCGTACTGCTCAAGCGCGATGCTGTTCATCCCGTCCAGACGCACGATTTCGGCGTAGATCAGCGCCTCTTTATCCGCGAACGTGCCCGGATTAATGCGCGCCCAGAGGGCAATTTTGTCGTAGTGGGCGTGAATGCTGCGGCGGTGGTTCGCCGAGAAGGTCTCCGGCGTCAGCTGACGGGAGAGCGCCAGAGCGCTGTAAAGATGGTAATCCAGCAGATGGACGTGCCCCGGCGCGGACCACGCGTACCACCCCGCCATCTCCAGATCCGCCTGCGCGTCGGCGTACTCGCCGCAGGTAAAGTGCGCCATGCCGCGATAGAGCCAGTACCAGAACAGCATGGTGGAGGTCTGCTCCGGTGCCTGCTCCGGCGACGCGGGAAGCAGCGCCTCGGGCAAGACCTGCGACGCGGTCCAGGTGCCGATGACCGGCGTGCGCAGGAACTCAACGTAGCCGCGCTGCACCATCAAAATGCTTTCCACGTCCTGGAAGTGGGTTTTACGCACGAACGCCAGGCCGCGATCGATGCTGGTCAGCACCCCGTCCAGGTGATCGCCCCGCGAGAGGAAGTTGATCACTTGGTGGCAGGCCGCAAAGCAGGCCATCGTCATATCCCCGTGGGTGACCGCCGCGCTGAAGCAGGCTTTCGCGCACTCGATGGTGAACGACAAAGGCTGGGTCCAGACGCTGAGCTGGTCCAGCGGCAGCAGGGTCTTGGCTTCAAAGGCATCGTAGCCGTGGCGGGTCACCAGCTCGCGGGCCAGCGTGCCGTACTGAAACCCGAGGCGATACTCGGCGTAGCGGTGGCCCATCAGCACGCCAAACCAGGCCATCGCCGTGGTGGAGGCGCCGGTGATGCCGTGGTCGAGGGTCAGGTGCATCATGCGGCAGAGCAGTAAAAAGTGCAGGCGCGGGCAGATGAAGCTGGCGCAAATGCTGGCGCTGTAGAGCAGGTTCATCACCGCTTCCGTTTCCGGGTTCTCCATCCGCGAGAGCGGGGCAAAGAGATGTTGCGGCGCGTCATTTGCGCGGTTGCAAAAGCGTTCCCAGGCCTCGTCGCAGTCGGCATCTTCCGGATAGCGGCCAATCTGGATGCCAAACACCCCCAGCCAGCAGAGCGCCGCCTCCAGCGCCAGACGGCTGTCCGACTGACGAATGTAGACTTCCACCAGCAGGTTGGCCGCCAGCGCTTTTTCGGTCAGCCCGCCGGGGCAGCCGAGGATGGCGTCACACAGCTCGCGGGTCCGCTCCAGGTGCCCCAGCGCAAACTCGCAGCCCGCCTCTTCGATATCGAGCATAAAGTCCGACACCGTCCCGGCGTTGCCCAGCGCTCTGGCGGTCTGGATATAGCTCAGCGCCGAAAGATAATCTCCCGAACGCTTCGCGCGTCGCGCGGCCAGCAGGCTCAGCTCGCGGAACCGCTGGCGCTGCGGAGCGGGCTGGATGCTGTCCAGTGCGGCCGTGACGTGATGTACGGCGCGGAACAGCAGCTCATTCCCCGCCGCCTGGCGCGCGGCGTCGGCCAGCAGGCTGGCGGTGGTCAGGTGAAGATGGCTTTTCTCATGCCGATCCAGCAGCGCAAAGGCGGCCTCCTGCACCCGGTCGTGGGTGAAGGCGTACTTTTTTTCCGTCAGCACGATAAGCTGCGCCATCACCGCCGGGTGCAGCGCATAGCGCATTTCCGCCATCGACATGCCGACCACGCGGCAGATCATCTCCATCTCGCCCGTGCCGCCGAGACAGGCGATGCTGCCCAGCAGGCGGCGCGTCTCGTCGGGCAGCTCTTCGAGCTGCTCCAGCACCAGGGTGACGACGTTTTCGGTGTAATGCCGGGCGCGGATCGCCTGCAGATCGTAATGCCACTTGTCCTGGTATTTGTTATGCACCACCAGCCCGTCGTCGACGATGCGGCGGAAAAATTCATGCACAAAAAGCGGGTTGCCGCCCGTCTTCTCGTGGATCAGGGTGGCAAGGTCGGTCGTCGCCGCGCTGCGGGTGCGAAACACCGTTGCCAGCCAGCGCGCCACGGCTTTAACAGAGAGCGCCTGCGGGACAATCTCGCTCGCGTGCTGTGCCGCCTCCGGCAGGCTCGCCAGCTGCTGTTGCAGCGTGGGGTCGGACAACGAGCCGATATCGCGGTGAGCGACAACCACCAGCAGCGGGATGGCGCCGCAGTTCACCAGCAGAGCGTTGAGCGTTTGCAGGCTGGCGGCGTCGCTCCACTGAAGATCGTCCAGCACCAGCACCAGCGGGCAGCCCTGCGAGGCAAAGGTTTTCACCAGCGCCAGCACCATATGGCTGAAGCGCGCCCGGGCATCAATTGAAAACGTATCCGCCGAGAAGCGCGGCTTGCGCTCAAGCAGCAGGCCCAGCTCGGGCACCAGGCTGACGGCCAGTTCTTCATAGCCTTCAAGGGCGCGCGAGAGGCGGATTTTCCACTTCGCCACCTCGTCTGCCGGCAGCCCCAGCAGGTGCAGCGTCAGGGTGCGGAACGCGGAGCTTAATACGCCGTAGGGCAGCGACGGTGAAAACTGATCGACTTTGCCCACCGCCAGCAGCACCGTGCGCTGCTGCAGCGTTTTAAGCACCGTCGCGATGATCGAGGATTTGCCGATCCCCGACGGCCCGCCGATGGTCACCAGCTCCGGCACGCGGTTCTGCCCCACCCGCTCAAACGCGGCAATGACGTCGTTCGCCTGCGGATGGGTCGCGAACAGGGAGTCCGCCAGATGGATCGCCGGGGTACGGTCCTGCTGGCCGGGAGTAAAGGCGACGATTTCGCCCTCGCAGGTCAGCGTCGCCTGGCAGCGGCGAAGGTCGGCAATCAGCCCGTCGACCGTCTGGTAGCGGTTATCGGGGTGCTTTTCCAGCAGCTTCAGGATGATGGTCGACAGCATCCCCGGCACGTCCGGGCGTATCGCATCCGGGGCCAGCGGCGCCGAGGCGATGTGGTAATGCGCCCAGTTGGTCTGGTCGTCCTTTCCCAGCTCAAACGGCAGGCGGCCGGTCAGGAGTTCATACAGCACCATGCCGAGGCTGTAGAGATCGCTGCGGTTATCCACGGGACGCTGGGTGCGGGAGGTGTGTTCCGGCGACATCCACGCAGGCGTACCGCCCGAAACGGCAAGCCGGGTCTGGGAGAAAGCATCGGAGAGCGTGCAGGAGAGGCCAAAGCTGCCCAGACGGCAGGTGGCATCGTGCTGAACAAAAATGCTGCCGGGCTTGATATCGCCGTGGATCAGGTTTTGCAGATGCATCTGGCGCAGAGGGACGCAGATCTGGATCGCCAGCTCGATAAAGCGCGCGATCCCCGAGATCGCCCTGCCCGCGCGCCGCGCCAGTAGCTCAAAGGAAAACGGGGCGTACACCAGCGCGAAGCGTCCCCGGTACTGGGTGGAGGCGACGGCGCGAATGGCCCAGCTGTCCTGCAGCATATCGCGCAGCGCAAACTCGTTTTTGAGCAGCCGGGTGGCCCGCTCTTCCTCTTCGTCGCTGACCGCGGTGGCGATAATGAACGAGCCGCCGGAATGAGGATGTCGCGCGTGCATCCAGGCGATTCCGCCCTCCTGCGCCAGCACGGTAAAAATCACATCCTCTTTAAGGACAAAAACCCGCCCCTGGTGAAGATTCCCCTGGGCGGGCCAGAATGCAGGCTGCTCGTTTTCGTTCATCCGCGATCCTTATTGTCGGCGGGCCAGCTCCCGCTGAATATGATCCAGCAGAATATCGATGTTAATCGGCTTACGCAAAAAAGCAGCGGCGCCCAGACCGAGAGCGTACCGCTGCATATTTTCATCAGCATGACCGGAGATAAAGAGCACGGGCGGCGGCGGTACGGCCAGCAGCCGCAGCTTGTCAAACAGCTCAAGGCCGCTCATGCCCCGCAGCTTGATATCGGTGATCACCAGCGCCGCGCCGGACAGGGCGAGCGGATGGCTCAGAAATACCTCTGCCGAATCAAACGTATCGGTCGAATAGCCTTCCGACTCCAGGAGATTACTCAACCCGCTGCGGACGGAACGTTCGTCATCAATGATGGCAATGCGCCACGGCAGCGTCATGCTGTTATTCCTCTAACCAGTCATTTAACGTCGCGGGTATCCTTCGCGGGCGCAGGGGGCGCCGTGCCGCTGATTTTCGGTACGCATTCGTGACGAAACCAGGCGAGGGTAAGCGGTTCGCGACTCAGTAAACGCCGTCCCACCGGGATGAGCTGTTCACCCACCAGCATGCCAAACAGGCCAAGCAGGGCGACAACCGGCGGCGCCGGGGAATGGACGTCGAGCAGAGCGTAAATTACCCCAGCACCCACGCCGCACACCAGCGAAATTATCCATGCTTTCATGACGACGCTCCCGTCTGCGAACTGGCCTGCGGAACGATCGCCTGAGGCGGCGGCGCGCCGTCGCGGGATAAGAGATGGCGCGTCGCCTGTTCACCCGCCAGCATCCCCAGCAGGCCAATCAGCGCCAGCGCGGGCGGCGCGGGGGAGCGCACCTTCAGCACGGCATACATCAGGCCAATCAACACGCCTGCCGCAAGGGATATCAGCCCAGTACTCATCGTGAACTCCAGAGAAAGAGGCAGCGGCGAGCCGGATGAGGGACCAGCCCGCCGACGGGACTTAGCGAGCCGGAACCGGCGCTAAGGTGCGGTGCTCGCTCTTCTGGCGAGACGGCGCTTTGTGCACCATGGTGTAGGCGTAATCCACGCCCATGCCGTACGCGCCGGAGTGCTCGCGCACGATGTCCATCACCGCGGTGTAGGTCTCTTTACGCGCCCAGTCGCGCTGCCACTCCAGCATCACCTGCTGCCAGGTCACCGGGATCACGCCCGCCTGGATCATGCGCTGCATCGCGTAGTCGTGGGCTTCTTTGGAGGTGCCGCCGGACGCGTCCGCCACCATATAAATTTCGTAGTCACCTTCCAGCATCGCGCACAGGGCAAAGCTGTTGTTGCACACTTCGGTCCACAGGCCGGCCACCACCACCTTCTTCTTGCCGTTGGCCTTCAGCGCGTCGCGCACCTTCTGGTCGTCCCAGGAGTTCATGGAGGTACGCTCCAGAATGTCCTGGCCCGGGAACACGTCCAGCAGCTCCGGATAGGTGTTACCGGAGAAGCTTTCGGTCTCAACGGTGGTGATGATGGTCGGGATGTTGAACACCTTAGCCGCTTTCGCCAGCGCCACGGTGTTGTTTTTCAGCACCTGACGGTCAATCGACTGCACGCCAAACGCCATCTGTGGCTGGTGATCGATAAAGATGATCTGACAGTTCGCAGGGGTTAACACTTCGAGCTTTGAAGAGGTCATAGCATTTTCCAGTGGTTAAGGGTAGAAATCGCCGCGAGCGCCGCGACGATAAAGTCACCCTCATCCTGCGGTTTTCCCTCTCCGCGCGTAATTATCTCTTCGTATAGTTAACCTTAGGTATAGTTATACTTTGGTATACCTATCCTATTGTATAACTGGATCTTTTCCGAAACCGGTTCCCATAATCCTGACCATTCCCCTCTCAGTCAGGAGCAGTTATGGTTACCCTCGGTAAAGCCGATCTCATTCTGGTTAACGGCCAGTTTCACACCGTCGATCGCGAAAACCCCGTCGCGGAAGCCGTTGCCGTGCGCGACGGAAAATTTCTGGAAGTGGGTACCGTCGCCGAGGTGATGCAGCACCACGGCGACGGCACCAAAGTGGTCGACTTAAAAGGCCACACCGCCATCCCCGGCCTGAACGACTCGCACCTGCACCTGATCCGCGGCGGGCTGAACTACAACCTCGAGCTGCGCTGGGAAGGCGTGCCGTCCCTGGCCGACGCCCTGCGGATGCTGAAAGAGCAGGCGCTGCGCACCCCGTCGCCGCAGTGGGTGCGCGTGGTGGGCGGCTGGACCGAGTTCCAGTTTGCCGAGCGCCGCATGCCAACCCTGGACGAAATCAACGACGCCGCGCCGGATACCCCGGTCTTCATCCTGCACCTGTACGACCGCGCCCTGCTCAACCGCGCCGCGCTGAAGGTGGTCGGCTACACCAAAGACACGCCAAACCCGCCGGGCGGCGAGATCCAGCGCGACGCCAACGGCAACCCGACCGGGATGCTGATTGCCCGTCCGAACGCCATGATCCTCTACGCCACGCTGGCCAAAGGGCCGAAGCTGCCGCTGGAGCAGCAGGTGAATTCCACCCGCCAGTTCATGCGCGAGCTGAACCGTCTGGGGCTGACCAGCGCCATCGACGCGGGCGGCGGCTTCCAGAACTACCCGGAAGATTACGAGGTGATTGCCGAGCTGCACGAGAAGAAGCAGATGACCATCCGCATCGCCTACAACCTGTTTACCCAGCGTCCGGGCCACGAGCTGGAAGACTTTGAAAAATGGACCGACATGCTCACGCCGGGCCAGGGCAGTGACTTCTTCCGCCACAACGGCGCGGGCGAGATGCTGGTCTTCTCTGCCGCCGATTTTGAAGATTTCCTCGAGCCGCGCCCGGACCTCGCGCCGGGCATGGAGGACGAGCTGGAGCGCGTGGTGCGCCATCTGGTGGAGCACCGCTGGCCGTTCCGCCTGCACGCCACCTATAACGAATCCATCAGCCGCATGCTGGACGTCTTCGAGAAGGTGAACCGCGACATTCCGTTCAACGGTCTGCACTGGTTCTTCGACCACGCGGAAACCGTCACCCAGGCCAACATCGACCGCATCAAAGCGCTCGGCGGCGGCATTGCCGTCCAGCACCGCATGGCCTTCCAGGGGGAATACTTTGCCGAGCGTTACGGCATCGAAGCCACCCGCCACACGCCGCCGGTGGCGAAAATGCTCGAGACCGGCGTGCCGGTGGGCTTAGGCACCGATGCCACCCGCGTGGCGAGCTACAACCCGTGGACCGCGCTCTACTGGCTGGTCTCCGGCCGCACCGTCGGCGGGATGCAGATGTACGATCACAGCGCCCGACTGGATCGCGATACCGCCCTGATGCTCTGGACCCAGGGCAGCGCGTGGTTCTCCAGCGAGCAGAACCAGAAGGGGCAGATCAAGGTCGGCCAGCTCGCCGATCTGGCGGTGCTGAGCAAAGACTACTTCCGCGTGCCGGAAGAGGAGATCAAGGGCATCGAGTCCGTTCTCACGGTGGTGAACGGCGACATCGTCTACGCCGCAGGCAGCTTTGGCCCGCTCGCGCCCCCGGCCATCCCGGTCCTGCCCGAGTGGTCCCCGGTGGTGAAGGTGCCGGGTCACTACCGCAGCGCGCCGCCGCAGGCCGCCCGCGTGGGCATGAGTGTGGCTCACCACTGCAGCGGCCCGTGCGGGGTTCACAGCCACCAGCACGATTTCGCCCGCACGTCAGCGATGCCGGTATCCGACGATAACGCTTTCTGGGGGGCGCTGGGCTGCAGCTGCTTTGCATTCTGATGAAAAACACCACTGTGCCGCCCCGGGTCGACCTGGGGCTGTTCTTCCTGCGCCTGACCGGCAGCCTGCTGCTGCTGTACGTCCACGGCCTGCCGAAGGTGCTGCACTTCAGCGAAGAGCTGACGCGCATTGAAGATCCGTTTGGCTTCGGGCCTTACGCGAGCCTGATCCCGGCAATATTCGCGGAGGTGATCTGCCCGCTGTTGATCATTGCGGGCGTCTACACCCGCCTGGCGTGCCTGCCGATCATCGCCGTGCTGCTGGTGGCGATGCTGGCGGTCCACCCGAACTGGTCGATTGCCGAAGGGCAGTTTGGCTGGCTGCTGCTGATTATCTTCACCACTCTCGCCCTCACCGGGCCGGGCCAGTGGCGGCTGCAGCGTAAGGCAACGGAGAGGTTCGCATGACCCAGGTTAACGACGTTCGCGACGCACACGTCGAGACGACGCCCGCACCGACGGTTTCGCCGTGGCAGCCGCTGAGCCAGCCGGTGTTCCGCATGCTGTGGATCGCCACGGTGGTCTCTAACGTCGGCTCATGGATGAGCGACGTCGGCATCAACTGGAGCATGCTGACCCTGAGCGCCGATCCGCTGGATATCGCGCTGGTGCAGGCGGCCAGCAGCCTGCCGATGTTCCTCTTCGCCCTGCCGTCCGGGGTGATGGCAGACATCGTCGACCGACGTAAATACCTGCTCTTCTCCCAGCTGTGGGTGTTCATCGCCGCCGCCGGGCTGACGGCGCTCTCCTTCACCGGACACGTTACCCCCGCCGTGCTGCTGGTGGCGACGTTTCTGCTGAGCGTGGGCGCGGCGATGAGCTCGCCGCCGTTCCAGGCCGTGGTGCCCGATCTGGTGAGCAAGCCGGAGCTGGGCGCCGCCGTGGCGCTGAACTCGCTCGGGGTGAACATCAGCCGGGCGATTGGCCCCGCGCTGGGCGGTTTCCTGCTGTCGCTCGCCGGGCCGTGGATGGTGTTTGCCCTGAACGCGCTGTCCGTGGTGGGCGTGGCGTGGGTACTGTGGCGCTGGCGTCCGGCCCCGTCCATTCAGCGTCTGCCGCCGGAGCACTTCTTCTCTGCGGTGCGCACCGGCATCCGCTACGTGCACGCCGCCCCGGTGCTGCGCAACGTGCTGGTGCGTACCGTGGCGTTCTTCGTTTTCGGCAGCGCGGGCTGGGCGCTGCTGCCGCTGGTGGCGCGCCGCGAGCTGGGCTTAGGCCCGGCGGGCTACGGCGTGATGCTGGCCTGCATTGGCCTGGGGGCGATTGCCGGGGCGATCCTGCTGCCGCGCCTGCGCCAGCGGCTGAACGCCGACCGCCTGATGGTGGCCGCGAGCCTGGTCTTTGCCCTCACCATGCTGGCGCTGGCGTTTGTGCGCCACGTCTGGCTGCTCAACCTGTTTGAGTTCTTCACCGGCTTCGCGTGGATTGCGGTGCTCTCGACGCTGAACCTCGGCGCCCAGCGCAGCGCCGCCCGCTGGGTGAAGGCCCGCGCGCTGGCGGTCTACCTGACGGTGTTCTTCGGCTCAATGACCACTGGCAGCGCCATCTGGGGGCAGATCGCGTCGCAGTTCGGCACCCCGACCGCGCTGGTGGTCGCCACGCTGGGGATGGTGCTGGCAAGCGCCACCGTGTTCCGCTGGAAGCTGGAGAAAGACCCGGAATTGAACCTCGACCTGAGCGGCCAGCCGCTGGACGGCGTGGAGATCGACCTGCCGAACGAGCGCGGCCCGGTGCTGGTCTCGCACGAGTACCTCATTGACCCGCACAACGCGAAGGCCTTCCTGGAGGCGGTCCACGAGCTGCGCCGGGTACGCCGCCGCGCCGGGGCGATGAGCTGGGCGGTGTACGAGGATATCGAGCGCCCCGGCCTGTTTATCGAGACCTTCCTGATGGGCTCCTGGATTGAGCATCTGCGCCAGCAGGAGCGCCACACCATGAATGACCTCCTGCTGCAGAGCCGCGTTCTGGCTTTTCATCAGGGCACAACATCACCGGCTATTCGCTACCTGGTCGCGCCGGTATAACCACAACCATCACCTGCACAGGAACACACTATGGCAACGTTTAAGGCAAAAGACGGCACGCAGATTTACTACAAAGATTGCGGCGCGGGCAAACCGGTTCTCTTCAGCCACGGCTGGCCGCTGGACGGCGACATGTGGGACAGCCAGCTGAACTACCTGGCGGAGCGCGGCTTCCGCGCCATCGCCTTTGACCGTCGCGGGTTTGGCCGCTCGGATCAGCCGTGGAACGGTTACGACTACGACACCTTTGCATCCGACATCAACGACCTGATCACCACCCTGGACCTCCAGGACGTTACGCTGGTGGGCTTCTCCATGGGCGGCGGCGACGTGACCCGCTACATCAACAACTACGGCAGCGCGCGCGTGGCCGGTCTGGCGCTGCTGGGCGCGGTCACGCCGATCTTTGGTAAATCTGAGACCTTCCCGCAGGGTGTGGATCAGAGCGTGTTCGACGGCATTCGCGACGGACTGCGTAAAGATCGCGCCCAGTTCATCAGCGACTTCGCCACCCCGTTCTACGGCATCAACGCCGGGCAGACCGTTTCCGCCGGTGCCCTGACCCAGACGCTGAACATCGCCCTGCTGGCGTCCCTGAAGGGCACCATCGACTGCGTGACCGCCTTCGGCGAAACCGACTTCCGCCCGGATATGGCGAAAATCGACGTGCCGACGCTGGTTATTCACGGCAGTAACGACCAGATCGTGCCGTTTGAAAGCACCGGCAAGCTGGCGGCAGAGATGATCAAAAACGCCACGCTGAAGGTGTACGACAACGCGCCGCACGGCTTCGCGCTGACCCACCAGGACCAGCTCAACGAAGATCTGCTGGCGTTTGTGAAGGCGCTGTAAGTCTTTAAAAGCGAAGCCTGATGGCGCTTCGCTTATCAGGCCTACAAGGGCTGGTCCTGTAGGCCGGGTAAGGCGCAGCCGCCACCCGGCGCTTTCGCAGACGCGTTCCGCTCCGCCAGCAGCCGACAAATCTCCGCATGCTTCTCCTCGGTAAAGGTAAAGCGCGACATAAAGCCCATGCGGATCAGCGACCCTATCGCCGGCAGCAGGCAAATCCCGAAGAACAGCCCCGACAGCACGCCTGCACTCTGGATTTGCGCCTGCGGCACGTAGCCGATCATCGTCAGAAACACGCCGATTAACCCGCCGCCCACCGCCACCGACATCTTGCCGGTAAAGGTCTGCCCGGAGAAGGTGATTGCCGCGCAGCGCTTGTGGGTGTGGTACTCCGCGTACTCGATGGTGTCGGCAATCATCGACGAGGTGAGGATGTTGGTCATCATCACGAACAGCGTGCTCAGGCCGAGGAGAATAAACAGCATCGTCACCTGCTGATAGCCAACAAACCACATCACCACGCGCACCGCCACGTCCAGCCCGCAGAGGATCATAAACAGCTTCCGCTTCTGCATCCGGCGCGTCAGCATCGGGGCGACCAGGCACAGCACCGCCGCGACAATCCCCATCACGCCAATCGCCATCTGCAGGCTGCCGTCGCCCAGGTTGTTGATAAAGAAGTATATATAGAGACCACCCGCCACGTTGTGGAACACGCAGAAGAAGAACGACAGCAGGACGATAAACAGCGGCTTGTTCTGGCGCAGGTTGTGGAAGGTGTCGCGGATGGTCACCTTTTCCGGGCTCGGCGGCACGCGCTCTTTGATCTGCATAAAGCCGTTAAGCATCAGCGGCAGGCCCACCAGCATCATCACCAGCGCCGCCATAAAGTAGCCTTTATCGCTGCTGTACTGGGCGAAGAACGCCGCCAGCTTCGGGAAGAAGATGTTGGCGCAGGCAATCCCCGCGTTCACCCCGAGCATCGCCGCCGTCACCGCGCGGGTGCGCTGGGCGGAGTCGTTGGTCATCACCGACGACATCGACCAGAACGGGATATCGGAGATGGCGTACAGCGTCCCCCACAGGATATACGTCACCCCGGCGTAGAGGATTTTGGTGGTCATGTCCGCTTCGATTTTATAGAACGACAGCAGCGTGACGCCGGTGATCAGCAGCGGGGCGATCAGCAAAAAGTGGCGAAACTTGCCGAACCGGCTGTTAATGGTGTCCATAATGCTGGCAAACAGCGGATCGTGAACCGCGTCCCACGCGCGGGCAATCAGGAAGATGGTACTGGCCGCCAGCGCCGAGATCCCCAGCACGTCGGTGTAAAAATAGTTAAGGAAGTTGCGATTAAGTGGTCCGCAGCTCCCGATATGACGCCCCAAACCGTCCTTTATCGACGTCCTGTGGCTCAATTTTCCAATTT